>NZ_RQWN01000001.1:1455854-1611875 GCF_003977755.1 Haloterrigena salifodinae
TAGGTCCTCGACCGCTAACTTCTACGCCTACACCGAGCTGACCGTGCTCCGATAGCCACGGAAACGGGACGCGCTCGAGGCGTCGAGTGAGACTGCAGCGCGAGAGCAGAACGCGTCGGCCGCGTTCGTCCGCCATACGCGGCCGACTGGCCGTTATCGAAACCGGTTGGTCGTTATCGATCAGTCCCGCCCGTCGTCCGAGCGACACACGGGCACACCTGACGGATACATCGGTATAACGATCGTGGCGGATAGTCGCGGCTCACTACTGTTTTGCGCGTGTCGAACGTCACGCCGGTGAAACGATCTCGTGACATGCCGGCTGTCCGACCGCGATCCGTTGCCGAGCTATCGCCGAATTCGCTACCGCCGCGGCGGTACCAGATGTCGGAACGTCGCACAGCCGACTCGGGTGTGATCACGAACACAGAGAGCGGCCGTTCAGAGGCGTGACCCGACCGGTTGCGTCGAACCGGGACCGTCATCTCGCCCATCTCGAAGGCGAACTCGAGCGTGAGGGAACTCTCGCAGCCAGTCGAGAGGGATACTCGAGATCGGTCGTCAGGACTGCGCTGCATGCGCCGGTCGACGAACGCTACCCGCTAAAGTACAGGGGGTGTCGTTCGAAACAGTTGTATGGGTTACAATTATTCCTTAGATAGCTGATAGTAACGGCAGTATCCCGTACGGATAGCGGTATGGAAGAATGGCATCGCCGTTCGGTACTGGCGACAGGTGCAGCGCTTTCGGCTAGTGGACTCGCCTCGATCGGTGTGGGAGCGTCCGAAACCGACGACCTCCCGAACCCGGGGCTGGATCCGAATCCGGAGTTAGACGAAGACTGGGCGTCCTACCGCGGTGACGCCGGTCATTCGAGGTTCATCCCAGACGGCTACGAGTTCAACGGCAACCTTGAGGCCGCATGGACCGTCGACCACGACGGCTCCGTCGCGGTCGCCGACGACACCGTGTACACGACGACCGCGGACGGTGTCGTCGCCCTCGACGCGGCGGACGGAACGCGCCTCTGGGAGAACGCCGACGTCGACGCGGGTGATCCCGCGGTAGCCGGCGAGATGGTATACCTCAACGGCGGCGATATCGTGGCGCTCGATCGAGAAGACGGTAGCGTCCGCTGGGAGAGCGACCTCGACCCCGGGGAGAGGACGAGTAGCCACACGGTGGCGTACGACGGCGTCTTCGTCGTCATCGACGGCACGCTGTACGCCCTCGAGGCTGACGACGGATCGGTCCGATGGCAGAGAGACACGGCTGTCGTCGAGTCAAGAAATGGTGACGAACGGGAGTCCGAATTCTCCCCCGGAACCGCCGCGATGAACGGCGTCGTCTACGCCGGAACGCAGGACGGCATTCTCGCGTTCGATCCCGCGTCCGGAGAGACCATCTGGCAGACATGGGTCTGGACAGGAGGAGATGGCATCTACGCGACTGAGGCGGCGGTTCTCGGTGACAGGGGTGGTGAGGAAGTCCCCTTCTACGATGCACAAACTGGCGATGGGTTGGGTGTGATCTTGTCGCATTCCATAGGGACACTCGGCAACAAATCCGCGATTTCAGCATCCGATTACGGCTACGGAAGTACTTCGATCCACGGCGACCACGGCGACGAGTACGACTGGGAGATCGACGTTACGTACACCTATGGGGAGGCCGTTATCAGCGGCGAGACCGTTTACGTCTACTTCTGGTCAGACTCCCGCAACTACGGAGACCGGGATTACGATCAGAAACTCGTCGCGCTCGACAAACGCGACGGGAGCGAGAAATGGACGGTCTCGAAAGACGATGCGCCGGTCGGAGACATTCGTGCGATAAGCGGCGAGACCATCTACGTCGATCACGACGGCGAACTCGTCGCGCTCCGCGAAGAAACGGACGCCGACGAGGATGGGGCTGATGAAGACGGTGCGAACGGAGACGACGAACAGGACGACGGTACCGAGGACGGAGACGCGGACGAGAGCGACGACTCCGACAGCGATGATGACGGCCGTGGAGACGCTGACGACGACGGCAGTGACAACGGAGACGCCGGCGACGAGAGCAGTACCGACGGCAGTGACAACGGAGACGCCGGCGACGAGAGCAGTACCGACGGCAGTGACAACGGAGACGCCGGCGACGAGAGCAGCAACGACAGCAGTGACAACGGAGACGCCGGCGACGAGAGCAGTACCGACGAAAGCACTGACGAAGACGGAAGCAGTGACGGCGGAGGCGCTGGCACCGACGATCAGACGGAGAACGGATCGACCGACGCCGAGGATAACGATGATACCGACGGGACGCCGGGCTTCACCGCCGGTGCGGGACTTCTTGGCAGCGCGATCGGTCTCGAGTGGCTACGCCGACGGGACGACGCGGACGAACCGGCAGAGTGACCGACGGAACCGTCGAAATCGCGAGTTCGGCGGTTCCGACGGCGGTCGCTCGACCGCGACTCGACTGAGAGTCACCAACCGCTACTGTTTTGCGAGTGTCGACCGTCACGCCGAGTGAAACGATGTTCGCGTCGTCCATGCTGCCCGACCGGGAGCCGCTGCCGACCTATCTCACGCCAGTTCCGAAGACCCTCGAGGACCTCGGACTGCGGTTCGCGTGGCTCGTCGTGGCGATCAACCTCGCGGGGACGGCCTTCGGCTTCTGGTACTACGGCCCCCAGCTCGGCGGGACGCCGGCGGTGATGTGGCCGTGGGTGCCCGACAGCCCGATGGCGACGCTGCTGATCGCGCTGGCGATCGCCTGCTGGAAACTGGGGTACGAACAGCCGTGGCTGACGTCGCTGGCCTTCTTCGGCAACGTCATTCTGGGTCTGTGGACGCCGTACACGCTGCTCGCGTTCGCCGACGCCTACAGCTATCTCGACCCGCTGATGTACCAGTTCCTCTTCTGGAGCCACCTGTCGATGGTCGTCCAGGCGCTCGTCCTCCACCGAATCTCCGATTTCCCCGTGTGGAGCGTCGCTGTGGCCGTAGCGTGGTACGGCAGCAACCTGGTCGTCGACTACTTCGTGCCGATCGCCGGCGGGCCACACCACACGGCCATCCCCGTCCCGGGAGACGAACCGATGTTCCTCGGCGCGGACGCGCTCGGCGTCGTCGCCGCCGGCGAGGTGACGTTCGCGCTGCTCGCCGTCTTCCTCGCCCTCGCGATCCGGGTCAAAAAGTGCGAAGCGGCCCGTGGGGGCGCCCCGGCGGACCGCGCGGGTCGATAGCGGTCGATTACGGTACGTATCGCCGTGCGAGCTGGAGGAACGGATCGAGCGCCGCCGCCTCCGGACGGCGTTCGACCGTCCCCGCGTCCGTGTCGTACCGAACGACCGCCGCGTCGATCAGTTTCGGCAGGTGGTTGTGACGGAACCCGTCGTGATCGTGTCGACTCGCGTCCCCGACGTCTCGCCGTCCCGGAGTGCGACCTGCGCCACGAGGTCCTCCAGGGCGACCGCGCCCACCTTTTCCGAGAGGTAATACAGCGCTTCCCGCCGCTGAGAGCGAGGCGGCACCGGGGCGGTATGGACTACTCGAGGATGACGACCGCCGACTCGGTCTCGATCATCTCGCCCTCGCCCGAGTAGGAGCGCTCGCGTTCGACCTCGAAGAGGTCGCCCTCGAGTTCCTCGCCGGCGACCCGAAGGACGCCCTCGTCGTCGTCGATTTCATAGTCGCCGCTCTCGATCCCCGAATCGATCTCGCCGACCTTCGAGCCGAACTTCGGTCCGAGCGTCGAGTAGTCGAGGTCGATCGACGCGATCTCGGTGGTGACCTCGGGTTCCTCTTCGAGGACGGTCAGGTCCTGGACGTGCATCACGTTCTGAATGGCGTCCTCGAAGCCCTCGATGGGGCCGTAGACCGACACCGACTCGAGGTCGGCGTTCAGCGGCAGCTGGTTCTCGCTCTTGTAGCGGCGCAGCGCCGAGATGACCTCCATGGCGGCCTCGCCGGCCTCGAGGTCGGCCTCGTGGCCCCGCGGGCTGGGCCAGTCGCGGACGTGGATGCTGGTGTTCTCGAGGTCGGCGCCGTCGTCGCTGTAGACGGCCTGCCAGATCTCCTCGGTCGCGTGGGGCAGGAACGGCGCCCACAGCTCGAGGAACGTCCGGTGGGCCGTCCGCAGCGCGTACTGCGTCGAGGGCTCGTCCTCGCGGGTTTTGGCGATCTCGAGGTAGTCGTCGCAGAACGTGTTCCAGAAGAAGGTCCGCAGCCGGTCGCGGGCCTTCGCGAACTCGTACTCCTCGAGGTGGGTGGTGAGGTCCTCGACGGCGTCGTCGAGTTCCGCCAGCAGCCAGCGGTCGATCGCCTCGAGCTCCGCGGGTTCCTCGGGCTCGCGGGGCGCGAGCGTGTCGACGAGCTTCGAGGCGTTCCAGAGCTTGCGCAGGAGTTTTTCGCCCGCCGTCAGGTCCTTCTCCTGATACGGGAAGTCGTCGCCGACCGCCGCGCTCGCGGCCCAGAAGCGGACGGCGTCGACGGGGAAGTCCGCGAGCACCTCGTCGGGTTCGACGACGTTGCCGCGGGACTTGGACATCTTCTCGCGGTTCTCGTCTAGGACGTGGCCGTTGATCATCGTCGCGTCGAAGGGCACTTCGCCGGTGTGCTCGTAGCACTTGACGATGGTGTGGAACAGCCAGAACGAGATGATGTCGTGGCCCTGCGGACGGAGGTCGAACGGGTACAGCTCCGGTTTCTCCATCGCGAACTCCTCGGCGTCTTCGTTCCAGTCCCAGCCCGCGTTGATCAGGGGGGTCAGCGAGGAGGTTGCCCACGTGTCGAAGACGTCCTCTTCGGCGACGAAGTTGTCGGACCCGCACTCGGGACAGCTATCGACAGGCGGCTCGTCCGAAAGCGGATCGACCGGGAGCGTCTCCCGGTCGGCCATGATCTCGTGGTCGCAGTCCGCGCAGTACCAGACCGGGAACGGAATCCCCGAGTCGCGCTGGCGCGAGATGAGCCAGTCCCACTCGAGGCCCTCGATCCAGTGCTTGTAGCGGCTGAACATCTTCTCGGGGTACCAGTCCATCTCCCGACCGGCCTCGAGGTACTCCTCCTTGTGATCCAGAATTTCGACGTACCACTGCTTAGAGACGCGGTACTCGACGGCGGTGTCACAGCGTTCGTGGACCTGGACCGCGTGGGAGATCTCCCAGCGGTCGCGCAGGTAGCCCTCGTCGTCTAAGTCCTCGACGATGGCCTCGCGGGCCTCTTCGGTCGACATCCCCTCGTAGTCGCCGGCGAGGTCGGTCATTGTCGCGGACTCGTCGATGGCCACGCGCAGCGGCAGGTCGTGGGCCTGGTACCACTCGATGTCGTTCTGGTCGCCGAAGGTACAGCACATCACGACGCCGCTGCCCTTCTCCATGTCGACGCGCTCGTCCTCGATGATCGGCACTTCGTGGCCGAAGATCGGAATGCGAGCGGTCTCGCCGACGAGGTCCCGATTGTCGTCGTCGTCCGGGTGGACGAAGACGGAGACGCAGGCGGGGATGAGTTCAGGTCGCGTGGTGGAAATAATGAACTCGTCGCGGTCCGTCCCGTCGCTTGCGAGTTCGAAAGCGATGTCGTTGAAGTGCGAGCCGCGCTCGTCGTCTTCCATCTCGACCTGGGAGATGGCCGTCTCGCAGTCCGGACACCAGATCGCGGGCGCCTTCTTGCGGTATTCGCGGCCCTTCTCGTAGAGGTCGAGGAAGGACAGTTGCGAGACGCGCTGGACGCGGGGTTCGATCGTCTTGTAGGTGTTATTCCAGTCGATCGAGGTCCCGAGATCCTGCATCTTCTCCGTGAACTCGGCCTCGTACTCCTGACAGACCTCGCGGCAGAGTTCCTGGAACTCGCGGCGCTCGTAGTCCTGGTGGCGGATGTCCAACTCCGACTCGGTCAGTCGCTCGCTGGCGATCCCGTTGTCGTCGTAGCCGAAGGGGAAGAGCACGTCGCCGTCGTGCATCCGCTGGAACCGCGCGGCGAAGTCCTGCAGCGTCGAGCCGTAGAGGTGGCCCATGTGCAGGCTACCCGAGACCGTCGGCGGCGGCGTGTCGATCGCGTAGACTGTGTTGGGGTCGCGCTTGGCATCGCTCTCGTAGGCGTAGACGTCGGCGTCGATCCAGCGCTGCTGCCAGCGTTCCTCGACCGCTTCGGGGTCGTAGCCGCCCTCGAGGGTCGGCTCTCGAGTTGCGGGATCGCTCTCGGCGTCCGATTCGGGCGCGTCCGTGCTCATGCTCTCACCGCCCGCAGGGGGCGTCGTCCGTGCGTCGTCGTGGCGTCGAAGGTATGCGTACTCATTGCTGATACCGGTCGTTGCTCGGTGAATGCTGGTCGCCGACAATACATCCGTCGAAACGGGGTGGGGAATGCGGGGCTAGGACGCCCCTACGAAAACCGCCTCTCGCGGGCCGTCGAACGCGTCGGCCGTACCCGCGACTGGACGGAACATACGTATTTCGGAGTTACCGCCCGGGATGGTGTTAGGTTTTTCGTCACGCTGAGATCGACCGGCGACAGAAAGATCGGCACACAAAAATCACGGGGGTCGACTGGCCGGTCGCCAATCGACCGACCGCTTAATGTCGGACTGGTCCGTGGAATTACGTATGAGATCCGACACGACCAGGCGGAAGCTGCTCGAGAGCGTCGGGACAGTCGGTCTCCTCGGACTCTCCGGCTGTCTCGGAGCGACTCCGGTGGTCAACAACCGCAGCGAGGAGCACGAGACGATCCCCCTCGAGGACGCCGCGTCGATCGCGATCGTCAGCGAGATTGGACGGCTTTCGGTCGCCGGCGCCGATCGGGATGACGTGGGCCTCGAGATCGTCAAGGAGTCCGATTCGGTTCGGACCGATCTCGAGGAGCTAACCCTCGAGACCGAACTCGCCGACGGCCGACTCGAACTCCGATCTGAGTGGGACGGCAGCGAAGGCTGGCTCGCCAGTCGCCCCTCGATAGAGGTCGACGTGGAGATCCCCCGCGAGGTCGCCCTCGAGCGGATCGAAACGAGTACGGGACAGATCACCGTCCGCGACGTCGCGGGCGATCTGCACGCGGACGCGGACACGGGCCAAGTCGACATCGCGGGCGTCGACGGGACGGTCTCCGCCGAGGCGAGCGCGGGCCAGGTCGAAATCCGGGACGCGGAGCGACTCGGCAACGTGTCCACCTCGGCCGGCCAGATCAGCGTCGAGGTGCCAGCGATCGACGGCGAGACGACGATCTCGGCGTCGACTGGACAGGTAACCGCCGCCGTGAGCGAGGCCGTCGACGCCGACCTGCGCGTGGAGACGAACACGGGGCGGGTCGACGTCGACGACCTCCCGCTCGAGGACGCGACCCGAAGCGAGGAGCAAGTAACTGGACGACTCGGCGACGGCGGGCCGCAGCTTCGAGTCGAAACGGACATGGGACGGATCTCGGTTGAACCGCTCGAATAACCCGAATCGCCCTGCCTGTCGGCGGTCGCTGATGAGTCCCGGCGATCACTGGTGGTCGTCGGCGGTCACAGCCGGTCCCACGGCTCGACCGGGAACGAGTATGGAAGCGGTACCGGAGTCACTCGCCCCCGAGGTCGATAATCGCCCTCGAGTTGGTCACGTACCGTAGTTCGCCGCCGAGATACGTCGCCAACCGCTCGAGAAACCCGTCCCTGAGATCGTCCGCGTCCGCGTCGGCGATCGCGATCCGATCGTGGGCGGTCGGATCGTGGTCGCCCTGCATGACGACGGTAAACAGCTCGCGCGGTGTAACCGGTTCGCCGGCCTCGAGCCGCGAAACGACGCCCGACAGCGAGGACTCGACGGTCGTCTCGACGTCGAAGGTCACGTCGACCGAGACGCGCTCGTCGCCGCTCGCCGCGAGGAATTCTTCGCAGCTTCTGACCGCCGGCTCGAGGACGGTTTCGAAGTCGGTACCCGACTCCTCGAGCCCCAGATAGGCGAACGCGAGCATCGTCCGGAAACCGTCGAGGAACTCCTCGTCGGTCGCCGCCGCCTCGAACACCTGTCGGCGGTCCTTCTCGGCCAGCGTGTGCAATAACAGATCGAAGTCGAGGATCGCGGCGCGGACGCGCCGTCGAATGCGGGCCTCCGCGTTCCGCTTCGACTGGTCGTGACTCATCTCGCGTTCGCCGAGCAGGTAGGCGCGATCCGCAGGGCTGAGAACCCCGCGTTCGCGATCGATATCGGTGTTCATAATCGGATCCTGATTATACGACACCGATTTCCACCCGAACCGTTATGAGCGATCCGGTCGGAGCCGGAGACAGTGATCGAGCGTGAGTGACGAATGAGCGGGTCCGTCGCGACGAGGTACGCCGAGTGGATCGTTTCTCACAGTCGGCTCGTCGTCGTCCTGATCCTCTTGCTCACCGCCGTCGTCGCCGCCGGCGCGGCGGTCGGCGACCCCGAGGACGGCGGGATCGGCCAGTTCGAGACCGACTCCGAGGAAACCGACGCGCTCGAGGAGATCGAGGCGACCTACGGCACCGACGACGCGATCGTCGCTCAGGTAGTCGTCCGCGACGAGGGCGGCGACGTGCTCACCCGCGAGTCGCTGCTCGAAGGGCTGCGACTCCAGCGAGCGGTTCGTGAGGACGAAGCGCTGAACGCCACGCTCGACGAGCAGGGGTTCGTCGGCCTCGAGAACGTCGTCGGGACGGCTGCCGTCTACGAGGACCGAACGGAAGCGGGGGCGGAGCCACCGGAGACGGGCGCGCCCACGCTCGAGGAACAGATTACAGCGCTCGAGTCGCGCTCCGACGAGGAAGTCGAAGCGCTGCTGGCCGACGTGCTCGATCCCGAGCGCGATGCGGGGCAACAGGGCCAGTCGGCGGGAGCAGGTGAGCGGGCGGACCCCTACGAGTTCCTCCCGACCGACTACGAGCCAGGCGAGACGACGGCCGACGCGCGCATCACGTTCGTCTTTCAGGTCGACAGTAGCGGTCCGGAGGAAGAGCCGCGGGATGCCTACGACGCGCAGGTCGAACTCGCCGACCGGGTCGACGAGCGCTTCGACGACGCGTTCGTCTTCGGGCAGGGGATCACCGACGAGGCGTCGTCGAACGCCGTCGGCGACAGCTTCGCGATCATCACGCCCGTCGCGCTCGTCCTCGTGTTGGGCGTGCTGGCGGTCACCTACCGGGACGTCGTCGACGTCCTGATCGGACTCGTCGGTATCGGGGTCGTGATGGCCTGGCTCGCCGGCGTGCAGGGCTGGCTCGAGATCCCCTCGAGCCAACTGCTGATCGCGGTGCCGTTTCTCCTGATCGGGCTCAGTATCGACTACGCCCTCCACGTAGTCATGCGCTACCGGGAGACCAGAGCCGGCGAACTCGAGGGGGTCGCGGCGCCGAAGCCGACGGCGAGTGCGACCGCGAACGGCGGTCCAGTCGGTCCGCGAGCGGGCATGACCGTCGGACTCGCGGGCGTCGTCCTCGCGCTCGGCGCGGCGACGGTCTCGACGGGCGTCGGCTTCCTCTCGAACGTCGTCAGCCCGCTCGGGGCGGTACGGGACTTCGCCGTCCTGAGCGCCGGCGGTATCCTCGCGACGTTCGTCGCCTTCGCCGTCTTCGTGCCGGCGCTGAAGGTAGAAGTCGACGAGTTCCTCGAGTCCCGGTTCGACCGGGACCGCGCGAAACGCCCGTTCGGGTCGGGACCGAGTGCCACCGGCCGGGCGCTCTCGCGACTGGTCGCGATTCCCCAGCGGCTCCCGCTCGCGGTGATCCTCGCGGCGCTTCTCCTCGCCGCCGGCGGCGCTTACGGCGCGACGGGGATCGATACGGAGTTCAACCAGGCGGATTTCCTCCCCGAGGACGCGCCCGGGTGGGCTAAGTCCCTTCCGGGACCGCTCGCGCCCGATACGTACACGATCCGCGATGACGCCGCGTACCTCGGCGACAACTTCGCGGAGCGGGGCGAAGGAAGTCGAACGCAGATTCTGATACGCGGGCCCGTCACCGATCCCGACGCGCTCGCGGCGATGGACGAGGCCGACAGCGCGGTCGGCGAGGACGACACGGTCGTCGTCGGCCAGGACGGCGAGGCCGCGATCGAGGGGCCGCCGTCGGTCGTCCGCGAGGTCGCCGCCGAGAACGAGTCGGTCGCGGCCGCCGTCGCGGAGCGCGATACGGATGGCGACGGGCTCCCCGACGAGGACGTCGCCGGCGTCTACGACGCCCTGTTCGACGCCGACGCGGACCGCGCGGGAGACGTCCTCTACCGGACGGACGAGGGAGCGTACGAATCGGCGCGCCTCCTCGTGACCGTTCGAGGGGACGCCCCCGCCCAGACCGTCGCCGACGACAGTCGCGACGTCGCGGCCACCGTCGAACGCGCGGGCCCCGTCACGGCGATCGCCACCGGCGGACCGGTGACGACGGCGGTCGTTCAGGACGCGCTCCTCGAGACGCTCGTGCAGGCCTTCGCGATCACGCTGGTGGTCATCCTGGTCTTCCTGACGGCCCTCTACTGGGTGCGCCACCGGGCGCTCTCGCTGGGTGCGGTCACGCTCGCTCCGGTCGTGATCGCCCTCGCGTGGCTGCTCGGGACGATGGCGCTGCTCGACCTGCCGTTCAACAGCGAAACGGCCGTCATCACGAGCCTCGCGATCGGGCTGGGCGTCGACTACAGCATCCACGTCGGCGAGCGGTTCGTCGACGAGCGCGACCGCCAGCCGACCCTCGAGGCGGCGCTCGCGGCGACGATCACCGGCACCGGCGGGGCGCTCCTGGGGAGCGCAGCCACGACGGCGGCGGGGTTCGGCGTCCTCGCGCTGGCGCTCGCGCCGCCGCTCCGGCGGTTCGGACTGGTAACGGGCCTGAGCATCGTCTTCGCGTTCGTCGCCTGCCTCACCGTCCTGCCCTGTCTGCTCGTGGTCCGGGAGCGGCTGCTGGCTCGAGTAGGGTAGGTACCGTTATCGCGACTCGTCGTCGGAGTGGGCCCGCACCCAGAGTTCGCCGATGCGGGAGAGTCGGGTTCGGTAGGATTTCCCGTGTTCTTCGCGCTCGATGTACCCCTTCCCGCCCGGTCCGAGGCGGTCGACGTTGTAGATGACCTTCGAGCGGAAGCTGTCGGTGTACTCCTCGTTCAGTTCGCGGGCCAGCGACTCCGCGAGTTCGGAGACCGAATCGAACTCGCCGTCCTCGCCGAGTTTGAACAGGATGAGTTCCTCGAAAGGTTTAACGTTCGAGAAGGAGGCGACAGGCAGTTCGACGATGTGGCGACCGTCGATCTCCTTGGCGCCGATCGTCGTCCCGCGCTCGTCGAATTCCGAGAGGAGGTCGCGGGCGCTCTCGAGGCGGTCGTCGATCCGGTCGCCGTCGAGGGTGTCGGCACCCTCTCCCTGTACGCCCGCCCCGGCGTCCAGTTCCTCGAGGAGTTCGATCTGCTCGCGGAGCTCCTCGGCCAGTTCCGTCTCGAGGTACTTCTCGGGGGCCGTGTAGTAGGTGTGGATTCCCTCGCGGTCCTCCTGGCGCTCGACCATCAGCGAGTGGGCGGCGTTGGCGAAGGCGAAACTCACCGTGCGGGGCATCGCGGCGACGTTGACCCAGACCTCGTTGCCGTCGTCGAGCTCCGCGGTGATGAGGTCGTAGGCCTGCTCGAAGGCCGCGTCGTAGTCGTAGACGTCTTCGAGGACGAACCGCTCGGTGGTCGCTCCCAGCAGGTTCTTGAAGTCCGTCTCGAGTTTGTCCGAGAGGTGCCGGGAGTACTCGACGTTGGCCTCGCTCCCGACGGCGCCCTCGAGGAGGATGACGCTGTCGACGTCGATCTGATCGCGCACCAGCGGCGCGATCAGCCGGTCGTAGTCGAAGCCGACCGGGACGATGTGGGTTTGCATACGGGATACGTCGGATGCCGTTTATAAAAATCACCAGTCTCCGTTCCGCGGTTTTGCAGGATGAGCGGTGTGTTGACGTGCTCCCCGAACCATTGCGGTCGGGTCAGGACTGGTAGCCGAGCGCCCGAAGGTGGTCCTCGACGACCTCGTCGTCGACGTCGTCCCGTTCCACCGGGCGTTCCGCGACGATGTCGCGCCGGTTCTCCCAGGGGACGACGAGCCAGGGGACGAGTCGGAGCTCCGGCGTCCAGACGTAGCCCGGATGCTCGTACCGGTCGCCGGTGAGTCGGGAGTAGAGGTTCGTGGTCTCGCCGAGCAGTTCCCCGTGGTCGGCGGTGATGACGGTCTTTCCATCGAGTTGGTCGACGAGTCGCTCGACGTGCTCGAGGACCAGCTCCAGATTTTCGACGTACACCTCCTGCAATTCGGCCGGGGAAACGTAGCCCGCCTCCGCGGCGTCCATCAGATACACCATGCCGTCCGCGCGACTGGTAACGTCGGCGTCCGATTTCCAGGCGGAGAACTCGAGCCCGTGGTTCGTCCGGAGTCGCTCGCGTAACGCCTCGGCTTTCGGACCGAAGTACGGGCCGTGGGGCTGCATGAAGTGGACGAGCAACCGCTTGTCCGGATGGCGTTCGTAGGCCTCGGCGGCCTTCTCGCGAACGATCCCCGGCCGGTAGTTCCGATAGAGTTCGCTGTCGAGGACGTCCCGCTGGGACTCGGGATATGTCGACACGAATTCGTGGAAGGTGCCCTCCTCCAGCTGGTGAGAAAACCCGTTGGCGGAGACGTAGACCGTGTCGTGGAACGTCTCCCCGGCGAACGTCTTCTCCATGAACTCGTTGCTCGTCGACGCGACGGAGACGGCGGCGGTTAGCTCACCGTCTATCGAATTGTGTTCGGCGAGATAGTCGAATCGACAGGCATCCAGCAACAGGAGATTGTCCCAGTCCGCGTCCATGATATTCGTCGGGCGGCCGTGCTCTCGATAGAAGACGTGTTTCTGCACGTCGCCGTACCGCTTTTTGAGCTCGTGTTTGAACGCTTCTGGATTCTTACACGCCTCGATAAAATTGGAGAGGGTGTACTTCTCCGGGGAGAGGTCCATCGTCTCGAGGTGCAACTGGACGATCAATCAATTTTAGCATCCGGAAGACTGATATTCACTATATCGAGAAGGTTTCGAACTCAGTCGAGCGGGCGGTCCAGACAGTACAGCGAGTCTCCGAGCGGTTAGGAGTCGTCCGACTCGTCGTTGTCGTCGAAGTCGACCGTTCGGATCAGTTGTGCGATCGTCTCGCGGTCGCGCTCCGGATCGGTACCCAACTCGTCGTTCGACGACGCCGAGTCGGCGGTCTCGGCGCGAACGCCGTCCTCGAGCGGGAGTACCCCGCCGGCCATCCCGAACGTCGACTCGAGCGGCCAGACGGCGACGTGGGCCTCGGCGTCGATCCGATCCGGTTCCTCGCTCGTCTCCCCGTCGACGGGGTACCCCACGTCGAGGACGTACCACGAGCCCCCGTTGCCGTTGGACGCCTCGAACTCGAGGCTGTTCCGGGTACCCTCGACGGCCAGCCCTTCGGACTCGAGGGTGTCGACGAACTGGTCTCGCGCTTTCGGTGCGGCCTTCGAGAAGACGGACGTCGTCGATAGCCCGAGATCGTCGGGCGAGGGAGAGACGGTCACGTCGACGACGAACAGCGAGCGGGCCGGAATGTCGCTCGCCTCGAGCGCATCTACGCCGGCCGCGGGCGCGACGCGCTCGTAGACCGTCGTCTCGGCGGTGATCGAGGCGAGCATGGCACTCGTCTCGCCGGTTCGCGTTCCCAGCGGTCGCCACGAGTCGGCTACTGCCTCCGGCAGATCGAACGTCATCACCCTCGCGTATGCCGTCGTCGCCTTTCGGTCTTCGGACTGCTGACGCTGCCTGCAATTCGGAGTCGCGCGACGCGGCGTCGAACGGCGATCACTCCCGGCGGTCCTGGTGGCGGACCCGCACCATCCCCTCGGAGGTGACGCCGACGATCAGCGGCGTCGACACCTCGCGTCCCGACACCGCCGGCCCTGCGGCGTCGCTGACGACCTTCATCAGGTCCGGCGCTGTGTGATCGACCTTGACGCCCTGCTCGTCGCAGGCGTCGTAGACCAACTGCGGAACGTCGTAGAGGTCGGTCCCGGCCGGCACCCGGACGCGGACCGGCGCCCGCAACGCCTCCGCGAAGGCCACCGTCTCGCGAGCCTTCGCTAAGTTCTCGCGCGCGCTCGACTCGATCGAGGAGACGTTCGCCCGCGAGGTGCCCAGCGCGTCGGCGATGTCGGCCTGCGAGACGCCGCGTTCGCGGAGCGCGAGCACCTGCGCCTGACGGTGTGTCAACACGCTCGTCTCGGCGTCGAACCCGATCTCCTCGAGCAGTTCCTCGATCTCGTCGATCACGGCGATCGCCTCCACTCCCACTCCCGCTCGCGTCCGCTCATACCCCTGTCTAAGACGACGGCAGGGTCAAAGCTTCCCCGGTCCCGTCCCCGTCGGTCGCCGACCAGACGGCGGGAACTCGGCCGAACGCTATCTGCCCGAGGACGTCCATGCGGTCGTCCACCCCGCGCTGGATCTCCGGATCGTCCGGATCACCGAGTCGGACGGCAGCGGCGTCGATCCGCGGACGGTCGTCGAGGGCGCGGTCACAGCGTCCCGGTGCCCTCGATGGACCGCTGAGGGCTCGAGCGAACGGCGCCGTTCGATCAAACGTCCGTTGAAATCGATTCCTTGACCGGAACTAACCAATAGAAATAACAGTCGGTATGACGGAGTGTATACTGCGCACCGGCTGCGCCACGGCGGGTCCGTGCCTCTGACATCACCTCTCGCCGTGTCTCACGCGGATCCCGCGAGGGGAGTGAGAGCTACCCGAGGGGGGAACTCTTTCGCCGCGTATTTCGCGTCCCGCTTCAGACGTGAGCGACTGGTTTTCGCGGGAAATAGAGACCGATGGGCCGCGCCGTCGTCAGTACTCGAGGTGCCAGCGCCGTTCGTCCTTCGCGGCGAGTACTTCCGCGACGCCGTCGGCCAGGCGATACTCGGTCTCCTCCCGGACGACGGTCCCGGCCCGCTCTAGGTGCTCCAGGTGGGCGTACGATTCGCCGGGGCCGTGGAGGATGTGGATGTCCTCGAGGTCACCGAACAGGGCCGCGCTTACGGACCAGGTGTCGCAGGGATCCTCGCGATCCAGCGCGTCGAGGACCCGCCAGGCGCGTTCCGCATGGTGGTCGATGATGTGCTGGGCCCGGTCGGCGGGCTCGTCGATCGGATCGCGGTGGCCCGGCCACGCGCGATCGTAGTCGGCCTCGACGACCCCCCGAAGCGCCCGCAGATAGCGCTCGAGTGGCCGATCGACGCGGACGTCCGCGCCGCCGACGTTGGGCGTGTAGACGGGCAACAGCGCGTCGCCGGAGATGACCTCCCGCCGGCCCTCGAGGGTCGTTGCGAACATGCTCAACCCCGCGGCGTGGCCGGACGCGTGGACGACCTCGAGTTTGCCGCCGGGTACGGGGAACGTCTCGCCGTCGGCGAACGTCGTGACCGTCGGCGACGCGGCGCCCGTCCCGGCGTCGGCCATCCGCTCCCGGAGGACGGCCCGCTTCTCCTCGGGCATCCCCCACTGCTCGAAGTACTCCTCCTGTAGCTCGTACATCGCGTCCCAGGCGTCCTCGTCGCCCTCGACGAGCGGCGCGTCGGCCTCGTGGACGTAGACCTCGGCCCCGCTTTCGGCCTGAATCTCGCCCGCCAGTCCGGTGTGGTCGCCGTGCCAGTGGGTGAGGAAAACCCGATCGACGTCGGCGAAGGCGAGGTCCCGTTCGGCGAGGGCGGTCTCGAGTTGCTCCCGCGTCGTCGCCGTCCAGTCGCCGGTGTCGATCAGCGCCGCCTCCGATTCGTCCGCGAAGAGGTACGCGTTGTTGTCGCCTTCGAACGCCGAGTTCGACAGGGGGATCCGCTCCATGCCGTTGTGTCGCACAAGCGACGGGAAAACCCTTGCGTCGCGACGGTCGCGGCGTTCCATCCGCGAAGTGCCGTATCCGTCGTCCACTCCCCGAACCCACTGCCGTCGGGTGCCTAACAGTCGCTGCAACTGTACTCACGTCTTATTGCAATATGGGCGCTAAACTGCGCGAAAACGGAGCAATCGACGACTGTCCACTCGACGGGTCGACTACGAGCCCCAGAAGTTCTCTCGGCTGCCGAGCCGTTCGCGGGCCGGCTTGCCTTTGTCCTTGCCGTCCGTGTCGGCGCCGGATTCCGCGTCCTCGTCCTTATCCTCATCCTCGTCCTCGCCCTCGTCATCGGCCGACGTTGCGTCGGCGTCGGGCTCCGCGTCCTCGTCGGGATCCAACGGGAGGAGTTCGAGTTCCTCGGCACGGGCGTGGTTGCTGTGGACCTGGGTCACCTGAACGCGGGCTCGGGCCTCCGGAAGAATGCCGTCGACCAGCACGATAAACCCGTCTTCCGTCCGCCCGACGCCGGCGCCGCTCTCGTGCATGTCGACGACGTCGATAACGATCTCCTCGCCCGACTTGACGGGCTGGGTCTTCAGATCCTCGATGGGCTGGCTGTAGTGCTTACACCACTCCTTGCCCCCGCGGTCGCCGTAGTGTTGACACCCCATTCCCGAGATCCGCTCGGAAAAGCTTGGGCAGTCGTCGGCAAGTGGACAGTCTGCCATATCGCGTACTACCAGTGGCGTCGTTAAACCGTTTCCGTCTTGCGGATCGATAGCAGCACGATGAGTAACGTTGGTAGTTTTTCCCCTCGTCACCAAATAGTCTGTAACCTATTTTAGGGGTTCACTTACTGATCGTTAAATGAACTGGTCTCATATGAAAGCGCGTTTCGAAAAGGTTTACGGTACGGGCGTGGCAGTGATAAATGATGAAAATCCTCGTTACGGTCAAAGAAGTCGCGACCGTCGAAGACGAGTTCGAAATCGAGGGTACTGGGATCGCCGACCAGTATCTGGGCGCCGACCTCAACGAGTGGGACGACTACGCCATCGAGGAGGCCGTCCAGCTCCAGGAGGCGGGCGTCGCCGACGAAGTCGTGACGGTCACGATCGGTCCGGAGGAGTGCGAACAGACCATCCGGCAGGCGCTGGCGAAAGGTGCCGATCGCGCCGTCCGCATCTGGGACGACTCGCTCGAGGACGTCGATCTGCTGGACGTCGGCGCCAAGACGGAGATCCTGAGCGCCGTCGTCGAGGAGGAAGATCCCGACCTCGTCCTGACGGGCGTCCAAGCCGGCGACGATAGCTTCGGCGCGACGGGCGTCTCCGTCGCCGAAAACCTCGGCTACCAGTGGGGCGCCGTCGTCAACCACTTAGAGCACGGCTTCGACGACGACGCGGCCTCCGTTCGACGCGAACTCGAGGGCGGGGTCGAGGAGCTGACCGAGATCGAGCTCCCCGCGGTCCTAACGATTCAGACGGGGATCAACGAGCCCCGCTACGCCAGCCTGCGCGGGATCCGGCAGGCCCAGCGCAAGGAACTCGACGTCAAGGCGCTGGCCGATCTCGGCATCGACGAGAGCGCCGTCGACTCCCAACTCGAGCTGACGGACATGTACGAGCCTGAAAGCGAGAGCGACGTGACGACCTGGGAGGGAAGTCCCGAGGAGGCGGCCGGCGAGCTCGCTGAACTGCTTCGCGACAAGGGGGTGGCACAATGACGGACATCCTCGCAGTTACGGACCACCGTCGCGGTGAACTGCGCGACGTCAGCTACGAGATCATTACCGCGGGTCGCCAACTGGCTAACGAGACCGGCGGCGACCTGCATCTGGCGGTCATCAGCGGCACCGTCGACGAGTTCGCGGAGAAGCTCAACCGCGAGGGCGTCGACGCCATCCACACCGTCGACTACGGCGAGGAGTTCAACCACGACGTCTACGCGCAGGCGATCACCCAGCTCTACGACGAGCTCGCCCCGCAGTACGTCCTCGCGCCCAACAGCGTCAACGGCCTCGACTACGCCCCCGCCGTCGCCACCCAACTCGACCTGCCGATCGTCACCGACACGATCGCCCTCGAGACCGACGGCGAGACGCTGATCGCTACCCGCGAAATGTACGGCGGCAAGGTCGAGACCACCAACGAACTCGAGGGGGGCGCGGTGGCGACGATCCGCAGCGCCGAGTGGCCCCAGGCCGAAGGCACCGGCGACGCCGCGATCGAGGCCTTCGACGCCGACATCGACGAGGACGCCATCGGCTCGACGGTCAACGGCTTCGAGGAGGTCGGCGGCGGCGACGTCGACATCACCGAAGCGGACGTCCTCGTGAGCGTCGGCCGCGGGATCGAAGAGGAGGACAACCTCCCGCTCATCGAGGAGCTCGCGGACGCCCTCGGCGCGACGGTCTCGTCCTCGCGGCCGATCGTCGACAACGGCTGGCTGCCCAAGAACCGACAGGTCGGCCAGTCCGGGAAGGTCGTCACGCCCGACGTCTACATCGCGATCGGGATCTCCGGGGCCGTCCAGCACGTCGCCGGGATGAAGGGCTCGGATACGATCGTCGCGATCAACACCGACCCCAACGCCCCGATCATGGACATCGCCGACTACGCGATCGTCGACGACCTCTTCGACGTCGTTCCCGCGCTCACTGAAGCGTTCCAGTAAGCGGGAGTCGCGCAACTCGAGGGTGCGGCTTTTCTCGGGACGTTGGAGGCGACCGTTCGAGCGGAGATCCGTTTTCGCCGGTTCCGAACGACTAATTCATTCGAATTCAATTCGCTTCGGTTTCTCACGGCAAGCGTGGTTACTCGCGGTTCAGCGACCCGTATTTCGTATCGACGGGATGGTACGTTCCCTCATCGAACGAGCAGATTCGTGTTCCAGATAAATTATGTTTGGTCCACAATAGCACCCTGATACAACCACGACGTGTGAATTTTATAGCGATAGCGTCTCGATCTCGAGAACTGATCCCCACAAATACCGGTTGTTAGTCCCTCACAGATACGACCCCGTATGACAGCATAGTAACTATTCTTCTTTATATCTAATCGAATTACTATTTATTCTAATAAGTATCGAAATCCAGACAGTATTGTTATATGTGATGAGTGAAATACGCAGGTATGTCCGTTCACTTGAATCGTCGAAAACTACTGTCCGGTCTCTGTGGAGCCGGTCTCGGCGGCCTCGCCGGCTGTCTCAGTTCGGTTCCCGGACTCGACTCGAACGACATCGAGGACGGGAGCGACGTCGGCGGGACCGACCGAACCCTCAGACTCGGAATCATGCAACCGTTGAGCGGCAATCTCGAGACCGTCGGGAAGCCGATGCGAAACGCCGCGGAGCTCCCGATTCGGCAAGTCGAAGGCGAGATTTCGCTCGACATCGAGTACGAAGTCGTCGATACCGAAACCTCGCCGTCCACGGGCGTCCAGGGCGCGTACGACCTGGCCAAGCAGAACTATCCGATGGTTAACGGGCCGGCAGCCTCGGACGTGACGCTGCAGGCGACCCAGCAGGTCCTCATTCCGTACCGGACCGTCTGCTGTTCGCCGGGCGCGACCACGCCGACGATCACCTCGCTCAACGACGCCGGGCTGGTCTTCCGGACCGCGGTCTCCGACTCGCTGCAGGCGGTCGTGCTCGCCGACCGGGCGGCGAACGACCTCGGCCACGACAGCGCTGCGACCCTCTACGCGAACAACGACTACGGCTGGCAGTTGAGCCAGGCGTTCTCTCGCTCGTTCCGGAGCGATCACGGCGGGACGGTTTCGGCGCAGGTTCCGCTAACGGAAGGGCAGGACACCTACGAAGGAGCGATCGAACGAGCTAGAACGGACGATCCCGAACTGCTCGTCGTGATCGGGTATCCGGAGACCGGCGGACAGGTGTTCGCCGACCTGGGTGCCGACGCCGAGGAAGACATCCTCGTCACCGACGGCCTGCAGGACAGCGATCTCCACGACCAAGTCGACTACTCGCTCGACGGCATCCGCGGCACCGCGCCGTTGGTCGACGGACCGGGGACCGAGACGTTCACGGAACTGTTCGCGGACACCTACGACGCCGAACCGGGCGTCTTCACGCCTCACTCCTACGACGCGAGCGCCGTCCTGTTGCTCGCGAACGCCTACGCCGGGCAAAACGACGGGACCGCCATCAGAAACGCCATGCAGGCAGTCACGACCGGCGAGGGCGAAGAGATCACGCCGGAGTCCCTCGCCGACGGGATCGAACTCGCGGCCCAAGGTGACTCCGTCACCTACCAGGGCGCCTCGAGTTCGGTGTCCTTCGACGAGAACGGAGACATGACCGACGCCCTCTTCCAGTACTGGGAGTTCGACGAAAGCGCGGATGGCGGCATCGCCGAACTGGACAGGGTGAGTTCGTAATGGCGTCGCTTTCCTCTCTGGTGCCGTCGTTCATCAGGCGGCGGTACCTCGTGAAGTTCGTGGTGTCGATTCTGGCGGTCGTGCTCGTCATCGGGGCCGTCGGCGCGGTCAGCTACGCCGATATCGACAACACGGTTCGGTCGGACTCGAACGAGCAACTCGAATCGACCGCCGAGATGCAGTCCGATACGATCAGCAACTGGGTCGAGACGATGCGGGTTCAGACGCGGACCGCCTCCGATTCGCAGATCCTCCAGGATGGCGATCCGCAGGAAGTCCAGGGCCAGCTCGTCGAAGAGCAAGCTCGAATGGACGTCGACGTACGAGCGATTCACTACGTCGACACCGAGAACAACGAGATCGTAACGAGTACGAACGCCGACTACCGCGGCGAGTCGTTCGCAAACCTTTCGGAACCGTGGGCTGCCGACGGCTTCGAGGAGAACCTCGGGGTCGAGGAGTCCGTCTGGCACTCCCAGGAAGCGTACCAATCGCCGACCCTCGACGACCAAGTGATGGCCTTCGCCAGCCCGGTGACGGAACGCGAAGATCGAGCCGTCGTCATCATCGGCACGCTCGAGTATCAGGTCGAGCAACTCCACCAAGAGAACACGTCGGCGTCGACGGCCATTCTCGATAGCGACGGATCGGCGGTCTTTCAGGCCGATTCCGCGTCGATCGACGACGAAGCGGTCGACGACGAGGCGATGGCTGCCGCTCTGGGCGGCCGACTAACGCGCATTCAGGACGACGACGTGGTACGGGCGTACGTTCCCGTCGGGAACACGCAATGGGTCGCCGTCACGACTATTCCGAACGAGCAGGCGTACGGCGTCGTCTCCGACGTCGAAACGAACGTCCTCGCGATGGTGTTGACGAGCCTGGTCGCGCTCGGCGTCGTCGGCGTCGTTCTCGGCCGGCAGACCGTCGGCCCGCTAGCCAGATTGCGCGATCGGACGACCGAGATGGAACAGGGCAACCTCAACGTCGATCTCGAGACGGACCGCGTCGACGAGATCGGACGGCTGTACGACGGCTTCGACAGCATGCGAAACTCGCTGCGCGACCAGATCGAAGCCGCCGAGACCGCACGCGAGGAGGCCGAAGCGGCTCGGGCCGAGACCGAGTCCATAAACCGCCATCTCGAGGCGAAAGCCGAGGAGTTCAGCGCCGTGATGGACGACTGTGCAGACGGCGACCTGACCCGCCGGCTCGATCCCGAAAGCGAGAGCCAGGCGATGACCGACATCGCCGAGGCGTTCAACGAGATGATCGCGGACCTCGAGGAGACGACCGCCGACGTCAAAGCCTTCGCCAACGAGGTGGCGGCGGCCAGCGAACAGGTGACCGCATCCAGCGAAGAGGTCCGTTCGGCCTCCCAGCAGGTCTCCGAGTCGGTACAGGAGATCTCCGACGGCGCCGACCGACAGAACGAGAACCTCCACTCGGTCAACCAGGAGATGAGCGGCCTCTCCACGACGACCGAAGAGATCGCCGCCTCCTCGAACAACGTCGCTGACTTCGCCGAGCAGACGGCCGAAACCGGCCGCCTCGGCCGCGAGGCGGCCCAGGAGGCGATCGACGGGATGCATGAGATCGAAGCGGAGTCGACCGAGGCCGTCGAGGCCATCCGAGAACTCGAAGCGGAGATGGCGCAGGTCGACGAACTGGTTGAGTTCATCACCGAGGTCGCCCGCGAGACGAACATGCTCGCGTTGAACGCGAACATCGAGGCCTCACGAGGCGGCGACGGCGAGGGCTCCGGTTTCGGCGCCGTCGCGACGCAGGTCAAAGAGCTCGCTGCGGACACGAAATCGACCGCCGAGGACATCGAGCAGCGACTCGAGCGGATCGACGAACAGACGACCGAGACCGCGACGGAGGTCCAACAGACCGCCGACCGGATCGCCGAACACGTCGACTCCGTCGAGAACGCCGCCGAAGCGCTCGACGAAATCGCCGACTACGCCGACCGGACCAACGAGGGCGTCCAGGAGATTTCCGCGGCGACTGAAGAGCAGGCGGCCTCGACCCAAGAGGTCGTCGCCATGGTCTCGTCGGCGACCGAGATCTCCGAAACGACGGCCGCCGAGGCCCAGCGCGTCGCCGCGGCCGCGGAGGAGCAGACCTCCGCCCTCTCGGAAGTCACCGAGAGCGCGAGTTCGCTCACCGATCAGGCGGCGTACCTGAGCGAGACGCTCGATCACTTCGAGACCGACGAGGTGGCGGACGTCTCCGTCGACGACTACGACACCGACGACGAGACGCTCTCGTTCGACAAGGTAGATGTCGACGGCGACGACGATGGTGTCGGCGGTGTCGAGACCGACACGAGCGAGGGTCCCGACGGAAGTTCCGGCGGGTTCGAGCCCGAAGCGAACGGCGGGATCACGGACGCGAGCGGTACCGATGGAGACGCCGAACCGACGCCGGACACCGACGCCGATGACGATGAGGGCGATACCGTCCCGTCGGACGGCGAGAACGGGTTCACGTTCAGCCAGTTCGACGACGAGTGAGGCCGCTCCAGGACTGACGTCGCGCATTTTCTCCCGTTTTCCGTGTAAACGGTCCAACTACTACACCGCTGAACCGTCACGTACTTTTCACCCCCGTCCTAAGCGCGTGTGATGGAATTGCTGGAGCGCCGTCGGGCGCTGATCGAGGATCGGCTCGTCGAGGTAGTCGACGGCCTCGAGCCGGACGCGCTCAGAGCGGAAGTCGAACACACGGCCCTCGCCGGAGGCAAGCGCGTCCGGCCGATGGTGACGGTGCTGGCCTGCGAGACGGTGGGCGGAACGGCTGAGGACGCCGTTGACTTTGGCGTCGGAATCGAACTCGTCCACGCGGCGTCGCTGGTCGTCGACGACATCATCGATCGATCGGAGCTGCGCCGGGGCACGACCAGCGCCTGGGCCGAATTCGGCTACGGTCCGGCGATCGTCTCGAGCGACGGCTTGCTCGGCGAAGCGTTCGCCCTCTTTTCGTCGGATCCCGACGCCACGCGCGTCGTCGCCGAGGCCATGGTCGAACTCGGCATCGGCGAGGCGACGGAGCTGTCGGCCGAACCCGAAACCGAGGCCGAGTACATGACCCTCGCGCGCCGGAAGACCGGCGCGCTGTTTCGCGCCGCCGCGGAGCTCGGGGCGATCGCCGCCGGTTCGGACGCGGTCACCGTCGAGGCGCTCGGCGAGTACGCCGAACGGGTCGGGGTCGCCTTCCAGATCCGCGACGACGTCCTCGACGCGGTCGCCGATCCCGACGAACTCGGCAAACCGACCGGCCACGACGCCGCTCTGGAGCGCCCCTCGGTCGTACAGGTGACCGACCTCACGCCCGACGAGGCCAACGCCCGCGCTCGAGCCGAGTCGGATCGCGCGATCGAGGCCCTCGATCGGGTCGAGGTCGCCGACCCGACGGCCCGGAACTACCTCGTCGAACTGGCGGAGTTCGTCGTCGAACGCGAACAGTGAGTTAGGCGCGGTCGGTCTGTCGCGTCCCGTCGTCGGCCTCTCGGTCGGTACCGTCTGAATACTTGGACTCGATGACGGCGAAGGCGAGGGTGCTCGCGATCCCCAGCAGCGTGCCGACGGTCAGCGCCGTCGCGAGGAAGCTGATCCCGACCTCGTCGAGGAAGAACGCGCTCACCGCGTAGAGGACGACGGCGATCGAGAGCACGTAGAACGGCGCGTTGAGGTAGCGCCACTCGAGGGTGCCGGCGATGTACTCGTCGGTGATCTGGCCGAGGCTGGTGGTCACCCCCGCGGCGGCGATCCACTGGATCGACCCATAGACGAGCGCGGCGAGCATCACGGGCACGCCGACTTTGCTGGGCGATGCTTCTCGGACAGCCTCGAGTTCGTTCCGGCCGCTGACGCCGCCGAGGGCGAACAGGGCGGCGGCGACGACGTAGGCGAGCAGGGTCGTCCGGCCGGCGTACAGCGACCGGCGGGCGCGCTCGACGGCGGCGTCGAGGCGGTCGCCCAGCCCGAGTCCTCTGGAGATGAGGTACAGTCCCAGCAGCGCCGAGGTCGTTCCCAGCACGAACCCGGGCATGTCGAGGACGGTCCCGACCAGGGCGAGCGGGTAGATCAACAGGAGGATACCCAGCGGGATCAACACCGTCCCTCGCGTCTCTGGATCGTTCAGCACCTGCTTGATCGTGTAGTACATCGACTCCAGGTTCTGGGCCTGCCGAACGACGACGCGGCGGACGCCGTCGATCGGGACCCGCGATCGGATGATCGGAATGACGGATTCGTCTTGGGCGCCGTCGGTGACCACGAGCGCGGTGACGTCCTCCGCAGTCGAGAGACTCGCGAGGACGGTGTCGACCTCGTCGCCGACCTCGCGGTTCGCCTTCACGTCGCCCTCGTCGTTACCGGTGACGACGGCGACCTCAACGCTCTCGTCGCGATCGGCGAGGTCGTCGTAGACGTGCAACCCCTGGAAGATCACGTTGACGTCGGAGTCCTCCGGGTCTTCGGTCGCCAGCGCAACGGCTGCTTCCTCGACGGGGTCGCGGCCGATCACCGGCGTCGAAAAGCCGGTCTTGCGACCCAGATCGTCGTCGAGGTCGACACAGAGGACAAGCAGCATCTATCGACCGTTCGACCGGGAGGTATTTCCATCTTCTGGGGACGACAGAATTCCCCGGACGTCCGCGAGACGGGCCGCTCGCCGATCGTCGGCGGCGAGCGTGGATCGGCCTCTGCGGGCGCGGCGTTACGTCGACCCCGACCGATCATCGCGAACGTCGACGCCGCTGATCTCGAAGCGCGCGCCGCCGTCATCGCCGTTTCGCGCGGTCACGGCCCAACCGTGGGCCTCGGCGATCCCCTCGACGATCGCCAGCCCGAACCCGGTGCCGTCCTCGGCGGTAGTGTAGCCGAACTCGAACACGTCGTCGGGCTCCGAGTCGAACCCCGGCCCGTCGTCGGTGACGTAGAACCCCCGTACCGACCGATCGTCATCGACGGCGGTCTCGAGGGGACCGACGGTAACGGTGACGCCGGATCGCTCCTGCTGGGCCCTCGAGTCGGCGTCCGTGGAACCGTGTTCCACGCTGTCCTCGGGAGCATCAGCGA
The DNA here is from genome assembly GCF_003977755.1 of Haloterrigena salifodinae. Lineage (NCBI taxonomy): Archaea > Methanobacteriati > Methanobacteriota > Halobacteria > Halobacteriales > Natrialbaceae > Haloterrigena > Haloterrigena salifodinae. Next base: position 1,481,163 of record NZ_RQWN01000001.1, read on the forward strand.
CCGAGGGCTCGGAAGACGCGGAGCGTCTTCCGGTGTCCTCCTGAGCCTGTGAAGGAGAGCTTGTCGAGCCATGCTCGACACTGTTCCGAAACAGGTTCTCGAGCAGCGCTTGCAGGCGGCCCTCGTCGGCGACGATCGTGGTCTCGACGGCGCACTCGAGGGTGGCGTTCGCGGTATCGACGGCGTTCCAAGCTCTGCGGACGCTGGTCGAGAGCGAGACCGGGGTCTGCTTCCCGATCGTTTGCCCGTGGCGTGCCAGCGACAGGAGCCGGTCGATCAGCTCGTCCATCCGCTGGAGCGACCAGCGGATTCGATCGATCGACTCCCCCGGCTGCGGACAGTCCTCGGCGTGGAGTTCGAGCGTGCCCCGCGCCACGTTCAGTGGGTTCCGCAGGTCGTGGCTAACGACGCTCGCGAACTCCTCCAAGCGGTCATTCTGGCGCTCGAGCTCCCGCTGATAGCGCCGTCGCCGGGTGATGTCGCGGATCGCGTGTATCGTTCCGACGAACGCCCCGTCCTCGAGCGGGAGGAGTTTGGTGTGGACGTCGTGGATCCGTTCCTCGTCGTCACTCGGCCGGAATCGAACCTGGTACTTGGCCCGGGTGCGGTCGACCGACGAGGAGAGGAGCGTTCTGACCTCGTCGGTGTACTTGCCGATCACCCGCTCGTCGTAGTAGCCCCGTTCGATGAGCTCCGCAAACGGCGTCCCGATCAGGGCCTCGATCTCCTCGGTGAACGCGTCGGCGAACTCGTCGTTACACCAAGTGATCGTCGCGTCCGCGTCGAGGATGAACAGCGCGATCGGCGCGAGTTCGACGATCCGCTCGTACTCGGCGAGTTCACGCTCCCGACGTTTTCGCGCGGTGATGTCTCGAATGACTGCCGTGGAGCCCGCAAAACGCCCCTCGTCGTCCGTGAGGGCGGTCACGTTCGCCTCGCCGATGCGCTGCGCGCCGTCCTCGACGCCGATGGTGAATTCGAACCGATCGGACTCCCGGTCGCTCTCGTGGAGGTGATACACCGTCTTGGCGCCGCGCTCGAGCGCCTCCCTGGAGATGAACTCGGCGATGGGTTCGCCGACGACGCGGTCTCGATCGACGCCGAGCAGGTCGCAGAACGCGTCGTTGATGATCGTGCACCGTCCGTCCGCGTCCAGGACGTACATGGGGTCGTCGACCGTTTCGACGAGCGTCCGATACCGCTCGAGTTCGCGTTCGCTCTCGCGTCTGGCTCGCTCCGCGCGGCGTTTCTCGACGGCGTTCTCGATGCGGTTCGCGAGGACGACGTACTGATCGGTCCCCGTCCCCTTCTGGAGATAGTCGGTGACGCCGGCCGAAATCGCCTCGTGCGCGATCGCTTCGGATCCCTTTCCGGTGAACAGGAGAAACGGCATCTCCGGGTCGCGCTCGCGAACCGCCGCGAGGAACTCGAGGCCGTCCATTCCGGGCATCTCGTAGTCGCTGACGATACAATCGATAGCGGGGCGCTCCGGCTCGCTCTCGGTCCCGGTCCCGTCCAGTCGTGAGAGCCCGTCTCGTCCGGAGTTCGCCGTCGACACGACGAACTCCGATCGGGATCGCTCGAGTGTGGCGGCAGTTACCGAACGAAGGTCCGGATCGTCGTCGACACACAGGACGTGGATCCCGGATGCCATTGATACTCTATCGTTCGGTCCAATCGTATAATAGCATACTGGGCAACGAGAGGCGATTCGAGACGCAGTTCGGTTTCGGGCCGACGGGGCCGCCATCCGGCGGTCGCGACCGTGTTGATCGCGTGACGCCGCCCGAGCGACGGCGGCCCACGGTGACGGGACCCACGCGAGATCCGCGTTTCGCACGGCTTTTGTGAGTCGGGCCAGTACGTTCCCTCGAATGATCTCGAAGGGCTGTGAGCAGTGCGCGAAAGGCGGCAAGATGGTGCTGTTCGTCTACGGTTACTGCGACCAGCGCGACTGCTTCTACTGCCCGCTCGGCGAGAACCGCAAGAACGTCACCGACGTCTACGCCAACGAGCGACTCGTCGAGTCCGACGAGGACGTCATCACGGAGGCAAATCGGATGGACGCGCTGGGAACGTCGATTACCGGCGGCGAACCCCAAGAGGCCCTCGATCGGACCTGCCACTACCTCGAACTCCTGAAAGACGAGTTCGGCGAGGACCACCACACCCATCTCTATACGGGTATCACGGGCGGTCGCGAGAACATGCGGCGGCTCTCCGAGGCCGGCCTCGACGAGATTCGCTTCCATCCGCCGTACGAACAGTGGGGCGACCTTCACGGCACCGAGTGGGAAGAGATCCTCCACATCGCCCGCGAGGAGGGGCTGACCCCTGCGTTCGAGATTCCAGGCATCCGCGCCGAAGAGGAATTCCTCGAGTTTTTGGACGAGGGCGCAGCGGAGTTCTGTAACGTCAACGAGTTCGAGATGAGCGACGGGAACTACCGCCGGATGCAAGAGCAGGGATTCGAACTCAAAGAAGATCACATGAGCGCCGTCGAGGGCTCTCGCGAGGAGATCCTCGAGGTAATGGGCGATCACGAGAAGGTCTACTTCTGTACGTCCGTGTTCAAGGACGCGGCCCAGCACCGCCGCCGTCTCAAGCGCATGGCACGGAACATCCGCCGCGAGTTCGACGACATCACTGACGACGGTACGCTCGTCTACGGCAAGACCCGCGCCGACCCTGAGGAGTTCGAGGCTCTCGGCGTCCCCGAAGAGTTCTACACCGTCAAGACGAGCCACGTCGAGGTCGCCTGGTGGCTCTTAGAGGAGATGATCGAAGAGGGTGACCTCAAGGACGGTGAAATCGTCGAACAGTATCCGACCTACGACGGGCAGGTCGTCGAGCGGACGCCGTTAGCCTAAGTACCGCGAGCGAGCGGAGGAACGAGGGCTCAGAAGAACTCCGTTCTTCCGGTGTTTTTGGTCGAGATTTTTTGGAGGAGGGTGAACGGAGTGAATCCGACGAGAAAATTTTGGTATCTTCCCGAGTACGACGACGGACCAGCGAGAACGTCGCTCTCGCAAGGGGATTTTTCGAGGGGTGGTGAGTGAGCATCGCGAACGACCCCGACGAGAAAGTGGTCCGTGTAGATCTCGAGTAGACGCCGTTGGCGTAAGTAGTCGGTCCCCCTTAACCGCCAGAAATTTCGTCGAACACCGCGCTCGTGTCGGTTGGTGAGTACATAAAGACTGTTCCGCTGCGCTCAAACTTTCGAAAGTGGCCGATACGATTACGTAGGACCCGTATTACCGCCGATTCAGAGAACGCTACTTATCGGGGCTGTAATAATGGGTCGTCCCACGGTACGACCGGTCACTGATGCAATTCCGAACGCTCGCTGTCGTCGCGGTTGCACTGCTCGTAGCCCTGTCGGGGTGTGCCGCCCTCGATGGGGTAACGACCGACGAATCGCCGAACGACACGGACGCCGATAATGGGACGGACATCGCGTCCGAAAACGGTAACGCCCAAGAGGGCAACCAAAATACCCAGGATGGCAACCAAAACACCCAAGATGGCAACCAAACTGGGACGGACGTAACGGATCCCGCCGACGAAGACAATACGGCAACTGCGGAGTGGCGGCCGCCGGAAGAACCGAACCGGCCGCTGGAGAACAAGCGCGAGGACCGGATCGAAGACGTCTCAGTCGTCGATACGGAGTCCGCCGAGGACGGCGACGGCTACTCGAACTTCAACCTCGAGGTTGTCGCCAACACGAGCATGGAGAACGTCGACCCGCCGGAACACGGGGACGTGATCGGCGAGCCGTACTTCTTCGTCAAGATCAACGAAGGACCGGACAACCAAAAGATCGTCGAGCGGACGGGTGAGGTCCGGATGGAGGAGGACGGCACGTTCCACATCGACGTCCGACCGGCCGGAATCGAAGAGTTCGGCGAAGGATCGCTGACCGTTGAAGTCTTCCTGATGGACGAGGACAAGGATTGGGACGACATCTACGACGCCGTGTCGACTGAGGTCGAGTTCGACCCGGGGACGGACGATGACAATGATAGCGACTCGGGGAGCGACAACGAGACCGAGAACGAATCGGAGTCGAGCTAAGTCAACTCAAACCGACTCATCCGACGCTTTGACAGAACGTTAATCAATCTCGGTCGGATCGATGTCCGGGAGGGTGATGAGGTTCTCGCGGCCGATTCGAAGCTTCCGAATCCGGTCGTCGTCGTCCATCTCCGAAAGGAGTTGCGAAACCTTTGCGTCGGACCAGCCAGTCTCCTTGACGATCGTCGCCTGTTTCATCCGGCCGCCGTTTTGCTCGAGCAGTCGTCGGACCCGTTCGTCGTCGCTCAGCAGTTCCTCGTCGACCGCGTCGTCCGAATTCCTGTCGGGACTGGCGTCGACCGCCTCCCTCTCGTCGAACTCGTGTTCGATACCCGACTGACCAGCCGCCGGTGCGACGGCAGTCGTTCCCGACCCGTCGGTCGATCGGGGCCGGGCGGAGCCGGCCGGGAACTCGTCGGCAGACGACGCGACGTCGAACGGCCATTCCGACCGCTGGTAACGACTGATAAGCAGCGCTGTTCCCACGATAACCAGAACGAAGCCGCCGAACGCAGCGGCGATGCCCTCCGCCGTGAAGATCGACTCACGGAGGGATTTGGACTCGGACGGCGTCCCGCCGGATCCACCCGGTGAATCGGTACGGAAGAACTCCATCTCGAAGTCCCCCTCGGTGAAGCTCTTCGGCCCCTCGTAAACGACGGTCCCGTTCTCGATCCCTGTCGGTGCGGCGTCGAAGCCGTAGTTCGGCGGTGACTCGACTACCAATCGCTGCCCGTCCTTGAGCGATTGGAGCCAGACGCCGTTGTCGGTCACGAACGCGTCGCCAAAGCGGATTTGCTGGCCGTCGACGACGGCGAAGTTCGTCCACGTAAACGAGTAGGAGATGATCCCCAATTTCTGACCGTTGCGGGATTCGATCCGCGGGTCGTTCCAGCTTTCGTTCTCGAAGGACATCTCGCGGCCGGTCGAGCGCTCGGCGAGGATGCGCGCCTGCTCGTACTTATTTGCGTCGTAGCCGACGCCGCTGTTTGAAACGGACTCAGCGTACTGCTCGAACTGGTCGGTTTCGTTTTCCGAGAGTCGGAAGCGACTCTCGAGTGTCCAGCGAACGTCGCCGTTTTCGGTCACGTTGAGACGGATCACCTGTCTGGTGTCGGCTCGATCCGGTTCATATTCCTGATCGGCGTCTTGAACCGACGACTCGAGGGTGGTAGCAGCGAGCCGCGATTGGGAAGTAGAAAGCGCGGCGGACTCGTCCGCGGTCGACGTCGCGGCCGTCGCGGGAGCGATGGCGACCGTACCGACGGTGAGCGCGGCGAGGAGGACGGATAGGGTGAGGGCAACAGCGGTTGATAACCGCATACGTACCAACTGGTTGATCGCAGGGGAAAAAACCCTTTCCATCCAAACAATGCGATATTACCACCCCGAGCGGATGCTCTCGAGCGATTGTAAGGGTCTATTAATGGCCCCTTCGATCGGGCGACTCCTTTTTGTACGTCGGGGAAAAAGACAGTATCGATGAGACACCCGGTTCCGATCATTCTCGCCGCGCTTCTCGCTCTCTCGTTGCCGGTTTCGGCAGTTGGAACCGCTGGGACCGCAGGATCAACGGGATCGGCGACCGTTGCTAATGAGAGCGATGACGAGGAACAGACATTCCAATTCCAAAATCCGTCTGTTTCGGTCGAAGGTGACCACGCTCAACTCGAAGGAACGCCGAACAGGCTCGTCCTTCGGGGAGATGGGAAGACGGCGTATGCCACTCCGACACTGGATTTCGCCCTCGCAGTTTCGAGCCACGACGAATCGATCCACACCGATTGCCGGACGTACGCGTTTGAAAACTCCCTGGGAGAGATCGAAGACGACGAGAACCGCACCGAAGCCGTCGTTTCGGAGCTCGAACGTATCGAGGAGCGCGTCGAGAAACTCCGTGAGCGCGAACAAGCGATCGTCGCGGCCAACGCCGCTGGCGATGTCAGTGAGGACGAAGTACTCCGAACGCTCGCGCGCAACTCCTACGAAGCGCAGGTTCTGCAGCAGGCGTTGAACGATCTCGATGACCAGTCGGCTGGAATCATCGATATCTCGGACTCAGTCGACGCGCTCACCGCCGAACTCGAAGTCTATCGCGGTCCGATTCGCACGGATATCGAGCGTTCGATTCGCGGCGTCGACGAATCGGATGATGCCCCGGAATCGAATCCGACGATCCTACTCGAGTCCGCACCGGATGGCCTCACCCTCTCGATGCTCGACGGGGACACGTACGTTCGCGAGACAACTCGGTACGACAATCGCGCGCGTGATCGGTCCGACCAGATCAGGACGATGGACAATGCGCGCACGACCGCACAAGAACTCTACCCGTGGGCATTTGAAACGACGTCCGGGACGTACACGATCAAGCACGAGGCTACGAATCTGTATCAGGTTCAGGCGCTGTCGCACGATCAAGGTCAGCTCACGGTTTATCTTGACGGCGGATCAAACGCTGTCTACCACGAGCGCCAGACGCTCGATAGAGATTCCATTCCGATCGAAACCACCGACTCGATGTCCAGCGACAATGTGACCGCGACGCTCGAGCGCACGCCGGACACTGCACCGGCGAGGATTACCGTCACGGAGTCAGAAAGCGAGACACCCGTCGACGCAACGGTCTCCGTCGACGGAACAGTCGTCGGCGAGACGGGTGAGGACAGTAAAGTATGGTTTGTGCCGCCGACCGACGGGTTCGAACTCACGGTCCGGGCGGAATCAACGTCGCTAAACGCGGTCGAATTTCCGAGACGGTAATACTGAAGACCGTCTTCCTTCACCACTTTTGCGAAGTTTTTGAGTTTTTCTAGCTGATTCGATACCGGTTCCCTGTGACTAGACCGGAAGCATCGCTACTATCGTTCGGCGCCCTATCGCGATCCTCGCGAGTTCCGGTAGCCAGATTGCTTATACCACATGACTCTCTGGTTGTGACTAATGTCTGGATTTCCGATACGCCGCCGTCGGCTCATCATAGTCTCTCTGGCGGTGGTTCTTTGTACCTCACTGTTATTCCCAATCGGTTTGGCGGCCGGAAGTGATCAGCTCGCGGACGCGGCTACGACGCGTGACGCAGCCACCCAGCAACCGGCCGACGGTGCGACCGCAGTCGAACGCTCGAAACCGGCACAGATCGACCCGGCACTCGAGGATGCCGACGGTATCGTGGAAGTGATTGTCCGACTCGAGAGCGACCGGACGACCACGATATCGACCGGTGAAACGAAACCGGCGGCGTTGCGGGCCGCTGCAGACGACTCACAGACATCGCTCGAGCGCGCGGCCGAGACGACTGCGGGGCTCGACATCGAACGCCAGTTCTGGCTCGCGAACGCCGCACTGGTGGCAGTCGACACCGATCGCGTCGCTCTAGAGACGGTCGGTTCGATCGACGGCGTCGTCGAAATTCACGCCGACGCCGCCGTGGAACTCGCAGCGGGGGCGACGGCGTCCAACCCGAATGCCTCGACGGTCGGCCCGCGATCCGGACCGACCGCGAACGGATCGACGATGACAAACGGATCATCAACGGCCGCAGCAGCGGGGTTTGGCGGGGCATACACGTACGGGCTTGAGCAGCTCTCCGTGCCTGCGGCCCAGGAGAAATACGGCGCTCGCGGAGACGGAGCGACGGTCGCAGTCCTCGATACGGGCGTCGATGACTCACATCCCGACGTGACGGTCGACGCGTGGCGGGATTTCTCCGGTAAATCGTCGACGCCGGTGGATTACAACGGCCACGGAACCCACGTCGCCGGGACGATCGGTGGCGGCGACGCGAGCGGAACACAGATCGGCGTCGCACCCGAGGTAGACTTGCTCGCCGGTGCCGTCCTGACGGACTGTGCCAACGGTCGGTGCGTCGGCCGGACGTCGGACGTAATCTCGGGCATGCAGTGGGCGGTCGACAACGGCGCCGACGTTATCAGCCTGAGTCTCGGCTCCGAGGGGTACACCGCCTCCTACATCAGCGCCGTTCGGAACGCAAAAGCCAGCGGCACCGTCGTCGTCGCCGGCGCCGGAAACGGCGGCGACGGCGTCTCCTCGTCGCCGGGGAACGTCTACGACGCGATCAGCGCCGGGGCCACCGACGAGAGAAAGCGCGTCGCTGGCTTCTCGAGCGGCCAGGTCGTCGACACTCTCGATGCCTGGGGTTGGCACGCACCGTCGGAGTGGCCCAGCAGCTACATCGTTCCGACGGTCACGGCGCCCGGTGAGCGCGTCCTCAGCGCGTCCCCGGACGGCGGCTACGTTCGAAAGAGCGGGACCAGTATGGCCACGCCCCACGTCGCGGGCGTGATCGCGCTATTACAAGGGGCAACCGACCGGCACCTTGAACCCGACGAGATCAAGGCAGCGTTAACGGAAACGGCTGCGAAACCGGCGGTCGAATCCGACGATCAGGACACTCGATACGGCCACGGGATCATCGACGCAGCCGCCGCCCTCGAGGAATCCGGATCGTTTGCGACCGTCGAAGGGACGGTGACCGATACGGTGACGGACAAGCCGATCGCGGACGCGACCGTTACTCTCGAGCGCGACGACGGGACCGTTTTCGAGACGACGACGGATCTGTACGGACAGTACGAACTCAAAGGCGTCACCGGCGACCGCGAGTACGCGTTCGCTGTCGCTGCCGACGGGTACGAGACGAGCAGCGAGACGCGGTTCGTGCCGGCCGACGAGACGACGACGGCCGACGTCTCGCTCGCCGGCGACGGGGAGCTCGAGGTGAGCCTCGCGGACGACCAGTTCGGTGACGGTATCTCGAACGGGACCGTCACCGCGACGGCCTGGTTCGGCACGTATCCGGCGCGCCACGAGGGCAACGGACGATACGTCGTCAGGGACGTTCCCACTCGAGGAGAGTATACGCTGACCGCGACCGCACCGGGGTACGACGACCGAGAGCGCGATGTGACACTGGCGAAGTCGGGGACGCGCGTCACCGAACGGTTCGAACTCGCTGGCGACGCGACGCTCGAAATCGCCGCCGAAGACGCGGTGACGGGGACGCCGATCTCGAACGCGACCGTCGTTATCGAACGCTCGGACGGCGCTTCGTTCGGAGCCGCCGACCCGACGGACGGTACCGGGACGGTCGCGGTCACGGTACCGGGAACCGACGAGGAGTACACCATCTGCGTCGACGCAGCGGGGTACGAGATGGGAACCGAGTCGAGAATCGTCTCGAGCGAGGATGACACGGACGTCGGTCTCGCACTCGAGGGAGACGGCGTTCTCGAGGTAGTCCTCGAGGACGCGCAGTTCGGCGACGGCATCGCGGACGCGACCGTCGACGCGACCGGCCATCAGGGAACGTATTCGGGCGTTCACACGGCGCACGGAACGTACCGCATCGAATCCGTTCCCGGCGACGACGAGTACGCGGTGAACGTGTCCGCGGCGGGCTACGTCGACGAGACGCTCTCGATGGAAATCGATTCGAACCGAACGGCGCGTGAACGGGCGATTCTCGAGGGCGACGCGACGCTGTCGGTGACGGTCACCGACGAGGACGGCGATCCGATCGACGGCGCGACCGTTACGATCGAACGCCCGGGCGGAACCTCGTTCGCGGTCGCCAACGAGACGGATTCGGACGGCACACTCGAGACGACCGTGCCCGGAACCGGTGTAGGATATGCAGTCGAAGTCGGTGCGGAGGGATACGAGTCGGAGAGGGTGACGACGGAGGAGATCTCGAGCGGAGCGACCGAGTCCGTCACCGTGGCGATGACGGCGGCCGACAACGGTGTCCCTGGATTTGGAATCGCAGGCGGCGTGATTGCCTTAGTGACGGCGCTCGTCGTCGGTATCTCGCGTCGGACGCCGTAGATCGTCTGTTCAGTGTAATCGACGCTTGGACGCCAGTACTGCTCGAGTGTACTGTTCCCTTCGCATGCTACTGAGCGGTCGGTTCTCTGTGTACGGATAGAATTCATCGTCTCGAAACGTCTCCATTGACACCCTGAAATAGCAGCCGATGGCTGCCGTCGCGGAGTCCCCCATCCGCGCGATAGTGTGTCGCCGGGTCGGCGATCGAAATCGAATCGGGTCAGAGAGACGATCGACCGATCTCGGTCCGTGGCGAGGCAGTTGCCTCAGTGCAGTCGGCTCCCGTCATCAATGACAGCGAGCGGTGCCTCGCCGGATAGCACATTCGACCATCGGAAGGTACGCGTACTGGCCAGTCAACCGTCCGGAATAGGGTTGCTGCTCCCGATTTCGATGTTCGGTCAGGACTCAAGCAGCTTGCGTCGATCGGCAAGACGAAGGCGACGAATCAAGCGCGGATTCTCAGTTCGAACGGAACAGCGAGCTCCACGCTGGACTCGAGGCCACCGATGATTGCGTCCGAAGTGGTACACTGTGGACCGTCGACTGGTGGACTGCCGAGGTCAGGCCTCGGGCAGTCGGCACGGAATCGGTCACGGTGACGGCATCGGTCGCGAAAAGAGTGCGTCCGCAGCGGGTCGCGGACAGCGCTGTCGCTCGCGGTGTAGTGTTCAAGAAAAAATCAGCGTGCGGTAAAGCCGATCTCACCGCGAGATCGGTGGTTTAGACGACTGCGTCGCAGCCTTAGTTCTCGCGGCGGAGTGCGAGCATGGCGGCGGCGAGCAGCGCGACAGCGGCGACAGCGACGCCGAAGCCGGGCGTGCCGTCGTCCGAGCTCTCAGAGTCGTCCGAGCTGTCGGAGCTGTCGGAGCTGTCGGAGCTGTCCGAGTTATCCGAGTTGTCCGAGTTGTCGGAGTCGTCCGAGTTGTCGGAGTCGTCCGAGTTGTCGGAGTCGTCCGAGTTGTCGGAGTCGTCCGAGTTGTCGGAGTCGTCAGTCTGCTCGTTGACAGTCAGCGTACCGGACTCGTCACCAACGGACCACGCGACGTCGCCCGCTTCGTCGGTGGGGAGGTCGAAGGAAACAGTGTCAGAGGCGCCAGCGTCGAGCGTGACGTCCTGGGAGACCTCTTCACCGTCGATCATCGCGGTGACCGTGGTGGTACCTTCGGCGTCGCCGGTGTTCTCGACGGTCACGTCGAGGGTGGCGTCGTCGCCAACGGTGACGTTGTCAGGTGCACTGACGTCCGTGGTTTCGAACGAAGCCTCTGCGGGCTGGTCACCTGCGACGAGGACTGCGTTCCGACGGTCGCCGTCGTAGTCGCTACCTTGGATGTCGAGCGTGAATTCGAAGCCAGGCTCGTATTCGCTCAGATTGAACTCAGCGGCGAATTCGCCGTTCTCGAGTTGAACCTGCTGCGTCAGGAGCTCGTTGGCTTCGTCGCTACGGAGGGAAACAGTGTACTCCGCACCGTCTGCGGCGGTACCCTCACCCATGACGGTGACCGTACCGTCGTTCTGCTGTTCAATCTCGAACTGGCCGTTTGCGTTCGCTTCGTGAGCGAAGTCGACCGTGCGGTCTGCAACTTCGAACTGCGTTCCGACATCGAAGGCGTAGTTGTCGTCGTAGTCTTCGGCGTCGAAGTACTTGTTCTCGTTCGCGTCAAGGAGGAGCGAAACGTCGTAGGCCTCGTCGACACTGACGTTTGCGTTAGACGTGTCGATAGCGATCGTGTACGTACCTGCATCCTCGTCCCAGTCCATGCTAATGCCGCTGTCATTCTCGTCCAGCGTCATGGGCTCCTGGTTCAGGGCCGCTTCGCTCTCCTCAATGATTGCGCTCCAACCATTGTCGGAATCGTTTGAATCATTGTCGGCGTAATCGCCGTTAAAGCCAACGCCCTCGTAGACGGCGATGATCGTGTCGCCTTCCGCGACCACGTTTCCGCTCGTCGCTTGGACGTCGTCAATGTTGGTGGTACCAGCGGTGAAGGTGTCGCCAGTTACGTACGTCCCTTCAAGCGAAGGCTCTTCGTGAGAATTCACGTCGAGCGTGCCGATAGCCGACGCGATGCCGGTAGTGAGGTCGAGTTCCATACCGTACTCGCCCGTCGCGAGTTTGTCACGGGCGATATCCTGACTCACATCAACGTCCTTGACATCACCACTGAGAACATCGGAAGTGTTCGAACCAGGTGCGGACGTATCGACCGTCACGGTAGCGGTGTTGCTGTTTTCAGGGTTGGTAACGGTTGCGTTCACTTCGAAACCAACGTCCTCGCCACCGAGGACGAGCTCTGCGTCGTCAGCGGTGTTCTGGAAGTTGATCTTGAGGTCAACTTTGTCGCCTTCGTTGACCGAAGTGACGGATTTCTGGAAGTCGACGTTAACGGAGCCCTTCTCCGCGACAGACACCGTAGCGGTGTCCGACGCGGTCGTGTCGACAACGTTGATGTCGAACGTGTAGTCACCAGTCCCAACGTTCTCGAAGGTGAGGCCCTGGAACGCTTCCGTGGTCTCTGCATACGGGATGACGACCGGGTCGTCAGCGCTGGCGTCAGAGTCCTCAGTGACGTTGAAGAGCGTCTCGAGTTCGCTGTGGTCGAGACCATCGGCGTTGACGGTAACGTTGTACTCGTTGCGGAGACTGGACTCGACATTCAGGTCAACCGAGTCACTGTCACCGTTCGTGACGGTGTCTCCGCTGAAGCTGGCGTCGACGTTCTGGACGACAACCTCGAAGGAGTTGTCCGACGAGATGTTGTCACCGGTCAGTTCGTATTCACCGGTCTCAAGGTCTGCCGTGTTGAACGTGATCGTGGAGTTCGAGTCGGCCGACTCAAGGACAACCGGACTACCGTCCTTGACGCGGATCTGGATATCGTCGTCCTTTGTGACGTTTTCATCGGAGAGGTCAACTTGGACGGTCTGTCCAGCGTAAACGAGCGAGTTATTGAGGTCGGCGAGAGAACTGTACTTTGCATCAGGATCTTCATCTGCCGCGGCCGCCCCGCCCGCAAACGCTGCGGATGCGGCGAAAACGGACATCACCATAAGCGCGGCCAGGAACAGCGAGCGTCCCTTGTCGCGAAGTGATGGTTCGTTGTTGCGTGTCATTTAGTTTTTATGTTCGTTGTCTGCTATTTTGCGTGCGATTCGTCGGGGAAGCCCGATTCCGGCACGAATGTGCAGCCGTAATCGGAGCTTACCCCGGTTGGGTAGGGGTAGTTCAGCATTAAGAGGTGGTTATAATAAGCTTTCTGGTCAGTGAGCGGCAAACGCCGAAATCATAACCGGTCATTACACCGCTTCCGTCCGGTGTTTCTCCGTGTTAACGAGATCGGGTAAGTCTCGATAAGCAGGTGATACCCGAGGGTAGTCATATAAAAAGGACACAGGTGAACGGAGCTTTATTTGAACATAATCCGTACGTTCAATTTCTACGGAAAGTAGGTTTATACGGAATATTAACGTCTTATTCAGGTCGTAATTGAGACAGGGTGAAAACAATATGAAGATGGACTGGCTACCGACTGCTGCTCTACGTGCGGGCGTGTGAAAAATACGATACTCGCCGATCTTCCATTGGCATCCCTTCACACATGGCTGCGCTGCTCGAGCGCGCGTCCCAGGACCCGCAGATATGAACTGGCCGCGATGGAATCTAGCATCAGTCGAACGTCCGCTCCTGTAATGCTCTCTGCAACTAGCCACAGTCTGACCGTCACCAAATCGAACCTCGTAACCGTCAGGTTATTCGTAACGTTCTCGAGCGAACTCCAAACAGGTTGAAGCACGACAACCGAAGGCGACCACTCGAGTTGCCGTTCTTGGATCGACGCTCATACGCCGTCCGAAAACAATCTCGAGCAATCGGCTTACAGCGACAGAGTCATCCAACTCTTTATCAACCAATACGCGGCGAACCCGTGGCGTGCCCGCCGATTCGCCACTCGAGTCACCCACCCGCGCCGTCGCACCCATCATCGGCGTCCTCGCTCTGCTCGCGATCACGGTCGCGCTGGCAGCCACCATCGCCGTTGGGATGGGGTTCGCCGGCGATGGCCTCCTCGAATCGAGCCCCAACGCCGCGTTCGGTCTCGAGGCGGACGCCGATCGCTCGGAACTGACCCTCGAGCACGTCGGTGGCGACTCGATCACCGTCACTGACCTCGAGTTGCAGATCGCAGTAAACGGCGACCGACTCGAGCACCAGCCGCCGGTGCCGTTCGTCGGCGCCAACGGATATCGGGGCGCGCCCAGCGGGCCGTTCAACCCCGAAACCGATCCGGAGTGGCAGGTCGGCGAGACGGCGACGCTCCGCGTTGCCGGAACGAACGACCCGACGATTCGATCGGGCGATACGGTATTGGTCACGGTCGTCGTCGACGACACTACTGTGACGAGACTCGAGGCGACGGCGAACTGAAAGAACGCACGGAGTTGACGTGGCCGACACCTACGTCGTGTAACGCAAGGGCAAGCCTTCTTACTCGGGCGCGCGACCGATCGTCGTAATCGCGACCTCGGGGTCGTAGGACGGCCCCATGAAGGCGTGCTTGACGTCTTCGAAGCCGGCCCGCTTGAACATGCGGTCGGCCTCGTATTCATCGTAGAAGAGCATGATCGAGTCGGCGAGTTTCTGAGCGAGGACCGCATCGGGATAGTTCGGACCGACGACGAGCACTTGCCCGCCGGGTTTCAGCACGCGGCGGAACTCCCGCAACGCGAGGATGGGGTTCGGCCAGTACTCGATCGAGCCCGACGACCAGACGACGTCAAACGTATCAGTGGCGAAGGGGAGGCGTTCGGCGTCCCCACGGTGGAAGTGGACCGGCGGAGCGCGTTTCCCGAACCTCGTGTAGGCCTGCTCGAGTTGGTGTTCGCTCTGGTCGAGCGCGTACACTTCGTCGACGCGCTCGAGCAGTCCCTCGGTCGCGAAGCCGGTGCCACAGCCGACGTCCAACACCGTCATCTCGGACTCGAGGTCCAGCAGGTCGAGCGCCTCGGTCCGCATCTCCTCGTTCCAGATGAAGGGGTTGACCTGGTCGTAGACCTTCGAGAGGTACTTGTAAAACAGTCGCGCCCGGGCCTTGTTCTCGAGGATTCCCATTAATGGCTGCTTTCGCACCGACCGGGATATGTCTACTGTTCGGCCGGTCACCGCCGTCGAGTAACCGATAGATTCCGGCCGATCGATCCAAAGCGGGGCTGGCGCACTTTCGCAACTACCATATACGCGCTCTCGCAAACTTTCAAGCGCTTAGAGTATGCCGAGGCCAGAGGTTCTCGAACGAATACAGTCGGCGGAGGAAGAGGCCGACGAGATCGTCGCATTGGCAGAGAACGACCGCGACGAGCGAATCGCCGAGGCCCGGGAACGAGCCGAGGAAATTCGCTCGGAAGCGGAACAGGAGGCGCGCGAGCTCAAGGAGCAGCGCCTCGAAGAGGCGCGCGAGGAGATCGACGCCGAGTGTGAACGCATCCTCGAAGAGGGCGAGCAGGAGCGAGAGGCGCTCGCGGAGCTCGCCCGGGATCGGGTCGACGAAGTGACCGATCACGTCGTCGAACTGTTCCAGGAGGACATTCATGCTCAGACCTAAACAGATGAGCAAGGTCTCGGTGACCGGCTCCAAGGGCATCATGCCCACGGTCATCGAGACGATCCACGGACTGAACCTGGTCCACCTCTCGGACTACGACGGCTCCTGGGAGGGGTTCAATAACGGGAACCCGATCGAGGGCGCCGACGAGGCGTCCGAGAAGCTGGTGACCGTCCGCTCCCTCGAGAGCTCCCTAGAGCTGTCCGACGAGGACGTCGACCCGAGAGCCCTCGAGGGCGACTGGGAGCAGCGACTCGAAGAGGTCCGCGAGCGAGTCACCGAACTCGACGACCGCCGCGGAGCGGTCAACGACGACCTGCGATCGGTCACGGAGAAAATCGACCGCGTCGAGCCGTTCGCCGAACTCGGCATCGATCTCGACCTGCTGTCCGGGTACGAGACGGTCGATGTCGTCGTCGGCGAGGGGAACGTCGGCGCGATCGAAGACGCCGTCGCGGCGTCGGACGACATCCGCGCCTTCGAGACGTTCACCGGCGGTGACGTTGTGGCTATCGTGGCCGCGCCCGCCGAGGACGCCGACGAGGGCGCCCTCGAGGACGCGCTGGTCGGGGTCGAGTTCTCGCGCCACGCGGTGCCCGAGACCGAACAGAGCCCGAGCGCGTACGTTAACGAGCTCGAGGAGCGACAACAAGAACTCGAGTACGAACTCGAAGAGATCGACGCGGAACTCGAGGAGGTCGAGGCGAATCACGGCGAGTTCCTCCAGCGCGTCGAGGAGCAACTGACCATCGAGGTTCAGCAGGCGGAAGCACCCCTGCAGTTCGCGACGACCGACCGCGCGTTCGTCGCGGAGGGATGGCTCCCGACCGAGGAGTACGACCGGCTCGTCGCCGGCCTGAACGACGCAGTCGGCGACAGCGTCGAGGTCGAAGAACTCGAGCGGGCGGACTACGACCGACACGGCGCTCACACCCACACGGAAGAAATCCAGAAGGGTGCCGAAGCCGGCGCCGAGGACGACGCGTCCCCCGCCGCGACCGACGAGGACGAGCAACAGCAAAAGGCTGTCACCGACGGCGGATCGGCGGTCACGATGGGCGACGAGCCCCCGACGGTCCAGAACAACGCGGGGCCGGCGAAACCGTTCGAGGTGCTGGTCCAGGCGGTCAACCGTCCGAAGTACAGCGAACTCGATCCGACCATCTTCCTGTTCCTGACGTTCCCGGCCTTCTTCGGCTTCATGATCGGCGACGTCGGGTACGGGATCATGTACATGGCCATCGGCGCGTACTTGGTCACGCAGTTCGACAGCGACGGCGTCACCAGCCTGGGCGGCGTCGCCATCTGGGCCGGCGCGTTCACCGTCCTGTTCGGGATCATCTACGGAGAGATCTTCGGACTGCACGTGCTCGGAGAAGTGCTCTGGCACGACATGTTCCACTCCGAGCTCCTTCCGCTGAACAAGGGGCTCGAGCCGGCAGCCGCCGACTTCGCACTCGGCTGGATGGTCGTGAGCGTGCTTGCCGGGATCGTCCACCTGAACATCGGGTACATCCTGGACTTCTACGAGAACCTCAGCCACGGCGTCAAAGACGCCGTCCTGCACAGCGGTACGTGGATCCTGATGCTCAACGGCGTCTGGATCTGGATCTTCTCGCAGCAGGCCCGATCGTCGAAGCCGGACTTCCTGTTCACGACGTTCGCGAGCGACGGGCCGTTCCCGATCGGCTTCACCGGGTTCCCGGAGTGGGGGCTCGTGACGATTCCGTTGGGAGTCACCGACTTCCTGCTTACGGCACCGTTTCTCGTCTTCCTGATCGGGTTCGTCCTGCTGATCGTCAGCGAACCCGTCGAGGCGATCGAGGCGCTCGACGTCGTCGTCAACGTCTTCTCGTACACCCGAATGGGCGCAGTGTTGCTCGCGAAGGCCGGCATGGCGTTCGTGGTCAACCTGCTGTTCTTCGGCGGGTACCAGAACCCTGAGGGGGAGTTCCACTTCCTTCGGAACCACGAGCCGAGCTACGTCGCCGAACACTACGGCGAGGGTGCTGAAGTTATCTTCAGCGGCCTCATGCACTCGGGGACCGCAGCGCTCGTCGGCGGCCTCGTCATTCTCGTCGTCGGACACATCGTCGTGCTAGCGCTTGGCGTGACGAGCGCCGGCTTACAGGCTGTGCGCCTCGAGTACGTCGAATTCTTTAACAAGTTTTATGAAGGCGGTGGGAAGAACTACGAACCGTTCGGACACGATCGAACTCACACGGAGGACTACTAACAATGGCAATTGAGAACGCAGCAGTTGACGCTGGTATCGCACTTCAGCAGACCGTCGAAGAAAGTCCGTTCCTGACCGACGCGGGCGCGGCCGCACTCGCAGTCGGCCTCGCCGCACTGGCGTCCGGCTATGCAGAGCGTGGTATCGGTGCGGCTGCCGTCGGCGCGCTCGCCGAGGACGACAGCCTGTTCGTTCAGGGCCTGATCATGACCGTTCTCCCGGAGACGCTCGTGATCCTGGCGCTGGTCGTCGTCTTCATCGTCGGCGCGTAACCGCATTCACCCTTCTTTCACAATGAGTTTGGACACAGTCGTAGAAGACATTCGAGAAGAGGCCCACGCGCGTGCGGAGGATATCCGCGCTGAGGGCGAAGCGCGCGCTGACGAGATCGAATCGGCCGCCGAAGAGGACGCCGAGGAGATTCGCATCGAGGCCAAGCGGGAGGCCGACCGCGAGGTCGAGCAGTTGCGCGAACAGCGTCTCTCCAGCGCGAAACTGGAGGCGAAGCAAAAGCGCCTGGAGGCTCGCCGCGACGTGCTCGGCGACGTCCGCGAGGAGGTCGAAGACGAGCTCGCCGCCCTCGACGGGGACACCCGCGAGGAGCTGATGCGTGCGCTCCTCGAGGGCGCCAGTGACGAGTTTGACGAGGGCGACGACGTCAACGTCTATGGCCGCGCCGACGACGAGGAGCTGATCGAGTCGATCCTCGCCGACTACGACGGCTACGAGTACGCCGGCGAGTACGATTGCCTCGGCGGCGTCGTCGTCGAGAGCGACCAGTCTCGAGTTCGGGTCAACAACACGTTCGACTCGGTGCTCGAGGACGTCTGGGAAGACAACCTCCGGGAGATCAGTAACCGACTCTTCGAGCAATGAGCGCAGGTGCCTCGAATCCGGAATACGTGAACGCTCGCGTGCGGTCCCGACGAGCGTCGCTGTTCGCGGACGAAGACTATCGGAAGCTGGTCCGGATGGGGCCGAGCGAGATCGCGCGGTTCATGGAAGAGACGGAGTACGAGCGTGAGATCAACGCGCTCGGTGCGCGGTTCTCGGGTGTCGACCTGATCGAGTACGCCCTGAACCGTAACCTCGCGAAACACTTCCAGGACCTGCTGGACTGGTCTGAGGGGCGCCTCTACGACCACATCGCCCGGTATCTTCGGAAGTTCGACGTCTGGAACCTGAAGACGATCTTCCGCGGGATCTACACCGACACCGATGCCGAGGAGATCCGGACGGACCTGATCCGGGCCGGCGAACTCGAGGACGCAACGATCGAGCGCCTCCTCGAGACCGACTCCATCGAGGACGCGATCGAGTTCTTGCGCGCCACGAGTTACTACGAGCCGCTGACCGTGGCCTACGAGGAGTTCGAGGACCACGGCGCGCTCGTTCCGCTCGAAAACGCCCTTGACCGGGAGTTCTACGAGAACCTGCTCGCGGACATCTCGCGGGGCCCGGGCGTCGAACCCCAGGAGGGGCCGGAGGCGAAGTACGTCGAGTTCCTGCAGGCGGAAATCGACTTCCGGAACGTCCGGAACGCCCTGCGGCTGGCCCGCAGCGGAGCGGACCTCGACCCCGCGGCCTACTACATCGATGGCGGTGTCCTGTTCGATCGGGCGGATCTGGGTCGGCTCGTCGGCGATTACGACGCGCTCGTCGATCACATCGCTGAGAACAAACGCTACGGCGACCGCCTCTCGGGGGCGCTGGAACGGCTCCGAGACGCTGACAGCCTTATCCAGTTCGAGCACGCACTAGACGCTGCGTTGCTCGAGTACGCCGATACGCTCTCGAGCATCTACCCGACCTCCGTTTCGGCCGTGCTCTCGTACATCCTCGCGAAGGAGCGCGAGGTCGAGAACATCCGTGCGATCGCGCGCGGTCGAGAGGTCGGCCTCGATGAAACCGAGATCGAAGAGGAGCTGGTGATCCTATGAGCCAGGAAATCGCAGTCGTCGGCAGTCCGGAGTTCACGACCGGCTTCCGCCTCGCGGGGGTCCGTCGCTTCGAGAACGTCCCGGACGACGAGAAGGACGACCGACTGGACGAGGCGGCGACGGCGGTCCTCGAGGACGAGGGCGTCGGCATCGTCGTCATGCACGACGACGACCTCGAACACCTGTCGCGCAACGTGCGCCAGGAAGTCGAGACGAGCGTCGAACCGGTCGTCGTCACGATCGGGAGCGGAACCGGTGGCGGCGGACTGCGCGAGCAGATCAAACGCGCGATCGGTATCGACCTGATGGACGAGGACGAACAAGAGTAAACTATGAGCCAGGCAGAAGACATCGAATCCGTCGACGAAGACGGTGTAATCGAAAGCGTGAGCGGTCCGGTCGTGACCGCCACGGACCTCGACGCCCGGATGAACGACGTCGTCTACGTCGGCGACGAAGGACTGATGGGCGAGGTCATCGAGATCGAAGGAAACCTGACCACCATTCAGGTCTACGAGGAAACCTCCGGCGTCGGCCCGGGCGAACCCGTCCAGAACACGGGCGAGCCCCTGAGCGTCGACCTCGGACCCGGTATGCTGGACTCCATCTACGACGGCGTCCAGCGCCCGCTCGACGTTCTCGAGGGGAAGATGGGGACGGCGTTCCTCGACCGCGGGGTCGACGCGCCCGGTATCGACCTCGAGAAGAAGTGGGAGTTCACCCCCGAAGTCGAGGAAGGCGATACGGTCGAACCCGGCGAAATCGTCGGGGTCGTCGAGGAGACCGTCACGATCGACCACAAGGTCATGGTCCCGCCGGACTACGAGGGCGGCGAGGTCACGGCCATCGAGGCCGGCGAGTTCACGGTCGAGGAGACCGTCGTCGAACTCGACAACGGCGAGGAGATCCAGATGCACCAGGAGTGGCCGGTCCGAGAGGCCCGCCCCGCCGGTGACAAGGAAACACCGACCGAGCCGCTGGTGACGGGCCAGCGCGTTCAGGACGGTCTCTTCCCGCTCGCAAAGGGCGGGACGGCGGCGATTCCCGGACCCTTTGGCTCTGGGAAGACCGTCACCCAGCAGCAACTCGCCAAGTGGTCCGACGCGGACATCGTCGTCTACATCGGCTGTGGCGAGCGCGGCAACGAGATGACCGAGGTCATCGAAGACTTCCCGGAACTGCCGGACCCGCAGACCGGGAACCCGCTGATGGCCCGGACGTGCCTCATCGCCAACACGTCGAACATGCCCGTCGCGGCCCGCGAGTCCTGTATTTACACGGGGATCACGATCGCGGAGTACTACCGCGACATGGGGTACGACGTCGCGCTGATGGCCGACTCCACCTCCCGGTGGGCCGAGGCCATGCGCGAAATCTCCTCCCGACTCGAGGAGATGCCCGGCGAAGAGGGGTACCCCGCGTACCTGGCCGCGTCGCTCTCGGAGTTCTACGAGCGCGCCGGCAAGTTCCAGCTGATGAACGGCGGCGAAGGGTCGATCTCGGTCGTCGGCGCAGTCTCGCCGCCGGGCGGCGACTTCTCCGAGCCGGTCACCCAGAACACGCTGCGTATCGTCAAGACGTTCTGGGCGCTCGACGCCGACCTCGCGGAACGTCGGCACTTCCCGTCGATCAACTGGAACGAGTCCTACTCGCTGTACAAGGACCAGCTCGACCCGTGGTGGGAGAGCAACGTCGCCGGCGACTGGTCGGACATCCGCCAATGGGCGGTCGACGTGTTAGACGAGGAAGACGAGCTCCAGGAGATCGTTCAGCTCGTCGGGAAGGACGCCCTGCCGGAGGACCAGCAGCTGACCCTCGAGGTCGCCCGCTTCCTCCGTGAGGCGTGGCTCCAGCAGAACGCGCTCCACGACGTCGACACCTACTGCGAACCCGAGAAGACCTACCGGATGCTCGAGGCCATCAAGACGTTCAACGACGAGGCCTTCGAAGCGCTCGAGGCCGGCGTCCCGGTCGAGGAGATCACCGACGTCGACGCCGCCCCGCGTCTCAACCGGATGGGCACCGCCGAGGAGTGGGAATCGTTCATCGAGGAGATCGAGAACGACCTCCAGGAACAACTGCGAGCACTGTACTAACAATGAAAGAGTACCAGACAATCACGGAAATCAGCGGTCCGCTGGTGTTCGCCGAGGTCGACGAACCGGTCGGTTACGACGAGATCGTCGAGATCGAGACGCCACAGGGCGAGACCCTGCGCGGACAGGTGCTGGAATCGAGCGAGGGACTCGTTTCGATCCAGGTGTTCGAAGGCACTGGCGGTATCGACCGTAACGCCTCCGTTCGCTTCCTGGGCGAGACGATGAAGATGCCCGTCACCGAGGATCTGCTTGGACGGGTGCTGGACGGTTCCGGGAATCCGATCGACGGCGGCCCGGAGATCGTCCCCGAGGACCGCCACGACATCGTCGGCGAAGCGATCAATCCCTACTCCCGGGAGTACCCCGAGGAGTTCATCCAGACCGGCGTCTCCGCCATCGACGGCATGAACACGCTGGTTCGCGGTCAGAAGCTGCCGATCTTCTCCGCGTCGGGGCTGCCCCACAACGACCTCGCACTGCAGATCGCCCGCCAGGCGACCGTGCCGGAGGAAGACGAGAGCGGCGACGACGACGAGGACTCCGAGTTCGCCGTCATCTTCGGCGCGATGGGGATCACCGCCGAAGAGGCGAACGAGTTCATGGACGACTTCGAACGCACGGGCGCGCTCGAGCGCTCGGTCGTCTTCATGAACCTCGCAGACGACCCCGCAGTCGAGCGACAGGTCACGCCGCGACTCGCCCTGACCACGGCCGAGTACCTGGCCTTCGAGAAGGACTATCACGTCCTGGTCATCCTGACGGACATGACCAACTACTGCGAGGCGCTCCGTGAGATCGGCGCCGCACGCGAGGAGGTCCCGGGCCGCCGTGGCTACCCCGGCTACATGTACACCGACCTGGCACAGCTCTACGAGCGTGCCGGTCGTATCGAGGGCAAGGAGGGCTCGGTCACGCAGATTCCGATCCTGACCATGCCCGGCGACGACGAGACTCACCCGATTCCGGACCTGACGGGCTACATTACCGAGGGCCAGATCATGATGGATCGGGACCTCAACAGCCAGGGGATCGAGCCGCCGGTCAACGTCCTGCCCAGCCTCTCGCGGCTGATGGACGACGGAATCGGCGAGGGCCTGACCCGCGAGGATCACGGCGACGTCTCCGACCAGATGTACGCCGCCTACGCGGAAGGTGAGGACCTGCGCGACCTCGTCAACATTGTCGGTCGCGAAGCGCTCTCCGAGCGCGACAACAAGTACCTCGACTTCGCCGACCGCTTCGAGGAGGAGTTCGTTCAGCAGGGCTATGACACCAACCGCTCGATCGACGAGACGCTCGAGCTCGGCTGGGACCTGCTCTCGATGCTCCCCAAGGAGGAACTCAACCGTATCGGCGAGGACCTCATCGAGGAGCACTACCGCGAAGAAGAGCCGGAAGCCGTTCAGGCCGACTGAACTCGCGATCGCGGTTGCAGTTTCGATTTTTCGGGCACTCGAGACGCAAGCCGTCGGTCCGTCGATCGGGACGAGCGGCGACACGTCGCGCTCGCCGCTTCACTCGAGCGTGTGACACTGCGTCGGCCACTACTTCGGGACGAAGCCGAGCGTCGCCCGAGCCGAAGCGAAGCCGTAGCCGAACGTATCGATCGAAGCCACAGTTCGGAACGAACCGCAATGAACTTAATCATCGTTAATGTCGTACGTCGTGTATGCACAAACCACTGCTCGTGACGGACTTCCTCGATCGGGCGCGCAAACACTACGGGGGCGAGGAGGCGGTCGTCGCGACCACGGGGGAACGGTACACCTACGATGAACTCGGCGAGCGGGCCGATCGGTTTTCGGCGGCGCTTCAGGAGCGGGGCATCGAGAAGGGCGATCGCGTCGCTGTCTTGGACCCGAACACGCACTACCACCTCGAGGCGGCCTACGGGAGCATGCAACTCGGCGCGGTGCACACGCCGCTGAACTACCGACTGACGCCCGACGACTTCTCCTACATGCTCGAGGACGCGGAGGTCGACGCCATCTACGCCGACTACGACTTCGCCGACAAGATCGAGCCGATCCGCGACGAGGTGCCGACGGAGACGTTCATCACGAACGACGCCGATAGCGTCAATGGCGAATGGGAGGAGTTCGACGCGGTGCTCGAGGACGCGGGCACCGAGTACGACCGCCCCGAGATGAGCGAGGACGAGATCATCACGATGAACTACACCTCGGGGACGACGGGTGACCCGAAGGGAGTCTGCCGGACCCACCGCTCGGAGACGCTCCACGCCTATCTGATCACGGCCCACCAGGAGCTGCGCGACGACGACGTCTACCTCTGGACGCTACCGATGTTCCACGTCAACGGCTGGGGCCATATCTACGCCGTGACGGGGATCGGCGCGAAACACGTCTGCACGCGCGGCGTCGACGCCGGGGACATCTTCGAGGCCGTCCAGACCGAGGACGTCTCCTACATGTGCGGCGCGCCGACGGTGCTGAACATGCTGATCGATCACTACGAGGAACGCGACCCCGAGACGACCGGGGCCAACGATGTTCGCATCGCGACCGCCGGCTCGGCGCCGCCGGAGGCCACTATCCGCACCGTCGAGGACGAGTTCGGCTGGTACCTGAAACACGTCTACGGCGCGACCGAGACGGGGCCGCTGATCACCACCTCCGACGCGCGGCGCACGTTCGACGACGACGATTCGGACCGCTTCGCGATCAAGAAGCGCCAGGGGCTGGGCTATCTCGGCACCGAGATCCGCGTCGTCGACGAGGACGGCAACGACGTCACCCGCGACGACGCCTCGATCGGCGAGATCGTCGTCCGCGGCAACCAAGTCATGGAGAAGTACTGGAACAAGCCCGAAGAGACCGAAGAAGCGTTCAACGACCGCGTCGAGGGCTACTACCACACCGGCGACCTCGCCGTCGTCGACGAACACGGGATGATCTCCATCCAGGATCGCAAGAAGGACATCATCATCTCGGGGGGTGAAAACATCTCGAGCATCGAACTCGAGGACACGCTGTTCGACCACCCCGAAGTGTCGGACGTGGCCGTCATCCCAGCCCCCAGCGACGAGTGGGGCGAGACGCCGAAGGCGTTCGTCGTGCCGGGCAACGGCGATCCGGACGATCCGAGCGTGACGCGGGACGAACTCGTCGACTACACGCGCGACAACCTCGCGGGCTACAAGGTCGTCCGAGAGGTCGAGTTCGTCGAGGAACTGCCGACGACGGCGACCGGCAAGATCCAGAAGTACGAACTCCGCCAGCGGGAGTGGGAGGACGAAGATCGGATGGTCGGGCAAGGCTAATCCGGTTCGGTTACGCTCTATTCGTTCGAGGCCGCCCGAATAGTCCCGGAACGACCTATCGCCAGCGATCGTCGCGGTCCGGCTCGTCCGAGTGGACTCCCCACCGTCCGTCTCGTTCCGTCGAGGATCGATCGTCGGTCCGTGGCCGCCGGTCGGATTTCTCCTCGCGCTCGTCGGTAGTCGTGTCTGCGCTCGCAGGAGAATCGGCGCTCGAGTCCGTTCGGGCCGACTCCGGCCGCCGCGTTCCTTCGCGATCCGTTCGGCTTCCGCGCGGTCGACGACGGTTGGATCCGACGTCTCGTTCTCCATCGCAACCCAGAGCGCCAGCGGGACGGGCTGTCAAAGCTCTTCGACATCCAGAATCGACAGTTCATGGTCGTAAGTTGTACGAACTGCGGCTACTCGGAGCTCTATCGCGGCCAATCGTCGGGGAACATGGTCGATCTCTTCCTCGGGTAGCGTCGGGTGCCGAGCCGAGTCGGTTCGTCGCTCGGTCGTGAACGGCCCACGCACACTGCAGGGTCCTTCCGTCGGCCGATACCCGCCAAAACTGTAAACAGTTATCCGACTGGGGGCGCAAACCCTCCACAAGATGGCCAAGGACGTCAAGCCCACCCGCAAGAACCTGATGGAGATCGAGGATCGGATCGAACTCTCCGAACGGGGACACGGGACGCTCGAGAAGAAACGGGACGGGCTGATCATGGAGTTCATGGACATCCTGGACAAGGCCCAGGACGTCCGCGGGGACCTCGCACAGGACTACCAGGACGCTCAGAAGAAGATCAACATGGCCCGAGCCATGGAGGGCGACGTCGCCGTCCGCGGGGCCGCCGCCGCACTCCAGGAACACCCCGAGATCACCACCGAATCGAAGAACATCATGGGTGTGGTCGTGCCCCAGATCGAGTCCTCCCGCGTCTCGAAGAGCCTCGATCAGCGCGGCTACGGGATCATGGGGACCTCTGCCCGCATCGACGAGGCCGCCGAGGCCTACGAGGACCTCCTCGAGAGCATCATCCTCGCCGCCGAGGTCGAGACGGCGATGAAGAAGATGCTCCGGGAGATCGAGACCACCAAGCGCCGCGTCAACGCATTGGAGTTCAAACTCCTGCCTGACCTCTACGAGGGCCAGGAGTACATCGAGCAGAAACTCGAGGAGCAGGAACGCGAGGAGACGTTCCGACTGAAGAAGATCAAGGAGAAGAAAGAACAGGCCGAGAAGGAAGAGCGCGAAGCCGAAGAAGCGGACGAGATCGCGCCCGACGAGGAGGACGCGAGCACGGCCGAACCCGACATGGAGCAGTCGACCGCGGGCGGCGTTCCGGGCGGCGACTGATCGCACGCGGCCCACGCACCTGCTACGACCATGGCCTGTACGGCATGTAGCTCACCGACGATCGTCTTTTCGATCCCCGAGGAGTACCGCGAGTACGCGCCGGGAGAGTCGCCGACCGGGACGCTCTGTACCCGCTGTTTGACCGTCGATCCCGAAGGCGGCAGCCCGCTCGAGGAACCGGATTTTACCCGCGTGAGCGACGCGTACCCGACCGCCCCCGACGCCGCGGTCCCGTTCGCCCTCGCCGTGGACCTGTGTTCGTCGCTGGCGACGAACCGGGCCGCGATCGAGGACCTCCTCGAAGCCGTCGAGCGCGCGGGGACCGACCCACTGCTCGTACTCGACCGACTGGTCGACGATCCCGACGTCGAACCGACGATCGATCTCGAGCGACGACGACACCAACTCGAGCAACTGTTGTACTGATCGCCGCGACCGTGGCGGCGGTAATTCTAGAGATGCTGGATAGTCCGAGTTGCGGAAGAAACGTCAGTTCGACTCGATCAGCGCCGTCGATCGTGAGGGTAGCGACTCTCGGTCTTCGTTCGGTCGAAAACGGCGACGACGTTCGGCGTTACTTCGCAGTCGGCGTCACGCTGTCGTTGATCGCCTGTTTGACCTGCAGGGCGGCGCTGGCCGCCAGTCCGCGGGCCACTTCGTCGCGTTCGTCGGCGGTGATCACCGCGTCGCCGGCCGCAACCTCCTCTAAGTCGGGCGTGAAGCCGGCGCTGACGGCGTGCCCGATTGGCGGGCGGACGGCGACGGTGACCTGCGGGCCGGTCATGCTCTGGGAAACCTCGGAGTCGACGACGTATTCGTCGGGGAGGAACTCGCGGGTTCGGGCGGCAATTCGGGAGACGTCGCGGTGGAGAGAGCGTTTCTGCGTCCGCGAGAGGTCCGGAACGTCCGCCGCGGCACGCTGACCAGCACCCGTTTCTCCCGGCAGCCCGGCGTACGGCGTATTTCCGTTCATGAGAAGTGTGTACTGGTAGCAACGCACCGACGCGTCAAAAGGATTCGCTTTCGGGAAATTCCGACAACGCGTCAACAGATCGGCTCGCTCTCGCCGTACACTGCGAGGACGACGGCGGTCGTGTGTTCGCCCGGTTCAGCCTGCTCGGACTCGACGGCTACCTGCGGATCGGCGAACTGCCAGTCCCGAAGCTCCTGACCGGCATGGAGTCCCTCGCGAACCCGACGTTCGACGTCGTCCCGATCCGTCTCGCCGGCCGTCTCGTAGAACAGCCCCGGTCCCTCGGCCGATTGGGCCCACGCCAGCGCCGCGCTGACCTGTCCCGGCCCCGCGGTAGTGGCCCGCGCCTCGACGACGGTTAGTCGGTCGCCAACGGGGCCGAGGTCGGGCGCCGTCCCGACGGCCTCGACGTCGACGTCGGCCGGAATCACCGAGGAGACTGAAACCAGATTGTAGTTCTCGACGCCGGCCTCGGCGAGCGCGGCGTCGTAGGAGGCCATCGCCGTCGGGGCCGACGCGGACCCCCAGACGACTCGAATCGTGCTCATACCCGACTTCAGGGACGAGCAGCGTAAGGCGTTGCGATCCGACGGTGGCTCGAGAGAGATACCCATTCAGTGACCGTGAATGGAGCCCGAAAAAGTGAGGGCTCCATGAGCCGGGGAGAGCAGGCTGTCACACTGTTATTCATCGCGAGCGAGTGAAACGAGCGAGCGGGCCGACGACTGATGTGGAGCGAACGAGAGCGCGGCGCTGCGCGCCGCGTATAGACGAGCGGCGCAAGCCGCGAGTCGAGTGAGCGGAACGGAAGGCGGAGTGCTTTTTATCGAAGTTTTCCCGAGGGTGCGCCTTCGGCGCACCCACAGAGGAAAAGTTCGTTACTGGTAGAAGTAGCCGGGCGACGAAATCACGTCGCTCGAGTCGTCTTCCTCGATCTTCTCGAGGGCCTCCACGAAGTCCTGGTGGGTGACCTCGTTGCGGTCGTTGCGGATGGCGAACATGCCGGCCTCGGTGGAGAGGCTCTCGATTTCGGCGCCGGAGTAGCCCTCGGTGTCGTCCGCGAGGGCGGCGAAGTCGACGTCGTCGGCAACGTTCATGCCGCGGGTGTGGATCTCGAGGATCTGCTCGCGGCCGTCGCGGTCGGGTTTGGGCACCTCGATGAGGCGGTCGAACCGGCCGGGCCGGAGGATCGCGCGGTCGAGCATGTCGAAGCGGTTGGTGGCGGCGATGATACGGATCTCGCCGCGGGCCTCGAAGCCGTCCATCTCCGAGAGGAGTTGCATCATCGTCCGCTGGACCTCGGCGTCCCCGGAGGTCTTGGACTCGGAGCGGCGGGTCGCGATGGCGTCGATCTCGTCGATGAAGATGATGGCGGGTTCGCGCTCGCGAGCCATCTCGAAGAGATCGCGGACGAGCCGCGAGCCTTCGCCGATGAACTTGCGAACGAGTTCGGAGCCGGCCATCTTGATGAAGGTGGCGTCGGTTTCGTTGGCGACCGCTTTGGCGAGCATCGTCTTGCCCGTCCCCGGCGGGCCGTACAGCAGGACGCCGCTGGGCGGTTCGATCCCGACCTCGTCGAACAGTTCGGGCTCGGCCAGCGGCTGCTCGACGGCCTCGCGGACTTCCCGAACCTGCTCGTCGATCCCGCCGATCTCGGCGTAGGTGACTTCGGGCCGCTCGGTGATCTCCATCGACTGAGCCCGCGCGTCGGTCTCGGCGTTTAACACCGTCTGAATCGCGAAGGAGTCGTTGACGGCGACGCGGTCGCCGGGCTCGATTTGCTCGACGATCCGCGGCGAGACGTCGGTCAGCACCTCCTGGTTGTTGCCGTGCTGTTTGACGATGACCTCCTCGTTCTCGAGGACGTCCTCGACGGTGGCGATGTACAGCGAGGAACTCTTGAGCGTCTCGTTTTCGCGCTCGATGCGGTCGACGCGCTCGCGGAGTTGCTCCCGGCGTTCGTCGGCGTCGTCCAGCTGTTCGGAAAGCTGGTCGTTGACGTCCACGAGATCCTGGTAGTGATCGCGGAGCGCCTCGAGCCGCTCGTCGTCGGGGAGATCCGGATCGATATCGCGGTGAGGTCGGTCGGGGATAGACGGGCTTCGAGACATCCTGACGTACGCTCGTAAGTCCCCGACGATAAATGTGCCTTTGGGTCCCGGATGGTTTTCGAACCCCACGAACGATGGCTTAACCCCGCGATATACGGGGACTCAGAGCGAACTGCAGGGGCGACGAGGACGACTCGAGCGGGCGTCTCGAGTCGACTCGAACCGGACGGTTCGAATTCGATCCGCTCGAGCGACCGTGCGAATCGGCACCTAAGGTGGTGTCCGAATTCCATCAGGCCATCGTGTACCGCTCGAAACGGCCGATCGCGCGGCGGTACGAGAGCGCCGCGACGAGGAGGCCGCCGAAGAGAACGAGACCGCTACCGCCGAATCGCAGGACCGCGAGGTCCAGGCTTCCGATTCCGTCGCCGAGCGCGGTGAACCAGTCGGCGGGCACCGCGACGACGTCGACGGTCACGGCCGCGAGCAGTTCCAACAGGACCGCCGGGAGGCTTCCGAAGAGGCCGGCCAGCGCCGAGCGCGTCAGTTCCGGGGCGAGGACGAGTCCCGCGAGAACGGTTCCGGGGACGACCGTCAGCGCGGCGTGGAGAGTCACGGCGGTCATCCGCGGTGGGATCACGTCACGGCTCCGCCCGACGGAGATGGCGCTGAACCGTGGGAACGCCATCCCGATCAGCGGCGTGATTGCGACCGCGACGCAGGTCAAGAAACCGCTTAGCGCGATCAGGCCGACGCGCTCGAGCAGCGCGTACGGCGAGACGAGCGTCGCGAGCCCGGTCGCGAGGGGGACGAGCGGGAGGCCGATCAGCAGGCCCGGCACCAGAAGGCCGCGAACGTACTGACGGCCCGGGACGGCCGTCAGCGTTACCGGGAGCACCGCGCCCTCGTCGCCGAAGGGATTCATCGCGAACAGGGAACCGACGGCCCACGGGAGCGCAACGGCACACAGCGGCGCGGCCACCGTCTCGATCGAGCCGGACTGAACGGCCATATTGCCGACTGCGCCGCCGATAGAGAACAGCGGGATCATGAGGAACGTCAGCCGGTTGGGATCGCGTCGCGTTCGAAGGAGCGCCCACTCTGCAACGCGTCGCGTCGGCGTCGATAGCAGTCGGGGCACCGGCAGCGGCGCCGCGGCGGCCGCGAGCGCGTCGCGACGAGCGATCGGTTCCGCCGCGCCGTCCCCGTTCCGGTCCGACTCGTCCGCGACGACGTCCACCGGGTCGATAAACCACAGCGTCGCCGTCAGTCGGTCGACAGCGAGTCCGCCGACGGACAGCACCGCCGCGCTACTACAGAGGGAGCCGATCGACCGCAGCGGTGCCGATATCAGTCCGGAGCCGGCCAGCGCGAGGTCGGCGAACCACCCGATCGGCAGCCACGCGAGCGACGACCGGTCGAAGGTGATCGGACCGATCCCCATGAAAACGAAGTAACAACCCATTCCGAGCAGCGACGCGACCGTTCCGAGGATGGTCCGGTGGCGGGCGACGAACGGCGACGTCGCCACGAGCAGGGCCACCGCATAGCCGGCGGCCGATCCCGTGACGGCCACGGTCGCCGCGAAAAGCAACGCCGCCAGCGGCACGAGAACGAGGGCTGCCGGCGAGCCGAACAGGATGATGCAGATTCCGGTTAGGAGTATCGCCGGCGGTCCGAGATACGCGAGTAGCCGGAACGTCTCCGCGACGACCAGCCCGATCGCGGCCGTTCGCGCCGAGACGCTCGTCAGGACGAACGGTTCGGCCTCGATTCGCGTGCGTGCGGAGACGACGCGCTGACCGACGAGAAACACCCCGAACAGCCAGAAGAGCGCGATCAGTCCCCGGGCGTGACCGGGCGCCGGAAACGTCTCGAGGTCCCCGAGTTGCTCGGCAAACACGACCGCGACCAAGCCGCCGATCAGCGTCGGGACGAGCGCGCCGAAGCCGATCATGGCGGCCTGAAGCGGATTCCGGCGGAGCGCGCGGACCGACCGCCGAAACTCGAGAACGCCGATACGGAGGCTCGTCCGGGCCCAACTCGAGTCAGTCACGGGTCGCCTCCACACGGTCCGTCTCACCGCGGTCTTCGTCACGAGCGGAGCCGAGAGGATCGGCGTCGGTCAGTTCGAAGAAGACGTCCTCGAGCGTGCCGTCGTCACCGGCTTCGGCCCGTCGGACGAGCGCGTCGGGCGCGCCCTCGGCGACCAGTTGTCCGTCCGAGAGGATACCGACCGCGTCGGCGACCTCTTCGACGACCGGCAGGATGTGCGTCGAGAGAAAGACGGTCGTGCCTCCGTCCGCGAGGCCGCGAATTCGCTCCCGGATCGTCTTGGCCGCTCGCGGATCCAGCCCGGACGTCGGTTCGTCGAGGAAGACGACGTCGGGGTCGTGGAGCACGGCCTGCACGAAGGCGACCTTCTGGCGCATCCCCGTCGAGTAGTCGTCGATGAGCGCATCGGCGTCGGCCAGCAAGTCGAGGTCCGCGAGCAGCGACTCGATTCGCTCCCGGGTGTCCGCCGACGAGAGGTCGCGCAGCCCAGCGACGTACTCGAGTTGCTCGAAGCCGGTCGCCTGCTCGTACAGCGGCGGTGTCTCCGGGAGGTAGCCGACGCGCGGTCGGAGCGCAGTCCGGTCCGTGATCGGAACGCCGGCGACGGCGCCGCTCCCCTCCGTCGGCCGGGTGAGACTGGTCAGCAGCCGCATCGTCGTCGTCTTCCCCGCGCCGTTCGGGCCGAGAAAGCCGTAGACGGATCCCTCGGGAATCGAGAGCTCGATGTTGTCGACGGCGACCGTCGCTCCGTACCGTTTCGTCAGTCCCGTCGTCTCGATCGCTACCATTCGTTACGTCACTATATATGTCAATACAAGTAGTGTTTGTGGTTTGATTGTAGTGCTTTCATGTCTGTCCAGATAGTGAAGCCGTCGGGGGTATCGGATAAGACAGCGCGAGAGGCGGAGTGCGAAAAGTGAGACGGACGGAAGCGAAAGCGTGAGAGCGCGGACCGACCGCTCGAGTCGCCGGCCGACTCGACCTACTTCATCAGCGCTTCCATCTCCTCGAGTCGCTGCCCGTAGGTCTCGAGGGCGCGGTCGATCGGTCCCGAACTGCTCATGTCGACGCCGGCGATCCGCAGGAGTTCGAGCGGGTACTCCCGGGAGCCCCGTCGGAGGAACTCGAGGTAGTCTGCGGCGGCGTCGGCGTTCCGGTCGCCGCCGGCGCCGTCGGGGAGCACGTTGTCGACGATGGCCAGCGCCGCGGAGATGCCGGTCGCGTACTGATAGACGTAGAACGCGCGGTAGAAGTGGGGGATGCGCATCCACTCGCGGGCGATGCGGTCGTCGACGACTGCGGGCTCGTAGTAGTCCTCTTTCAGCCCGCGGTAGAGTTCGTCCAGTCGGTCGGCCGTCAGCGGTTCGCCCTCCTCCTCGAGGCGGTGGGTCTCGTGTTCGAACTCCGCGAACAGCGTCTGACGGTAGAGCGTCGAACGCACGCGTTCCAAGAACTCGTTTAAGACGTGCTTCTTGAACTCGGGGTCGTCGACGGTCTCGAGGAGGTGGCTGGTCAGCAGGGCCTCGTTGACCGTGCTGGCGACCTCGGCGACGAAGATCTCGTAGCTCGAGTAGACGAAGGGCTGTTCTTCCTTGGTGAGTTCGGAGTGCATCGAGTGGCCGAGTTCGTGGGCCAGCGTATACATCGAGGAGATGTCGTCCTGATAGTTCATCAGGATGAAGGGCTGGGTGTCGTAGGTGCCCCCCGAGTACGCGCCCGCTTGCTTGCCCTCGTTCTCGTAGACGTCGACCCAGTTCGACTCCAGTCCCTCGGCGACGCGGGACTGGTACTCCTCGCCCAGCGGCGCCAGCGACTCGACGACGTACTCGGTGGCCTGATCGTACTCGAGGTCGGGGCCCTCGTCGCCGGTCAGGGGCATGTAGACGTCCCACATCTGCAGGTCGTCGACGCCCAGTGCCCGCTCCTTCAGTTCGGCGTGGCGGTGGAGTTTGTCGATGTTGTCGTGGACCGTCTCGACGAGGGTGTCGTAGACGTCGACGGGGACGTTGGGGCCGTTGAGGGCGGCCTCACGGGCAGTGTCGTAGTTGCGCGCCTGCGCGGTCTTGACGTCGGCCTTGACGCTGTTCTTGTAGGCCGAGGCGACGGTGTTTCGCATGGCCGACCACTCGTCGTAGTACTCCTCGTGGACCGTTCGACGGAACTCGCGGTCGGGCCGTTTCAGCAGGTTGACGAAGTTGCTCTGGGTGATCTCGACGGCCTCGCCGTCGGGATCCTCGACGGTTGGGAACTCCATGTCCGCGTTCGCGAGCATGTTGTAGACCTCGCCCGTGGCGCCGGTTACCTCGCTCAGGTCGGCGAGCAGTTCCTCGACCTCCGCCGAGCGGGTGTGGGGCTTCATCCGGAGGACGTCGTCGACGTAGTGGTCGTAGGTCTCGAGGACGGATACCTCGTCGACCATCGCGTCGAACTCCTCGCAGGTCAGCTCCTGGATTTCAGGGTCGATGAACGACGCCGCGGACTGGGCGTCGGCGGCCAGCGACTGCGACCGGGCCGTCAGCGCCTGGTACTGCTGATTAGCCGTGTCCTCGTCGCGGCGCATTCGGGCGTAGGCGGCGACGGTCGATACCTCGCGCATGATCTCGTCGCGCAACTCGAGGACGTCACGGAGCGTTTCGGCGTCGTCGGTGACCTGCCCCTCGTAGGCCGCGAGTTCGTCGACGCGCTCGGCGACCCCCTCGTAGGCGGCCTCCCAGTCGTCGTCGGTCGCGTAGATGCTCTCGAGGTCCCAAGTGTATTCCTCGTCGACCTCGGAGCGTTCGGGAACGGAACTCATAGGACGCGTTTCGGAACGTAGGTGGTAAAGCGTATCGGAGAGGGAAAACCGACCGCGGCAGCGCCGGTGAGACGCCGCCGGTCCGTATCGGTTTTTGATCGCTATTTCGCGGCCAATACACGACGGCCCGCCGCTTTTACGCGCTGCCGGTCAACCACACTCGATGAGCACTTCCAACGATATTCTGTTCGATTCCGTCGACCTCGGCGACGAAACGCTGCCGAATCGGGTCGGTCTGGCACCGATGACCCGAACCAGTGCGACGGCGGACGGCCGCGCGACGACCGAGATGGCGCGCTACTACGCGAAGTTCGCCCGCGGCGGCTTCTCGTTTCTCATCACCGAAGGGACCTATCCCGACGAGGCGTACAGTCAGGGGTACGACGATCAACCAGGAATCGCGAACGACGACCACGTCGAGGCGTGGCGGCGGGTTACCGACGCCGTTCACGACGAGGGCGCGCCGATCTTCGCCCAATTGATGCACGCCGGCGCGCTCTCGCAGGGGAACCGCTACACCGACGAGCGGCTCGCACCGTCGGCGGTCCGACCGAAGGGAGAGCAACTCGAGATGTACGGCGGTAGCGGCGAGTTTCCGGAGCCCCGCGCCGCGACGGCGGACGACATCGAGGACGTGATCGAGACCTTCGTCGCGGCCGCCGAGCGCGCGGTCGAGGCGAACTTCGACGGCGTCGAAGTCCACGGCGCGAACGGCTACCTGCTTGACCAGTTCCTCACGACGTACACCAACGAGCGCGACGACGAGTACGGCGGCGACGTCGAGAACCGAATCCGCCTGACGGCGGAGGTCCTCGAGGGGGTCCAGACCGCGACGCCCGACGAGTTCGTCGTCGGCGTTCGGATCTCCCAGAGCAAGGTCAACGATCCCGATTACCGCTGGCCCGGCGGCGAGGACGACGCCGCGGTCGTCTTCGAGACGCTTTCCGACGCCGGCGCCGACTACCTCCACGTCACCGAGGAGGACGTGACGACGCCCGCCTTCGAGAGCGGGCCGACGCTCACGGAACTCGCCGACCGATACGGCGACGCCCCGGTGATCGCCAACGGCGCGCTCGAGGACCCGGACGCGGCGCGGGCGACCGTCGCAGAGGGCGCCGACCTGATCACCCTCGCGAAGGGCGCACTCGCCAACCCCGACTGGCCCCAGCGCATCGCCGAGGACCGTCCGCTCGCGGACTTTGACTTCCAGCGCATCCTCCAGCCGGACGCCACCATCGACGAGTCCGAGGTGCCCGAACCGGCGGACGCGGACGACTAGACGCCTGCGGTAGACGATCGCTCGATGAGGTGTAGCCCCGCGGCTTTTCTCGCTTACCGACGAAAGGCGGATATGAACGAGAGCGAGCCGACGCTCGAGCGCGCGCTCGGTCGCGCCTGGACCGACGACCGAGCCTGGACGCTGCTGACGCGGCTGACCGAACTGCCACACCGGATGGGCGGCTCGCCCAACGAGCGCCGCGCGGCCGAGATCATCCGCGAGACGCTCTCGGACGCGGGTCTCGAGGGCGTGCGGGTACAGGAGTTTCCGATGCAGTACTGGGAACGGGGCTCGACCGAGTTCGCCGTACTCGGCGGAGAACACGGGAAAGACAACGAACCGGACCGCCGCAAAACCCTCGATCGTTCCTTCGAGGCGATCGCACTCCCGTACTCGCCGGCCGGCGACGTCGAGGGCCCGCTGGTCGACGTCGGCTACGGCACACCCGATGAGATCGCGGACGCCGAGTTGCAGGGGGCGATCGCCGTCGCCAGCACCACGACGCCGCGGGATCAGCGGTTCGTCCACCGGATGGAGAAGTTCGGCCACGCCGTCGCCGCAGGCGCGAAGGCCTTCGTCTTCGCCAACCATGTGTCCGGACAACTGCCCCCGACGGGTGCGCTGACGTTCGACGTCGAGGCGGCCGCTCCCGGCGTCGGTGTCAGCGCCGAAACCCACGACTGGTTGACCGACTATGCCGAACGGGGCGCTCGAGCCCGGATCCGCGTCGACGCGACGACGACGGACGGCTCGAGTCGGAACGTCCACGGCGTTCTGGGTAGCGAGGCGCGTGGTGCCTCGGACGAATCGAGCGGGCAGCGAGGCGGTTTCACCGCCTCGAGCGAGACGACGGAGTCGTCTCCCGGCCCGCGAGATGCGGAAACGGACGACGAGGTGCTCGTCGTCGCCCACTACGACGCCCACGACATCACAGAGGGCGCACTCGACAATGGCTGCGGGATCGCGACCGTCGCCGGCGCGACGGCGATCCTTGCGGCCCTCGAGGAAGACCTCGACTGCCGGGTCCGGATCGCGGGCGTCGGCTGCGAGGAGATTGGCCTGCTGGGCGCCGAAGCGATGGCCAAGAAACTCGACCTCGAGTCGGTTCGCGCGGTGGTCAACGTCGACGGCGCGGGTCGGTTTCGTAACCTGCGGGCGCTCTCCCATGGCTCAGCGGACCTCGAGGAGTTGGCCGAAGACGTGACGTCGGCCGTCGGCCAGCCGGTCGTCGACGAGTCGGATCCACACCCGTTCAGCGACCACTGGCCGTTCCTGCGGGCGGGCGTGCCGGCGCTGCAACTTCACAGCGAACCCCCGGAGGGCAGCGAGCGCGGCCGCGGCTGGACGCACACGACGGCCGACACGCGCGACAAAGTGGACCGCCGGAATCTGCGCGAACACGCCATGTTGACCGCGCTACTGGTGCGAGAACTCACGCGTACCGAGGTATCCCGAGTCGACACCGCGGATCTGCAGGAGCGACTGCGAGAACAGGAGTACGAGCCGGGGATGCGCGCCGCCGATATCTGGCCCGACGCGTGGGACTGACCGAAACGGTGCCTCGAGGCGGAACCGCGAGGATCAGAACGGCACGTCGTCCGAGATATCTCGGGAAGTTCCCTCCGAGAGCCCGTCGAAGCCGGTCGTCACCGAGACGTAATCGATTTCGTCGATCTCGCCGGGGAGGCGACGCTGGATCGCCTGGGTCGTCATCGGACTGACGCCGCAGCCGCTACAGGCGCCGGTCAGGTTGATCTCGACGTGGCCGTCCTCGAGGTCGACGGCGGTGATCGACGAGTCGCCGCCGTGGGCCTGAATCTGGGGGAAGTTGCGCTGGAGGAACAGCGAGACGGCTTCGCGAACCTCGTCTTCCGGGGACTGGGCGGACTCGCTCATACCGGAGCCGAGGATCCGGACGGGTTTATCTCTGTTCACCGATCGGTTCGGCCTCGGGGAACGGGAGCCGAGTCGACCGACTCTCACCCGCGCATCTCGGCGTCGACGGCGGTCCGAACGACGCGGGCGACGCCGAGCATCGCGACGAACGAGCCCGCGAGAATCAGCGCGGCCAGCAGGAAGACCGCGAGCCCGACCGCGCCGGCGGTCGGCCCCGACAGCAGCGGCGAGACGAGTTGCATGCCGAAGACGACGATACAGACGCCCGCCGCGACGCGGATCGAGCCCCGCCAGTAGGCGCCGTACTCGTCGGGAGACAGTTCCATACGGCTGACTGTCGGTCCCGACCGTAAAAAGCGTCTGTCCGCCGGCCGGTCCGCTCACCGGACGCCGTCCGCGATCTGGCCCGCGACTCGAGCCCTCGTCCGTCGCTCAGTTCGGCGTTCGCGGAAGATCTCGCGGGCGCTCGCGGCCGCCGTCTCGTCGATTTCGAAGGAGAGGTTGGGATAGTCGACGGCGGTCAGGACAAGCGGCTCCGGCGCCGCCGGCGCGACTCCCTCGTGGCCGGGCAGGGGTTCGGGGTCGAACGCGCGGTCGATCTTCTCGAGGGGCGCGTCGCCGGTCCCGACCGCGCGGGCGAGCGAGACCAGTCGGCGGACGAGTTCGCGGGCGAAGCCGCCGGCGGTGACGGTCAAAACGAGAAAGTCGCCGTCGCGGGTCGCCTCGAGGGTCGGCGAGCGCTCGGTGTTGCGGTCGTCCGGCGTGAGGTTGTGGAAGTCGTGGCTGCCGGAGAGGGCCTCGCAGGCGGTCCGAAAGCGGTCATCGTCGACGGCGTTTCGTCCGGGGTCGCCTCGATCGTCGGCGCGATCGCTCGCTGACGCGGATCGGTCGCGTCGACGCGAGTCTGCCGGCGGCGCGTACAGGTGATACGTGTACTCGCGGCGCTCGGCGTGGTGGGTCGCGTGGAACGCCGGGGGCGCGTCGGCGGCGGCCCACGCGCGGATATCGGCGGGGAGTTCGCCGTTCATGGCCCGCGGCGTCAGCCAGTCGGGCGCCTCGAGGGCGACCGTCTGAGCGAGCGCGGAGACGCCGGCGTCGGTCCGCCCCGCGGCGGCGTAGCCGTCGGGTCTGTCGGCGTTCGGGGCGAGCACCTCGAGATCGCGCAGGGCGTCGAAGATCTCGTCCTCGACGGTTGGGACGTCGGGCTGGCGCTGGAAACCGTAGTAGCCGGTGCCGTCGTAGGCGATCCGGAACGCGCGGGTCGGCATCGACTCGAGGGTGGGCGGCCAACGTGTTAGGGTCATCGACCCGCGCCGAATCCGCGTGATACAGAGTCCTCCCGATAATTGACGCGGTCGTGACGTTCATGATCACCTTTTCCGCTATTGCAGGTATGTCCTCCGACGAGGGCGGGGTGCTGTCGAAGCGGCCGCTGTTGCGACGAGCGCTGTTGCCGATGGTCGTGTTCGTCGGGGTGGTCGCGGTGACCATCGCCGGCTTCGTCGCGCTCGCCGGGGTCGATATCGTCGAAGCGGCTTACTGGCTGATCACGCCGGAGAACATCGGGATCCACTTCCGGGACAACGAAGGGCCGGAGACGGTGACCAAGGGGTTTGCCGTGGTCTCCCGACTGGCCCAGGTCGTTACCGGGCTCTGGATCGGCCAGACCGTCGCGTCGGCCCTGTTCGGGGGACAGCTCACGGAGGAACTCAAACGCGTGACCCAAGAGAAGAAGATAGCGACGTTCTCCGACCACGTGGTGATCTGTGGCTACGGCATGTTCGGAGAGACCATCGCATACCAGTTGAACGGAGCGGGGAAGGACGTCGTCGTCATCGAGAGCGACGACGACAAAGCGAGTCAGGTCGAACGCGACGGCCACCTCGTCGTCGACGGCGACGCGCGCCAGGAGCCGACCCTCGAGCGCGCCGGGATCGAGGACGCGGCGACCGTCGTCGCGGCGATCGACGACTCGAACGTCAACCTCCAGATCAGCGTCCTCGCGAGCCAGCTCGCGCCCGAGGCGACGCTCATCGTCCGCGTCGGCGAGCAGACGTACGCGTCGACGGCCCGCCGCGCGGGCGCCGACACCGTGGTCATCCCGGAGATCATGAGCGGGAGCGACATCGCCGGCGAGCTGACGGACTGAGCGACGAGGCGCTCTCGCGGCGGCGGAACCGTCCGGCGACCGCGATCCGGCCGCTTATCCGCCGGAAGCCCCGAGACATCCCGCATGAGCCGCCCCGTATTGATCGATACGGATCCGGGTTGTGACGACGCCGTGGCGCTCCTGGCCGCCCTCGAGCACGCGTCTCTCGAGGTCGTCGGGCTGACGACCGTCCACGGAAACGCGTCGGTCGACGACACGACGCGAAACGCCCGCGCGATCCTCGAGGCGGTCGATCGGACGGACGTTCCCGTCTCGAGGGGCGCGGATCGGCCGCTGCTGGTCGACCTCGAGACGTCCGAGGAGATCCACGGCGAGGGCGGGCTCCGCGGCGAATTACCGGATCCGGGAGCGGCGACCGAGCCGGGCGACGTCCACGCCGCACGGCGCATCGTCGAGCAGGCCCGCGCTCACGACGGCGACCTAACGCTCGCGGCGATCGGCCCGCTGACAAACGTCGCGCTCGCCCACGCGATGGAACCCGCCTTGCCCGAGTTACTCGACGAACTGATCATCATGGGCGGCGCGGCCTTCGCGTCGGGGAACGTCACCCCGCTGGCGGAGGCGAACTTCCACTCCGATCCCCACGCCGCCCGCCGGGTCGTCCGGGACTGCGAGCCGACGATCGTCGGGCTGGACGTGACGGCTCGGGCCGCGGTCCCGCCCGAGCGGGTCGACGGGATCGAGCGGGACGGGCCGCTGGAACGGTCGCTTTACGAGTGGCTCACCTACTACGACGCCGACCGCCTCAAGCGCTACGGCATCGAATCGGCCGCGGTCCACGACGCGCTCGTGATCGCAGAACTGATCGACGACGGCGTGCTCGAGACCCGATCGTATCCGATGGAGGTCGGTGCCGACGGCGACCTCACGCGGGGCGCGCTGGTCGTCGACGAGAACGACGTGACCGGGGCGGCGGAAAACGGCGAGGTGGCGCTCGAGGCCAACTACGAGCGGTATCGAGAACTGGTGAGCGCGTCGCTCGAGCGCGTTCTCGAGCGGATCGAAGCGGAACCGTGAGTAAATATCGACTGGAGAGGGAGTGGCAGTTCCAGCCACCAGCAGGGACAGGACACTCGTTTTCGTCCCGCTCCGTTCGAGTTAGCCCGTGAACACCCTCTCAGAGGCCTGAATTCGGGTCGGTCGTTCTCTTGTCGTGGCAACGAGGAATCGCCTCGCCCTCCCCAGCCGGTTCACTCACTTCGTTTGTTCACCCCTCGCGCGGTTTCGGACCGCGGCTCGCTGCCGCTCGCCCTGGTCCAGCGCACGCCATCACACGTCGATTCCGGACAGGCGGGAGAGCGCCACGACGGTACTCACCGCTCGTCGCCGACGGCCCCGAACGCGTCTTCGAGCGCCCGTTCGACCGTTCCGCGTTCGGGAATCACGATCTGGACGCCCTCGGTCTCGGTCGCGAGCGACCCCGCGACGGTAGCAACCTCGACGGCCCGCTCGAGATCCTCACCCTCGGCCAGCAGCGTCGCGAGATAGCCGCAGAAGGTGTCGCCGGCCCCGGTCGCGTCGACCGCGTCGACGGTCGGCGGCGTGACCCGGAGGTCGGTGACGGCGCCGGCGTCGGTGACGAGCACGTCGTCGTGACCTCGCGTGCGGACGACCGTCGCGTCGGCGTCGGCGAGGCGGTCCTCGAGCGCCACGTATTTGCCCTCGTTGACGACGATGACGTCGACGGCCGCGCAGTCAACCAGCGGTTCCGCGCCGTCGGCCGGCGCCGGGTTCAAGACCACCGTCGGTCGTTCGGACGCATTTTCGTCGGTCTCGAGGCGCTCGAGAGCGGTCTCGGTCGCCGAAACGGGAATCTCGTTCTGGAGGAGCACGGCGTTGACGGCGCGGAGCCGCTCGAGGGATCGATCGACGTACTGGCTGTCGACCGCGTCGTTGGCGCCGCCGACGATCGCGATCCGGGACTCGCCGCCCTCGTCGACGAAGACGGATGCCTTCCCCGTCTCGCGGTCGCTGGTCGTCACGCCGTCGACAGCGACCCCGCGTTCGGCGAGCGTCTCGCGGACGTCGTACTCGGCCTCGTCGCGTCCGACGCAGCCGAGAAACGCGGCGTCGGCTCCGGCGCGGGCCGCCGCCACCGTCTGTTTCGACCCCTTGCCGCCGACGGCGGTTCGGTATCGAGCGCCCTCGAGGACGCCGGCGGGGAGGTCGGGACTCCCCTCGATACGGACGGTCTCCCCGGTTGCCGGAAACCAGCCGCAGCGGTTCTCGAGGTCGCAGATCCGCTCGGCCGGCAGGTACCACGTTCGATCGACGTTGACGCTGCCGAGACTCACGGCGTCGCTCATTCGCATTCGAGTTCGTCCGCAGAGGTGGTAATATCGGTCGGGATCACCGCCGGATGTCGTCGCGGTCGTCCTCCAGCCGGGGGTGGACCGTCTCCCAGTTGTTCGGCAGGACCGGTCCCTCGAGCAGCGGGTCGGCGGTCGCGTCCATCCACTCGAGCAGGTCCGTTCGAAGCTCGTCGCGAACGGTCTCGGTAGCCGGATCGTCCGGGTCGTCCCCCGCCGCGAGGTTCTCCCGCTCGAGCGGGTCGGCCTCGAGGTCGTACAGTTCCTCGTAGGGTCGCTGCCGGCCGTAGTACTCCTCGTGTAGCTCCCGACCCGCCGCGCTGCAGAAGACGTCCGTCGTCATGTAGACTGCGGGTAGGTGCCAGAAATTACGAATATACTTCCAGCGGTCGGTTCGGATGGCCCGGATCGGGTTGTATCGATCGTGCCAGGTCATCCCCGAGAAGACCCGGTCGCGGGGCTTGTAGGCGTCCTTGCCGGCGGCTCCGTTCGCGCCGCCGCTGTTCCCGCCGTCGAACAACTGCGGC
Organism: Haloterrigena salifodinae; assembly: GCF_003977755.1. Lineage (NCBI taxonomy): Archaea > Methanobacteriati > Methanobacteriota > Halobacteria > Halobacteriales > Natrialbaceae > Haloterrigena > Haloterrigena salifodinae. Next base: position 1,523,638 of record NZ_RQWN01000001.1, read on the forward strand.
GCGAAACTCTGCCCCGCGATGTCGTCCCCATCGGTGTCGACGCCGGGAACCGGCGCGTCCGCGATATCGAGCAGCGTCGCGAAGACGTCGACGTTGCTCACGAGGTCGTCGACGACCCGGCCCGACGCGATGGTTCCCGGTTGGGCCATCAGCAGAGCCGCCTCGATGCCGGCGTCGAAACAGGTGCCCTTCGCGCGCGGCATCGCCAGCCCGTGTTCGGTCGTGAAGAGCAGGAGGGTGTCTTCGGCTAGTCCCTCGTTCTCGAGGGCGTCGACGATCGTTCCGACGCCGTCGTCGATCGCGCTGACCATCCCGTCCATTCCGGCGATGTCCGACCGGATACCGGACCGATCGGGGAGGAACTCGAGGGTCTCGACCGCGTCGGGATCGGGGGCGTCGTACCGCTCGCCGTCGAAGCTGAACCCGCCGTCCACCGCGATGCGGTGGAGTTCGAAGAAGCCGACCGACGCGAAGAACGGGTCGTCGCGATCGCCCGCTTCGAGCCACTCCGCAACGTCGTCGGCGACGGTGCGTGCGCGGGCGCCCTCGTGGACCGACGTCGGGGTCTCGCTCGTCAGAGACTCCTCGTTGTGCGTCCGATCGTAGCCGAGTCGTTCGGGGAACTCGGTGACGTGCTGGAGGCCGAAGCGGTGGGTCTCGTAGCCGGCCTCGCCGAGGAGTTCGGGCAGGAACCGTTCGTGAGGGCCGACCTCCCAGTTGCCGTGGGCGAGCCCGAGCATCCCGTTCTGGTGCGGGTGCCGTCCCGTCATGAGACTCGAGCGACTCGGCGAACACTGCGGGGCGGTCACGAAGTGCCGATCGAACCGAACGCCGTCGGCCGCGAGCGCGTCGATCCTGGGGGTGTCGACGGCCGCGCCGTAACACCCGACGTACTTCCCCAGGTCGTGGCAGTGAACCAGCACGATATGCGGTGGCATGACCGCCGTCTACGGCGAGAGGGAGAGTAACGATTTGGACGCGTTCGTCTCGAAGAGTCTCTCTCGCGGGAGGGTATCGGCGGACCGAACCCATTCCAATATCGTGAACCACCTGCATAATCCGGGCTGGTGGCCTTCCCTCCATGGGTCGGAGTAGACTGCAGTATGGCTGAGTCAGTTGATTCATCCGATTCTGCAGATGTCGACGCAGCGTCGACCAACGGACGTGATCCGAAGTCACATCCCACCGTGCGGAACGTCGCGCTCGTCGTCCTCGATACGGCGCGTTCGACGAGCACCGGTCCGGAGACGACGCCGGCGCTGAACCGACTCGCTGACGACGGCACCGTTTTCGATTCCGCCTTCGCGACCGCCCCCTGGACGCTCCCGTCTCACGCCTCGATGTTCACCGGGACCTACCCCTCCGAGCACGGCACCCACGGCGGCCACACCTATCTCGACGACGAGTTGCGGACGCTCCCGGAGGCGTTCGACGACGCGGGATACGAGACCATCGGCGTCTCGAACAACACCTGGATCACCGAGGAGTTCGGGTTCGATCGGGGCTTCGACGACCTCCGGAAGGGCTGGCAGTACATCCAGTCCGACGCGGACATGGGCGCCGTCGTCCGCGGCGAGGACCTCCGGGAGAAACTCCAGGCGACCCGCAACCGGCTCTTCGATGGCAACCCGCTGGTCAACGCCGCGAACATCCTCTACAGCGAGGCCCTCCAGCCCGCGGGCGACGACGGCGCCGACCGGTCGACGACCTGGATCGCCGATTGGCTCGACGGCCGCGACGACGACCAGCCGTTCTTCCTGTTCTGTAACTTCATCGAACCCCACGTCGAGTACGATCCGCCTCGAGAGTACGCCGAGCAGTTCCTCCCCGACGGCACGAGCGTCGACGAGGCACTCGCCATCCGGCAGGATCCCCGCGCCTACGACTGCGAGGACTACCACCTCTCCGAACGGGACTTCGCCCTGCTCCGCGGGCTCTACCGGGCCGAACTCGCCTACGTCGACGAGCAGCTCGGACGGCTCCGGGCGGCCCTCGAGGACGCCGGCGAGTGGGAGGACACCCTGCTCGTCGTCTGCGGCGACCACGGCGAGCACATCGGCGACCACGGCTTCTTCGGCCACCAGTACAACCTCTACGACACCCTGATCAACGTCCCGCTGGTCTGCCACGGCGGCCCCTTCACCGACGGCGGCCAGCGCGAGGACCTCGTCCAGTTACTCGACCTCCCCGCCACGATACTCGAGACCGCCGGGATCGACGACCCAGAGCTACGCGCGCAGTGGTCCAGCCGCTCGTTCCACCCCGCGTCGGACGACGACCCACGAGACGCCGTCTTCGCGGAGTACGTCGCCCCCCAGCCCTCGATCGACCGCCTCGAGGCCCGCTTCGACGAACTTCCCGACCACGTCTACGAGTACGACCGTCGCCTCCGGGCCGTCCGGACGCGCGAGTACAAGTACGTCCGCGGCGACGACGGGTACGACCGGCTCCACGACGTCGAGACCGACCCGCTCGAGCGCGACGACATCGCCGCACGGGAGCCCGAGCGGGTGCGAGCGATGCAGCGGCGCCTCGAGGAGCGGTTCGATCCGCTCGCCGAGGCCGGCGACAGCGGCGAGGTCGAGATGCGCGAGGGGACCAAGGAGCGACTGGCGGATCTGGGGTATCTCTAGGTCCGGTCGCGTTCGTTTCGGTAGCGACTGCGGCGTTCTCGAGTCCCGCTTTCGATCGGCAGTTTGTACTCGTGGATTCGGCGTACAGTGGCGCGTGCTGTCGCTCGCTCGAACGGCAGCGTATCGACCGCGACACGTCGTGCGAGGAGTTATACGTACCGAGCGAATCAGTTCGGCGAGGTCGCGGTACTTCCCGCCAGCAGGGAAAGAGCGTTCGGTTTCCCGGGTATTCGGCGGCGGCGTTCAGTTCGGGTGCTGTTCGGCTCACCGAATCGCAAACCACAGAGGTGCAGCGGCGGGGATCCGACCAGTGGACCGATACCGCCCTACTGGCTCCTCGCTCCTTCGTCGCTGCGGTGCTCATTGAGGACGGGACTTAGCGCCCTCATTTCCAGCTAACAAGAGGAGTACGCGTCGCTTCTCTTACGACCGTTTTCTGAGACCGAGATAGTACGCTGTGCCCATCACGGTCCCGCTGAGGAGTACTTCGAAGAGACTCAGGACGGGATTCCGACCAAGGAGGAGGAAAAATGCCAACAACACTGCCGAACTCGAGATCGCGACGATGAGTGCACCGAACTCGATTGAGACCTCGTTCCCGAATCCAGTATCAATCGCCGCCATTATTTCATACACATAATGCCTATGTATAAGCTATTTTGGGAGCTATCTATCATAGTTCTAGTAATTTCTAGAGATACTCGACTCGGACATCTATCCCTTCCCTTCGAACACCTTTCTAGCGTTTCCTCGAATATCATAGAGGAGGGATAAAATCGCACAGAGATTGATTACGATGAGTTCTATAATGAGCCCGACCAATCCAATTCGATCCAATATCCATGCACCATTTATGAACATACCCGCAGCAATACTTCCACTTATAGCAAACGCAACCAAGACTAGGATGGAACCGTATGCTTTAGTCCTTTCTTTCATACTGATATCTAGCCATAAAATGGTTGAATAACCTATCGATCGCTCTCGTACGCACTGTTCGGGATACGGGTTCGAGACGACAACAACGGACGCTCACCTGCGTTACAGCAAACGGCAATCAGTCACCGCATCGATAGCAATGTTCGCTGCCTGACGGTCTGTGGGTAAAGTGGTCGGAGTGATGGGCGTCGAAGTCAGATAACGGTTCACGTATACCGCCACGAACTGTCGATCGCGCCGTTCCTCGTGGCCTATCAAACGGCCAGTCGTACGTGCGGAGACGTTTGGCGCTCGAGTCGAACCGTCGGCGAACGCGATAATCGCTCGCCGCTACCGAGCCGCGGCGATCGAATCGCACCCGAGCGCAAGTGAGCCAACTGCTCGAGCCCCGAGACCGGTATTGCAAGGCAAGGCCGGCGTTTGATCGGTCGGGCGGTCGAACAATCGGACGGATGAGCGACGACTACTACACGAAGGACGATTTCGTCGACGACCTCGAGGTGGACGCCTCGCGGTTCGATACCGCCCCGGACGAGGAGACGATCGAGACCGTCGTCTCGAACGTCGAGGACCGCAACATCGACGTCCACGTCTTCGACGACGGCGACGAGGCTCGCGAGCACCTCCGCGAGCAGCTCCCCGACGGCGCGACGGTGATGGACGGACACTCGACGACCTTAGAGGAAATCGGCTTCACCGACGACCTCGAGGACGGCGACGGATTCGAGTACCTGGGGGCACAGGTCCAGGAGATCGACGATGACGAGGAGCGCGCCGAGGCCCGCCGCGAGGCGACCACGGCGGACGTCTTCTTCGACAGCGTCAACGCCATCGCCGAATCCGGCGAACTGCTCGGCGCCAACGCCCTGGGCAACGGCGTCGGCGCGTGGGCCTTCGGTGCGAAGAATCTCGTGCTGGTCGGCTCGACCAACAAGATCGTCGCGGACTTCGACGCCGCCGTCGAGCGCGTTCGGGAGTACGCCTACCCCCTCGAGGACGCCCGTGCACAGGAGGTCTACGGGCAGGGCAGCGTCGTCGGGAAACTCGTCTCGATGGAGTACGAGCGAGTCGACGACCGGACGCAACTCGTGTTGCTCGAGGGCGATCACGGCTTCTGATCGATCGCCGTTGCCGACCGCTAAATCCGTCGGGCGCGTGCCTGCAGCACCCTTTTGCTCGCGAGTCCGATACGGTGGACTCGAGCCGACCGACCGAACGCCGATCCGCCGACACCGCGACCGAACACCCGATGTCATCACAGAACGCTCGTCTCGAGACCAGCGGCTTCGTTCCCTTCTATCGGTCCTACACGAAGACGTGGATCCACGCCGTCGCGACGGCCGGCCTGACGGCGTTCGGGACGCTGACGATCGTCCACCGCTGGTTCGCCGCGCTCGCGCTGGCGTCGTACGTCGTCCCGCCGATCGTGCTATACCTGCGCCACGGCCGGGACGACGACCGGGCGGACGCGGACCGCGACGCGTCGGCGCCCGAACGCGACGACTCGCCGACGGCATCCAAACCGGAACCCGACACGCCGAAACCGGATCGCGAAATCGAATCGGACCGCACTGGGCCGGATCCCGACACGTCAGGACCGAGCCGCGCCGACCCGGACACGACGGCTGCAACGGATGCGACCGGCGCACTCGAGGAAGACCACTCAGGCGGTGAACGGGACGAGTCCATCGAGAGCGACGACAGTATCGAGCGCGACGAGACCACCGGGAGCAGCGACACCGCCGAATCGACCGCGGCCGATGAGACGCCAGGAGCCGCGACTCGAGACGCTCGAGAGGAACCGGCACCCAAATCCGAGCGGGAATGGCACACCGTCGATGCGCCCACGGACGCGACCCTGCGCGACGTCGCGGTCGCTGCAGTCGACGACACGGCGGACTCGAGCGCCGCCTACGCGGTCGGCGATGGCGGGGTCGTCCTCGCCGACGCGGGCGACGAGTGGACGGCCGTCATCGCGGACGGCCCCGCCGCGGGGGGCAACGACCTCCGCGGAGTCGATGCGACGGCCGACGGCGAGGCGGTCTGGGTCGCGGGCGACAGCGGCGCGCTGGGGCGGATCGACGCCGAGACGGGCCGCCACACGGACTTCACGGCTCCCGAGGACATCACCGACAACTGGCTGGGGGTCGCCGTTGGCGGCGCGAGCGGCGCGGAGACGATTCTCCTGATCAACGGCTCTGGCGCCGTGCTCCGCGGGACGTACGGCGCTGACGGCGACGGCCGCGCCCTCGAGTGGACCGGACCCGAGAAACCCGGCAGCGGCTCGAGTCTGTCCGGCGTCGCGTTCGCCGACGACGCGGTCGGCTACTGCTGTGACACCAACGACGGCGTCTTCGAGACGACCGATGGCGGCGAGTCGTTCGACCGCGTGGGACTCGAGGGCGCCGACGGGACACTGACCGACGTCGCGACCGCGGGCCGGGACGACTGTCTGGTGAGCGCGGACGACGGCGTCGTCCACCGCTACGACGGCCCGACCTGGACGCCCGAACGGGTCGCTGACGACTCGCTGACCGGTATCGCCCGCCGCGAGGAACGGGCGATGGCGTGTGCGGCCGACGGGGCGGTCCACGAGCGCGCCGGCGGAGCCGCCGGCTGGGAGCGCACCGATACCGACGCCGCCAGCGCGCTGCTAGCCGTTTCGCTCGGCGCGGCGCGGGCGGTCGCCGTCGGCGAGGATGGAACGATCGTCGCTCGAGGATGAGGACGGAACGATCACCCCCACGGTAAGACTGACGATCGGCGACCGAGGTTGACAGTGTTATGTCCCTCGAGTCCGACTGTTCGGACAGTGAGCGAAACGCGAACGGACCGGGAACGGTGTCGCCTCTGTGGAACCGCGCTCGAGGAGTCGCCCGGCGAGCCGGTGGCGGACGCGAGAGCCGACGGGCCGTTCTGCTCGACGGGGTGTCGGGATATCGCCGCGGATCTCGGCGTCGACGAGGGCGGCGCGGACGGGACGGTCGGCGCGGACAAGACGCTCGATGACGAGCGTCCCGCGGACCTCGAGCGGTCGTTCTTCCGGATCGACGGGATGCACTCGGCGCAGTGCGAGGCGTACCTCGAGTCGGTCGCCGAGGGTCGCGACGGCGTCGCGGATGCGGCGGCCAGTTACGTCACTGAGACGGTCCGCGTCGATCACGACCCCAATCGGATCGGGACCGAGGCGCTCGAGGACGCGCTGAGCACGACCGGATACACGGCCTACCGCCGCGAGGAGGCGGCCGAGGACGACGACGCGGCGGGCGACGAGAGCACGACCCGCCGGTCGCGCGAGATGCAGGGAGTCCGGAAGCGCCGCTCAGAGAACGTCCTCGAGGTGCGCTACATCGTCGGGATCGTCTTCGGCTCGTTCCTGCTGGTGCCGTACGTCACGACGTTCTACCCGATGTACCTCGCCGCGTTCACCGACTACTGGCTGTTCGAACAGTTCGCACAGCAGTTCAACAGCTACGAGGTCAGCCTCTACGCCCCGCTGTTCATGGGGATGACCGGCGCTATTCTCTACTTAACCGGCCGGCCGCTCCTGCGGGGGGCGTACGTGAGCCTGAAGCTCCGCGAGCCGAGCACGCACCTGCTGGCGACGCTGACCATCGTGGCCGCCTACGCCGCCGGGGCGGTCGCATTCGTCCGCGGCGGGCCGGATCTCTACTTCGACCTGACGATCCTCGTCGCCGCGATCGTGATGGGTGCGATCTTCTACGAGGAGACGGTCAAACGCGACGCCCTGAACCGGCTGACCGACCTCACGATCTCGCAGGTCGGCACGGCCCGGGTCCTCGATGCCGACGGGGCGACGCGGGAGGTGCCGATCGCGGACGTCGCGGCCGACGACCGCCTGCTCGTTCGCGCGGGCGAGCGCATCCCAGTCGATGGCCGCCTCGCCGAGGGGACGTGTACCGTCGACGAGGCGGTCGTCACCGGCGAGTCGCTGCCGGTTTCGAAGACCGACGGCGATCCGGTGATCGGCGGTTCGGTCGTCACCGACGGCGCCGCGATCGTCGCCGTCGACGACGAGACGACGAGCAGCATCGACCGACTGACGCGGACCGTCTGGAACCTCCAGAGCGCGGACCACGGCGTCCAGCGCCGGGCCGACGCGCTCGCCGGCACCGCGCTCCCGATCGTCGTCGCTGCGGCCGTCATCGCGGGGCTGGCCGCCCTCGTCGTCGACGGGACCGCGGTCGGAATCGCAGCGGCCGTCTGCCTGGCGCTCATCGCCGCGAGCCCGTGGGCGTTCGCGTTCGCGACGCCGATATCGATCGCCTCGAGCATCCGCGACGCCCTCGAGCGCGGGATCGTCATCTTCGACGAGAGCGTCTTCGAACGCCTGCGCGAGATCGACATCGTCGTCTTCGACAAGACCGGGACGCTGACGACCGGCGAGATGACCGTCCTCGAGGCCGACGCGCCCGAGGACCTCCTGCGGGCCGCCGCCGCGGTCGAACGCCGGGCTTCGCATCCGGCGGCCGCGGCGATCGCGAACGCCTTCGGCGACTCGGCGGACACTACGTCAGACGCTCGAACTGACGGCGGCGTCGTCGACGACGCCGAGGACGCCATAGACGGCGAGGGCGGCGCCGAATCCGGAACGGTCCGGGAGTTCGAGCGCCACGCCACCGGCGTCGAGGGACTCGTCGACGGGCGGCGACTCCTCGCCGGCCACCCCGAACTCTTCCGGGAGCGGGGCTGGGAGCTCGAGGACGGACTGACGGACCGCATCGCCGAGGCGCGGGACGCCGGTCACTTGCCCGTCGTTGTCGGTCGGGACGGTCACGCGGAGGGCGTCATCGTCGTCGGCGACGAGCCTCGAGAGGGGTGGGCGGAGACGGTGACGGCGCTGGCCGACGAGGGCGTCGACGTCGTGGTTCTCACCGGCGACGACGGCTCGGCGGCGGCCAACTTCCGGGGGCACTCGGGCGTCACGCGAGTCTTCGCGAATGTTCCACCCGCAGGCAAGACAGCAGCGATCCGCCGGCTGCGAACCGAGGGTCACGTGGCGATGGTCGGCGACGGGACTAACGACGCGCCGGCGCTGGCGGCGGCGGATCTGGGACTCTCGCTGGGCGGCGGGACGGCGCTGGCCGCCGACGCGGCCGACCTCGCGATCGTCGAGGACGACCTCGCCGCGGTCGAGCGCGCGTTCGCCCTCGCGCGGGCCGCCCGCCGTCGGGTCGTCCAGAATCTCGGCCTGGCGCTGGGCTACAACGCGATCGTGATCCCCGTCGCGCTGGCGGGCCTGTTGAATCCGGTCGTCACGACCGGCGCGCTGGCCGTCACCGGGCTGGCGATCGCCGGCAACTCGCTCCGCGAACTGGTCGGCGACGAGTGAGCCGGCCGACGGACCCGAGCTAGACGAGCCCGATCGAACTCGCAACGAAGAACGCCGCGAGCAGCGCACAGAGAACGCTTCCGACGGCCAGCGGGACGTTCTCCATAGCCTTCTCGTGGACCGGCATGGCCGCGTACTCCTCGCGGAAGGCCTCGAGGTTCGTCTCGTCGTAGAAGTACTTCGTCTCGAGCGCGAACCGCTCGGTGACGGCACAGCCGGTACAGACGGGGTCGCCCTCGAGTCGCTCTGCTTTCGTGTGCTCCTCGCAGTTGACGCTCCCGCAGTTGTCGCAGTAGGTGTAGGTCTCGCTCGCGCCCGCCGTCTCGCAGTGGACGCACTCCTGAAGGTCGTTTCGCGTGGTCGCCCGCGAGGGGCCGGCGGCGCGGTAGGCGTACCAGTAGTCGTACTCGCCCAGCGAGAGGCGAGACCGGACGTGCGGAACGTAAACGGGGTCGATATCTCGGACCGAGATGTCCGAACGGCTCGGCGTGCAGGTCTTTTCGTAGTCGACGTTGTTGTCGCCCGTGTAGTGGACCGTCGCCGTCTGCGCCTGCCGGAGGCGGTCGACGGTCCACTCCTTGTACTCGGTTTCAGTTTGCCCGAACCGGTGGCGTTCGACGTCGTCGAAGGTCGACTCGAGGTCGGCCGCCTCGAGGTCGATGCGGGACGCCGAGCGGTTGGCGGCGAGGTCGCGAACGTCGCCGGTCGCGACCCGCGGCTCGTCGCGGTCGGCGCGGATCACGAGGCCGGTCGTCTCGTCGATCCGGTGGATGACGCCGACGGAGGTCTCGAACGTCGCGTCTGTCGTCGCGCGGACGGTAACCGTCGGCTCGAGCGCGACCGTCGTCTCGGGCGTCGGAATCGTCGCGGCCTCGAGGTTCTCGATTTCGCGGACGGCCTCGAAGACCGGGGCGTCCCGGCCGGCGGTGGGGTGGGTCGGCCGGAGCGCTTCCTCGCAGAGAATCTCGATCCGACCGTTGTAGAGATCCAGACCGATCTCCGTGCCGATCTCCCGGAGGTCCCGTCCGTCGAGGAGTTCGATGCCGCCCTCCCGGTTCGACCCCAGGTTCGCGGCGTAGTCGCGTGCGGGCTCGGTAAACCGACCGGTCGTCACGACCATCCCGCGGACCGGCCCGTCGTAGTCGTAGGTCGCGACCGCCGAGTGGAGTTTCTGGATGACCGGCCGGCTGACGGTCCCCGTGTGCTTGCACTCGACGACGACCGCCCGGCGGCGGCCGTCGACGACTTCCTCCATCAGGATGTCCCGTCCCTCGTCGGCCGTCCGCCGCGACTGTCGAACGTTCTCGTAGCCGCAGTGTCGAAACACGTCCTCCATCAGGTCCTCGAACTCGTAGCCCGAGAGGTCGTCGAGTATCGCCATCGCGTTCACGACTCCTCTCGAGTCGACCGTCGAGAGTGTTGCGGCCCCAGTATCGGCCGCGAGAATCGGCCGCTGTTTGGCCCAAGGGCTTTTGTCGCGGTCGGCGTCCGACCGGTATGGAACGCGACCCGGACGACCTCGAGTTGAGCGACGTCGAAGCGGACGCGCTGCACGAACTCCAGCTTGGGATCGAGTACGTCCATCGGGCTTACGGGACCTTACTCGAGTTCCACCACGAGCTGGGCCACGCGATGGACCGCATGGGCGACGCCGAGGACGCCCTCCGCGAGGCCGGCCACGAGGAGTGGGCCGACGCCCTCAGAGACGACCACCTCCCGGCCGGCGCGGTCAGCGACCAGTGGACCTTCGAACTCGTCGAGGAGTTCTCCGAGGAGTTCGTAGCGGAGGTCGACGCCTTCGAGACCGAGGTCCGCGAGGAACTGGCCGACGGCGTCGATCACGTGACCGAACGCCGGCAGAAGCGACAGCTTCGCGATCGGGCGGACGGCGAGGACTAAGCCGACGGCCGCCTCGAACCGTCACTGTCAGTGATCGGGCCCGCCTTGGGATCGATCCGCTCGCTCTTCGTCGCCGTCTCCCGTCGACTCGAACAGGCGGGGCCCCGAAAGGTCCCTGGGCTCGAGTCCGGCGAGTGCGAGCAGGTCCTCGTCGTCGATGCCGGCAGTCGAGTCGGACGCCGGCTCCGACGGCTCCGCCGGCGACTCGAGCAGCGGCTCGCGGGTCGTCTCGCTCGACGAGTCGCGAGGTGCTCTCGCCGCCGCTTCGACGTCTGGGTCAGTCGGTTCGACAGCGTTCCCGGTCGTCTCCCGACGCGCCGATCGGTCGGAGTCCGCGTCGCGACCGTCAGGAACAGTCACCGGCGCGGACCCGGTATCGGAGTCGGTCGGCGACGCGGCGGATCCGTCGGCCTCGCCGACTGCGAGCTCCTCGCGGCCGGTGTCGGTATCGTCCGCCGCCGAATCGGCCTCCATCGTCACGGGGGCGAGCAGATCGTCCCCGGTCGGCGGCCGCGGCGGCTCGAAGACGTATCGGACGCCGTCGCCGCGGACGACGTAGCGGTTCTCGTCCGAATCGAAGAGCACCGCTGCCTCGAGATCGATTCCGAGGCGCGCGAGCGTCGCCAGCGAGTCGACCGTCGCACGAGGCTCCGCAAGCTCCGATGCGGGAAGACTGACCGTCGTGATTACCTCCTCGAACTCCGAGCGGTCGGTCCGGTAGGCCAGCCACTCGCGTTCGGTCTCCGTCAGCTCCGGGAACCGACGCGTTACGACCGCCACGGCACTGATACCGGCTGCGCCCAGCCCCAGCAACAGGGGTCCGCCGACGGATCGAAGCGGCCCTGCCGAGACAGGAACCTCGACGGACTCGTACTCCTCTCGTGGCTCGTCGTACGAGCCGTCGGCCTCGAGGCGGTACGCCTCCCCGTCCGTCGTGATCGGCACCTCGTAGCTGTGGTTCGCCGAGCGGCGCTCGCCGTCGATCCGGCCGTCGACCGTCCGCTCGAGGTCGAGGACGATCTCGGTCTCGCCGGGGCCGGCCCCGACCTCCCGCTCGATCTCGGCGATTGACTCCTTGACCGCCGTGACGTTGACCGCGAACGACGCGGTGACTGCCTCGCCCGGCGCGACGTCCGTCGCCGTCGCCGACTCGAGTTCCTCCCGTCGGCTCCAGTAGACGCCGTCGCCGTTCGGGTCGACCGAGCGATAGATGAGGTCGACCGCGACCGAGACGCGGACGTTCTCGCCGCCGCCGGCGTCGTATCCGCCGACGAACTCGCCGTCGACCGTCGGCGCGATCCCCTCGTAGTACAGCGACTTGTTCTCGAGGCGCGTCCCCTCGGGATGGACGGGGTTGGACTCGGTGACGACGGCACCGTGGGAGAACTCCCCCGTCGCCATCCAGCGGTGCTCGAGCTGTTGCTCGGTCGCCGTCTCCGAGGTGGCGTAGGCGCCGTAGCTCAGCCACGCGCCGAGGCCGAGCAGGACGACGAACGCGATCAGTAGCACCGTCCGATACTCCGCGAGCAGGGCGCGAAGCCGCAGCCGTCGCTCCCGCCCCGTCTCGTCGCTGTCGACGTCCGTCAGTAGCGATACCATGTATTAATAGCGTTTCCGGATGAGCGAACGCGTCTTCGTCCGCCGGTCGCGAGCCGCGTCCCGCCGCGAGCGCGGATCGCGGGGACCACAGAGCCGGCGGCCGACACCGTACGTGAGCCCGCCGAGCAGCGAGACGATGACGACGACGGGCGACCACGGATGGACGTCGTGGAGGGCGTCGATTACCGGCAGCGGGAGCACGTGCAGGTACCGGTACTCGGTGACGTAGGCCGGGTAGTGGCCGGTCTCGGCGGGCGCCGAGATCGACAGGGGGACCTCGGCGTCGTCCCGCGGACCGACGGTCGCGGGTCCCTCGTCGACCGCGACGTGGTCGCTTTCCGTTTCGACGTACGAGACGACGGGGACGATCCCGTCGTTGGCCACGACGTATGGCACCGTCTCGGTGGTCCCCCGTTCGATCACCAGCGCCTGCTCGGAGTCGAACTCCGCGCTGACGACGCCGTACGATTGGGTACCGGCGGGGACGAGCATCGCCCCCGCGGCGGCGACGACGACCAGCAGCGCGAAGACGCCACAGAGGAGTCGCGGATCGAGCGCCACCCCGTCGTCGCTGCCCAGCCGCGACTCGTCGGACACGCTGCGGCGCTCGCGGGCCGTCTCGATGGCGTAGAGGGCCCCCGATAGCCCGAGTCCCAGATACGCCAGCCCCGACGTTCCCCGGATCGATCCGAGCCCGAACGCGACCGCCAGTCGGCTCTGGCCGGACTCGATGGCGTCACCGACCGTCATCACGGCGGTTCCGAGATGGGGGATCGTGACGACCTCGCCCGTCGGTCGCCAGGCGCTCGCGACGATCTGCCCGTCCTGAACGGGCGGTTCCCCCGAGTCCTGATCCGTAACCGGATTGGCGTCGCCCTTGGTGATGTATCCCCGCTCGGTCTCCTCAACCACCCGGTGAGTCGTCAGCCCGCCGCCGTCGATCTCCTCGGCCTCGAAGACGATTACGTCGCCGGGCTCCGGATCGTCCGTCACGACGTCCGGAACCGCGACGAACCCGTGACCGGTCTCGATGGTCGGCTCCATGCTGCCGGTCTCGACGAACCCCAGCAGGATCGGCTGGCCGAGTATCTGCCCCGCGAACAGGGCGAGGATACTCGCGAGTACGAGCCCCTGAAACACCCGCGTCACCCCCCAGTGAATCATTCGTACACCTAGACTAATTTTATAAAATTACTTGTATATTTCGATTTATAACATGTATTTGCGGTATCGGTGACAGTCAAACGCAGCTCGCTACGACGAAAATCGGCGTCGCGGCGCTACGCGGAGAAGAGCCGCTCTAGCTCCGCGTTGATCGTTTCCCGGTCGAGTTCCTCACCGGATAGGTCGAATTCGATACCCGCTACCGTCTCGTAGTCGTCGAGCGTCGGTGTCGTGTCCGTCATCTCTTAGACCTCCTCTGCAATGATTTCGATCTCGTCGTTGACGGCGACCGAGTCCACCGCCGTCTCCGGGAGGGCGAACGCCGCCAGACTGAACTCGATCTCCTCACCGGGCGACAGCGTCGAGATCGAGATGAAGTTGCTCTCCCACGGCGGCCACTCGAGATCAATCTCGATTCCGCCGGCCTGGGGCACGAGCAGGACACCAAGCACGCCGTCGAAGTCCTGCCAGTCCACGTCGCCAAACGCCAGCGGCGTGACCCGGAGTTCGACCTCCTGGGAGCCCTGGTTCTGGATCTGGAAGATGTCCTCGATTCCCGTGACCGCGTTGGCGTTCAGACCCTGGCCGCCGGCGATACCGTCGCCGACATTGTCGTTGTCGCCGGTCAGATTGATCGCGAGCGCGTCGCTGTCGGTCGTGTCCACATAATTGCCGTTCGGCCCGTCGCCGGGCTGGATGCCAAGGTACGCGCTGGCGTCCTCGGAGACGGTGACGGCGACGTCGCGCTCGGCCTGGACGCTGCTGAACGCGCCGGTACCGAGGGCGAGCCCGCTGCCCGCCGCGAGCGTGCCGATACTCAGGACGAAGTTGCGTCGTTCCATCTGTTATCCACTCAGTTACGCGGTCGCGCTGAAGGTCACCGAGTCGAGCAGTTCGTCGCCGTCGCCGAGGCCGCTGTCTTCGGTATCGATTTCGAGACAGATCGTCGTGCTCTCGCCGGCGCCGAGCGTGACCGCGCTGTCGGTCAGCGAGTCGCCGTCGTAGGCCTCGCCGTCCGGGTAGAACGCGACCAGGTCGGCGTTATCGCCGTGTTTGGCCACGATGACGTCGACTTCCTGCGTCCCCTGGTTCTCGATGTCGAACAGGTTCCCGATCTGCGTGACCGCATCGGGGTTGACGCCCTCGCCGCCGCCCGCGACGCCGTCGTTGCTCGGGCTGAGATCGATCGTCAGCGTGCCGTCGTTCCCGTCGTCGGTGACGTAGTCCGCGTTGTCGCCGCCGGTGCCCTCGAGTCGCAGGTAGGCCGAAGCGTCGTCGGCGACTTCGACGTCGATGTCACGATTCGCGCTCACGCTCGAGAACGCCCCCGTCCCGATCGCCGCGGCGGTTCCGGATGCCAGTGCGCCCATTCCGATAACGAATTTGCGTCGTTGCATGGTTAGTGGTGTGGTGAGCGGAACCTCGCGGACGGTCGTCCGCGAGAACCCGTCGCCCCGCTTCTCGCGGGGACCACGATTCAGCGATGGACAGCAGGGGATATTGTAATACAGTCGTGGAATTAATTCTGACACTGGTTTCCCTTCTATCAACGAGCGGTGGAGCGAACGTGGTACGTCGCATGGTGGCGATTGACTCGAGTCGCGTGCGAGTCAGCGGTCCGTAGACTGCGATCGACGCATCGTTGGCTTTCGGTCAATCGACCCCTGAGTACGATTGGAGGCGGTCTCGGTCCGATTGACTCTCGGTCAACCGGTGACTGAACCCGCATCGCGGGAGAATCGAGCGACGACGACCGTTCCGGGTAACTCCCGAAAGCGGATCTGTGACCGTCGATCGGCGGATGGTCGAAGCTTATCACTAGAACAAATATTCTCTACACAAAATAATTTAATTGAAGAAATTCAGGATTTCAATAGTTTTATTTCTGTACGCGTCCCACGTTCGATTGAATGGGGGGATGCCACGCGGAACAGACTCGGGACCGGAACGTCCCGCGACGAAACCAAGACGAATTGACCGAAGACGAACTCTTCGAACTCCTGTCGAACCGACGACGGCGACACATCCTTCACACGCTGATGGACGAGGCGGAGACGGCTGACATCGGCGACCTCTCACAAGAGATCGCCGCGGCGGAGGATGGACTCGCCTACGAGGAAGTCTCGAGTACCGATCGAAAGCGAGTCTATACGGCGCTCCAGCAGTCGCATCTACCGAAGCTGGATAAGGCCGGCGTCGTCGAGTTCGACCGCGATCGGGGGCTCGTCGAACCCACCCCGGCGCTCGAGAACGTCGAGATCTACATGGACGTCGTTCGCGGACGAGAAATCCCGTGGAGCGACTACTATCTGGGGCTGACGGCGGTGGCCACGTTGTTGCTCGGGGCGACCGTCGCCGGCTTTCCGCTGTTCGCCGACCTCCCGTCGCACGCGTGGGGAGTGTTCGTCGTCGTCGCCTTCGGCGTCTCCGCGCTCGCACACCGCTACTACGCGCGGCGCAACCGGCTCGGTATCGCCGACGAACCGCCGGCCGTGGAACTCGAGTACCGGAACCGAACGGAAGAGGGGCGATGAGATGAAGCGAACCAGACGCGCAGCGCTGCTGTTGATGGCCGCCTCGAGCGGTACCCTTGCCGTCGAGACGCTCGGCCTCTCGCGGTCGGCGGCCCGGCGAGACGCGGCCGTCGACGCCGCCGGCGATGCCGTCGCCTACCTGGGACTGACCGAGGACGGCGTTGAGGCCGGCGGTACCCTGTTCGAAGACGGCCCCCGGCCGTCGCCCGCGACATTCTCCGTCGTCAACGGGCTCTCCGCGCCCATCGCGCTCACCCTCGCGTCCAACCAATTTCGGATTCGGACGACCGACGAGGCAGCGGCTGTCGACGGAGACAGACTGCTCGTCGGCGGTGACGCGGGCGATCCGCTGGACCCGGGCGACCGCCTCGCGGAGATTACGGTCGAGCCGACGCCGGCAGCGATCGGATCGTTGGTCGGCTCGACGATAACCGGAACCGTCGACGTCACGGCGACGGGCGCGGAGACTCGGGTCGACGCCGAGCGCGACCTCTCGCTTTCGGTTCCCGGCGTTTCGGTCGAACGGGCGCTGCTGTCGGTGTCCCAGCGAGGCGGCGGCGTCTTCGAACACCGGTGGCTACTGGAGGGCGTCGACACCACGACGCACGGCCTCGAGGCGCTCAAACTCGATTACCGCAACGTCGAGACTGCCGGCGCGATCGACTTCACCGACGCGGACGGGCCGTCGGTCTCGGTCACTGCCGACGGCGCCGACCGTCTGGCGACGATCGAGACGCTGGAGCCGAACCGACTCACCGTCGCGCTCGCGGACGCGCTGATACTCGACGGAGCCGCCGTCGAACTCGTACTCGCGGAACCCGGCGGACCGGCGAGCCCGGGCGGTCAACCCGGTAGCCCGACGGGTGCGACGGTCGAACTGTTCGATGCCGGATTCAGCGCTACCGCCGAGGCGACACGGGACCGCCCGTGATCGGTCGCTACTTCTCGACTGCGGATCCGAATCCTACAGCGGTTCGATGATTTCGTCGGCGAACGTCGACAGCGCCGCCTCGCGATCCTCGTTCTCGAGCCCGATGATGGCGTGGTCGAGGCCGTACTCCTCGAGTCGCCGGAAGTAGTCCCGGAACCACTCGACGCCGGCCCGAAAGCCAAGGTGCAGCGGTTCGGCGTCGGCCGTCGGATCGTCGGCAAACTCGACGCGAACCGCGATGGCGAACGGTTTCTCGCCGGCCGACTCGCGCCACTCGACGAGGTACTCTTCCAGCGTGCGTTCCGGGAGGTGATAGAATAACCAGCCATCCCCGTGCTCGGCGATCCACTCGCGGGACTGGCGGGCGTTGCCCGTCGGGAGGAGCGGGATCGTTTCGGTCGTGGGCTCGGGGACGACCTCGAGGTCGCCTGATAAGGAGCCCCATTCGCCCTCGACAGTCGGAAAGTCCTCCCGCCAGACGGTGCGGACGGCCTCGAACCGGTCGCGAAACGCCCGGCCCCGCTCCTCGCGGTCGACGCCGAAGGCGGGGTACTCGGGGTCGCGGTCGCCAGAGGCGACGCCGAGGACGAGCCGGCCGTCCGAGAGCCGGTCGACGGTCGCAGCGGATTTGGCGACATGGATCGGATGCCGGAGCGTGAGGACGATACTCGAGGTACCGAGTGCGATGTCGTTAGTTCGGGTCGCGACGTGGGAGAGCCACGGCCACGTGTCGAACGTCTGGCCGGCGTCGCCGAACTTCGGCCAGTAGGTCGGAACGTCTCGCGCCCAGAGGCCGTCGAAGCCGACCGCCTCGGCGCGTTCGGCGAGTCGCAGTTCGGCTTCGATGTCGGGCGTCGAGCGGTTCGCTCCCGTTAGCGGGAAACCGGCGCCGAAGGTCAGGCCGTCGCTGTCGAACAGTCGTCGGTAGCCCTCGTTTTCGTGTCCACGGGTCGGCATTCGGTCGAGCTATCGGCTCCGATCGGATGTCGGTACCGGTTCGCGAGTACCGGTGTCGTATCTCGCGTTCGCGACGCTCATCGTCTCGAGGGTGGTCAGATATCGACAGCGAACGGGGCGAACTCGCGCGCGCTACTCGCGAATGCGCCGAGCAGCGCCGCCACGGCCTCGAGATCGTTGGTGTCGATCACCTCTACGGGGGTGTGCATGTACCGGTTGGGAACGCTGACGACTTGCGAGGGGATTCCGCCGGCCGCGGTGAAGAAGCCGTCGGCGTCAGTTCCCGTCCCGAGACCGAGCGCTTCGACCTGGACGCCGATCTCTCGGTCGTCGGCTACCGACCGGAGCGCCTCGAAGAGCGTCGGATGATTCGTACTCCCCCGTCCCAAGGCCGGTCCCTCGCCGAGTTCCATTCGGCTCGTCTTCTCGCTCGGTGCCGAGGGGTAGTCGACCGCGTGACCGACGTCGACGACAACGACGGCATCGGGTTCGAGGTCGAAACCGACCATCTGCTCCCCTTTGACGCCGACCTCCTCCTAGACGGTCGAAACGGCGTAGACGGTCGCCTCGCTGCCGGCTTCGACGGCCGTGCGGAAGCCTTCGGCGGCGGCCCACGTCCCGACGCGATCGTCGAGACCGCGGGCGGCGAGGCGCGTCTCCGAGAGCCAGGAGACCGTCGACGAGAACGTAATCGGTCGCCGATTTCGAGGCGTCCGCTCGCTTCCTCCTCGCTTTCGGCCCCGACGTCGATCCAGAGATCCGATATCTCGGGTCCGTCGTCGCTCTCTTCGCGGAGGTGGATCGCCGTCTGTCCGATGACTCCCTCGACGGGACTGTCTGCGGCGTGAATCGTCACGTGCTGGCCCCGAGAAACCGACGGGTCGCTACCGCCGATGCGTCCCGGTCTGACGAATCCGTTCTCGTCGGCGTGGCCAGTGAGGTCCACTTCGGGCGCGTCGGGGTCCCCCTCGTGAACGGCGATTACGTTCTCGTAAGCGTCCGTACGAACGTCGTCCGCGAATCGTTCGACGTAGTCGAGCCAAACGCGCTGTCCGCGAGTTTCGTAGCCCGACGGCGAGGGCGTCTCGAGCAGTTCAACGAGGAAACCGCGCGACGTAGATTCCATATCCGAATCATACGGTCGGAGAGTTGGATATAACCACATTCATTTCGATCCGAAATACGCAGTCACTGTACGCGCGAACTGAACACTAAACGGGTATCCACTGGTCGAGTCGTAAGGACTATAGTCGGCCCTGGTGCAAACACGTCAATGCGCCTCTGGGACCGCTCCATGGCCGTCATAGGCGGGAGGAACGCGATCATCCTTCTTGGGGGGCTGTACCTCGCCCTTGCTGTTGGATGGGCGTTTCTGCCTACCACTCCGAAGCTGACCCTTCCGAGTGTTCTCTTCGTCTCCAGCTTCATCGGCGGCTCCGGATTCGTCCTCCTCATTGGTGGATATCGATTGCCCGACACCGACATCCACCCGAGATTCTATTCCACGATTGCAGGCTGGTGCCTCGTCGGAATCGGGGTGATGCTCGCCATTCTCGCGCTCTACAACCTCCAGCCCGGACCGAATCTCTCCAGCCCACTGTGGTCTGTCTCTATACTCACAGGCTTCAGTTGTGTCGCTGGATACGGCGTGGGGACGTACGCCGCGCAAGCGAAAACACATGCCTATCGACTCGAACGGCAAAATCACCAACTTGAACGGACGCAAGCGGAGCTCAGGGAATCGAACGAACGCTTAGAGCAGTTCGCGTACGCCGCGTCTCACGACCTGCAAGAGCCCCTCCGGATGGTCTCGAGTTATCTGGAACTCGTCGACCGCCGATATGGTGACGAACTCGACGACGACGGCGAGGAGTTCCTCGAGTACGCGATCGACGGCTCGGTGCGTATGAAAGAAATGATCGACGGGTTGCTCGAGTATTCACGCGTGGATACACAGGGTGAACAGTTCGAACCCGTCGATCTCGCCGAGGTAGTCGCCAACGTTCGGGAGGATCTTCAACTGCAGATCGACGAGACCGACACCAGTATCGAAACCGGCGAGTTACCGCACGTCGAGGGAGATCGGAGTCAATTACGCCAACTCTTTCAGAACCTCTTGTCGAACGCGATCGAGTACAGCGGCGACGAGCCGCCGCGGATCGACGTTTCCGCCGAACCCGATACCGAGGAGTGGATAATCTCGGTTCGCGATAACGGCATCGGGATCGATTCGGAGGACCAAGATCGCATCTTCGAGGTGTTCCAGCGCCTGCACAGTCAGGACGAGCATTCAGGGACGGGAATCGGGCTCGCACTCTGTGAACGCATCGTCAAACGTCACGGCGGCGAGATCCGGGTCGATTCCAGTCCCGGAGAGGGGACGACGTTCACGTTTTCGTTACCGGCAGTGACCAATGAGACAGAGAACCCGCCTCCACCGAGCGACTTAATATCGACCTGAACAGCCTATCTGCATCTCCTCCACCCGATCGCGCGCCTGTATTTCGGCTGCGGTTATTTGATTAGGAGACGTATTGACCGCTTCGATACGCCGAGGTGCGGTATCCGAGGAGTTCCGCACACCTAACTGATATTAACAGAACTGGGATAGTTTTCTACCCAACGTATTACATCCGTTATCTATAGTGTGCAGCGAACAACTCCCAACGGTCAGTGAGGATTCCAACAGAGGAACAAAAAATCGAAACAGTGATTCGCTCGCTGAAGCGAGCCGATCAGTCGTCGGCGGGCGCGGCGCCGCTGCCGCCCTCGGCCTGTTCTTTCGTCCAGGCGAGCTTGCCGCCGGCCGCGAGGATGTCGCGTTCGCGCTCGGAGGCGTCGAGGGTAGCGGTGTACTCCTCGTCGCCGTTGACGCGGACCGTGAACTCCTCCTGACCGGAGGTGACGGCGTCGTAGACGTCGTCGACGATCTCGACCTCGTCGCCCTGGTCGATGTCGGCGTAGGTGTCCTCGTCGATCGTCAGCGGGACGATACCGAAGTTGAAGAGGTTCGCGCGGTGGATCCGGGCGAAGCTCTGTGCGAGGACGGCCTCGATACCGAGGTACATCGGACACATCGCGGCGTGCTCTCGCGAGGAGCCCTGACCGTAGTTCTCGCCGGCGACGAGGACGCCGCCGTCGGCCTCTCGAGCGCGCTCGGCGAACGTGTCGTCGACGCGCGAGAGGGTAAACTCGGAGAGCTTGTCGATGTTCGACCGGTACATCAGGATGTCCTGGGTCGCCGGGATGATGTGGTCGGTCGTGATGTTGTCCTCCATCTTCAGGAGGGCCTCACCCGCGATGTCGGAGTCGAGCTGGTCCTTCAGCGGGACGTCGCCGATGTTCGGACCCTTGATGAGTTCGTCGTCGACAGCTTCGTTGGGACTGATGAGGTCCGTCTTGGAGCCGTCGTACTCGTCGGGGAGCTCGACGCCGGGGGCCTCGAGGTCGCCGAGTTCGTCGGCAAGGTTGCGCGGATCGACGATTTCGCCTTTGAGCGACGCAGCGGCGGCGACCTCCGGCGAGCAGAGGTAGACGTTGTCGTCTTCGATACCCGAACGACCTTCGAAGTTGCGGTTGAAGGTTCGCAGCGAGACGGAGTCCGAGGAGGGGACGTGACCGATGCCGATACAGGCACCACACGTCGCCTCAGAGAAGTTGACGCCGGCGGCCATCATCTCCGCGACCCAGCCCTCACGGGCGAGCATCTCGGAGGCCTGCTTGGAGCCGGGTGCGACGATCGTCTCGGTCTCCATCGAGGTCTCGCGACCCTCGAGCATTTTGGCGACGGGGAGGATGTCCTCGTAGCCGCCGTTCGTACAGGAGCCGACGATGACCTGCTCGACGGACTCGCCTTCGACTTCGCTGACGGGAACGACCTTGTCGGGCATCGAGGGCTGTGCGATCAGCGGCTCGAGGTCCGAAAGGTCGACGACGATCTCGTCGTCGTACTCGGCGTCGTCGTCGGGCTGGAGCTCCTCGTACTCGTCGCCGCGGCCGACGCGCTGGAGGTAGTCCTCGGTCTGCTCGTCGGTCGGGAAGATCGACGTCGTTGCGCCGAGTTCCGTCCCCATGTTGGTGATGGTCATCCGCTCGGGAGCGGTCAGGGTCTCGACGCCCGGACCGGTGTACTCGAGGATTTTGCCGACGCCGCCTTTCACGGAGAGACGACGGAGCAACTCGAGGATGACGTCCTTCGCGGTGGCCCACTCGGGGAGTTCGCCCTCGAGGCGGACGTTGACGACTTCGGGCATCTCGATGTAGTACGGTGCGCCGCCCATGGCGACGGTGACGTCGATCCCGCCGGATCCGATGGCGAGTTCGCCGAGACCGCCGGGCGTGGGCGTGTGGCTGTCCGAACCCAGCAGCGTCTTGCCGGGGGCCGCGAAGTTCTCGCGGTGGACGTTGTGGCAGATGCCGTTACCGGGGCGAGAGAAATATGCGCCGTAGGTACCGGCCGCAGAGCGGAGGAAACGGTGGTCGTCAGTATTCTTAAAGTCGAACTGGTACGTCTGGTGGTCACAGTACTGAGCGGCGATCTCGGTCTGGACCTCGTCCAGTCCCATGGCTTCGAACTGGAGCCAGACCATCGTCCCGGTCGTGTCCTGTGTGAGCACTTGGTCGATCTCGATCCCGATCTCCTCGCCGGTCTCGAGTTCGCCCTCGACGAGGTGGTCGTCGAGAATCTTCTCGGTGAGAGTCTGTCCCATAGCACCCAAAACTCGGCTTTCCGTCGTGATAAATCCAGCGTGTTTCCACGAGCCAGCGCAGGGGTAAGAGAGGCAAACACGACAGTTTTCCCGTAATTATTGCCGAGCAAGCGGACGGACGACGAAGGGTGCGCGGACGCGTCCGTCGGGGCCCGATACCGACCGGCATGGGACGCGTGGCCGTCCCGTACGGGCCGTCCCGAACGGTACGCTTTTCTCCGTCCCGAAGCGTCTGGAGTACATGTTCCGCTCCGGTACGTTCGTCGCCGAGCACGTCTCGCCGACGGCCGCCGATCAGATCCAGCCCAACGGCGTCGACCTCACGCTGGACGTCGTCTTCGAACAGCTCGAGCCGGGTCGAATCGGCCGGGATGGCAAGCAAGTCGGCGATCGCGTCGCCCGTCCCCTCGAGGAACTCGAGCAGAAGGATCCCGACACCTACTACCTGCCGGAGGGCGCGTACGTCGCCCGCTATGGCGAGCGGATCGAAATTCCGGAGGGCCACATCGGCTTCGTCTATCCTCGCTCGTCGCTGATGCGTAACTCCTGTATGCTGAACACGGCCGTCTGGGACGCCGGCTACGAGGGCCGCGGCGAGGGCCTGTTACAGGTCCACCACGACGTCGAGATCGAACGCGGCGCCCGGATCGCCCAGCTGGTCCTCGCGGAAGCCGACCACGAGGGCGTCTACGACGGGAGTTATCAGGGCGAAGGCCTCGAGTGAATCGATGGCGGCGGCGTGCCGGTTCGCGTATCCGTTTGTGACCATCCGTCTGAGGGAGTGGTACCGATGATGGCGACGACGCACGTGTTCGCGGGGCTCGCCGCCGTCGCCCCGGTCGCCTACCTGCTGCCGGAGCTGGCGACGCCGCTGGCCGTCGGGGCGATACTCGGCGGGCTCGCCCCCGATTTCGACCTCGTTTTCGACCACCGACGGACGTTTCACTTCCCGGTGGCGGGCGCCGCGGTCGCCGTTCTCGCGGTCGCCGTCGCCGTCGCCGTCCCCGGCTCGCTCACGGCCGCGCTCGCTGCCTTCGCCGTCGCCGCGTGGCTCCACGCGGTCAGTGACGCCGCCGGCAGCGGTCCCGAGATGGACCCGTGGAACCACCGACACGACCGGGCCGTCTACGACCACGTCCGCGGCCGGTGGCTCCGACCGCGGCGCTGGATCCGGTACGACGGCGCCCCAGAGGACGCTGCGCTCGCCACTATCCTCGCAATTCCTGCGCTGGCGGTCTTCGACGGGCCGATCACTGTCATCGTTCTCGTCGGCGTCGTCCTCTCGATCGTCTACGCGCTCCTCCGGCGACGGCTGGTCGCGTGGCTCCCCGACTGGCTCGAGTGACAGGACTCGTCGCCCGAGTCGACGTCGCGTTCGGCCGCGAGTCGGAACGCTGATACTCCATCCCTCCGAGGCAGTCGGTATGGTTGATGCGTTCCTCGCCCAGACAATTCACCTGATCTTCGCCGGGATCTGGGCCGGCAGCGTCTTTTACGTCGCGTTCGTCGTGTTGCCCCTTGCGCGGGACGGCGCGTTCAACACGACCAAGCCCCTCGAGGCGATCTCCGGGAAACTGACCACTATCTCGCGCGTGAGCGCCCTCGTTTTGCTGCTCTCCGGCGGCCACCTCGCCGGCCAGCGCTACACGACGGCACGGCTCTTCGAGACGACCAACGGTCACCTGGTGCTCGGAATGGTGGTCCTCTGGGCGCTTCTGGCCGGTCTCGTCGAGATCGGAGCGAAGCGACTCGAGACGGGACTCAACGGGAAGAAACTCCGCGAGCCGGCGGCCAACGCGCTTCCCGTATACCGGGCGGGGGCGGTCGTCGCCGTCGGATTGCTCGTCGTCGGCGGCGCGATCACGTCCAACGCCGCGGCGCTTCTCTGAAGTCCGTCGAACGGCGACCGTCAACCGAACGGGACAGTTTGCGCCGCAATCCTGTCGTTCGGACGCCAACGAAAGCCGGACATTCTTGCGAAAGATACTTAATCAGTTACTGTAAGGTACTCCCATGATGATCAGGGGCAAAGAAATGGCGCTGTCGTTGCTGGCGGTCGGAACGGCCGCAGTCGCCGGATACGCACTTCGCTCGGGTCAGCGCACCGATTCGCCGTCGCGATCGAAAGCGAACCTCGGCGCACGAATCATCGGCCGCAACGAGGTTCCCGACGGCGCGACCGTCGTTGACAGCACCTCCCAGCGACTGGGCAAGATTCCAGGCGCGCGACGCGCCATCGGCCGCGCGGTCCGCAACGACGCGCGCGAGGAATGGGAACACGTGACGATCGACCGGGACGGCGCCTGGTCCGTCGTCGATACCGTCCGCGGCTCGCTGCCCTACTACAGCGGCTCCGGCGGAGAGTACAACGGCGTCTACGTCCGCCACAACGAACGCATTGTCGTCCTCGACGCGATCGGCTGGGCCCGACTCGAGAAGCCGCTGCACTGATCGGCCGGCTGACTCGGGTCACTACACCGGTTGCGAGCGAAACGGTACGCTAGCGGTACGTTGCAGTTCGTTCCTTCTCCGCCGACAGCGTCGGGTAACGATATCAGCGGTCGTACAGAGGCGGTGCCAGCGCGCTTCCATCGAGAGCGACGCTACGTCGCGCGCTCGAGTGAGTGATCGAACGGGAGAACGCGATCGAACAGGCCGTCGAAACGCGCACGAGTCGACGCGCCGGGAAGACGCTACAGCCCGCGAAATCACAACCACTACCTCGCAGCCCCGCCGAGTGGTCTCCATGCAACTGGGCGTAATCGGACTCGGACGCATGGGACAGATCGTCGTCGACCGCAGCCTCGAGGCCGGCCACGACGTCGTCGCCTTCGACCTCGACGCAGAGGCCGTCGCGACGGCCGCCGACGCCGGCGCCGAGCCGGCGGAGTCGATCGCCGACCTCACCGACCGACTCGGCGAGGAGAAGCGCATCTGGCTGATGGTGCCCGCCGGGGAGGCCGTCGACGCGACCCTCGAGGAACTCGAGAGCCACCTCGACGGCGACGACGTCGTTGTCGACGGCGGCAACTCCTACTTCGAGGACTCCGTGCGCCGCGCGGAGTCCTGTCCCGCGGCGTATCTGGACTGTGGCACCTCCGGCGGCCCCGCGGGCGCGGAACTTGGCTTCTCGCTGATGATCGGCGGCCCCGAGTGGGCCTACGACGAACTGACGCCCGTCTTCGACGCGGTCGCGACCGGGCCCGACGGCCACGAGCACATGGGACCCGCCGGCTCGGGTCACTACGTGAAGATGATCCACAACGGCGTCGAGTACGCCCTAATGCAGACGTACGGCGAGGGCTTCGAGTTGCTCCACGAGGGCCGCTACGATCTGGACCTCGAGTCGGTCGCGTCGGTCTGGAACAACGGCGCCGTCATCCGGTCGTGGCTGCTCGAGCTCTGCGAAGAAGCGTTCCGCGAAGAGGGCAATAGCCTCGGAACCGTCGCCGACCGCGTCGAAGGCGGCTCGACCGGCACCTGGACCGTCCAGGAGGCCTTAGAACAGGAGGTGCCGCTTCCCCTGATCTACACGGCGCTCTCCGAACGGTTCGGGTCGCGGGCCGACGACGGTCGCTTCTCGCGGCGCCTCGCGAACCGGCTCCGGTACGGGTTCGGCCGCCACGAGGTCCCGCGACGCGAGTAAGGCAATCGGACGAACGTGGTAACCGGACGGTCGACTCGACGACGCAATTCGACCGTCGCTGACGGTTCGCGCGATTGAGGACGTCCAGCAACGGTCATAACGTGCCGTCTTGTCGAACTGTGATTTTGCCTGGCCCACGCAGTGCGAAAAATTGAGTCATTTTCTTTACTCCCGGTCTCAACAGAAACAGTCATGAACTCTCAGAACCCGACAGCGGTTCCGGCAGCAGACGAAGATCTGAGTATGGCCGTCATCGAACTCGTCGCCGACGCCTCCGGAATCGATCCGGTCGAACTCGATCCGCTCTACAACGTTATCGATCCCGAAGTCATCGACACTCTCTCCTCAAGTTCCGGATTCTCGTCCCTCGAGTTCGAGTACGCCGGTCACACCGTCGTCGTCGATGGCACGGGCAAGGAAATCGAAATCTCGCTCGAACCCGTCACGATCGGCTCCGATCGATCCTCCGGCGTTTCCGGTCCCTCCCTGTAGGCTGTTTTCGCGGTCGGAGACCGACGTTCGGTCGACGGCCAGTCGCTACGTTCGACCCGTCCGTTCTCGAGAGAGTCCAGACCGTTTATCTCTCGTGGGGCCGACCGATAGCGCGTGGATGGGTGAAGACAAACTGAACATCACCGTTCGGTTCTTCGACGGTGCGGGGAACTACACGGCCGTCCTCGAGGAGTGCTGTCACTACGTGCTCACCGAGGAGCCGGCGCTGCCGGCGCTGCTCGAGTGGGTAAAAGCCAACACGCGGGCGACCAGCGACGAGGGAATCACCGACCGACTGCGGTTTCTCGAACGGATCGGGTTGCTTGTACTCGAGGAAGAACGGGTCCGACTCACCGACCGGGGCGTCCGGTGGGTCGCGGAGTCGGACCCCGAGATCCTGTTCGAGGCGCTCGTCGAGAACGTCCACGGGTTCGAGACGCTCCTCGAGGCGCTGCTCGACGGGCCGAAGACGGATGCCGAACTCGGCGCGGCGATCGCAGCCGACCATTCGGAGGTCGAGTGGACCGACCCCTCCGGTCCCGCACAGCACCGTGGCTGGCTGCAGAGTCTTGGCTACGTCGAGCGATCGGACGACCTGAACTCGCTGACCGAAAGCGGCGAGCGACTGGCGAGACGGGTCGCGTCCGGGCTTCCGGCGCTCGAGCGCGGAACCGAGTACTCGCAGTCGGAACTCGAGGCGGCGTTCGACACGAGTTTCGGCTCCTACATCAAGGGGATCAACCCGCGGACGGACGGCGACGGAGACCTGGCGTACATCATCCTGAAGGCTCGCGAGGACGGCCCGTACGGGGACGACCTCGAGGGCGAGCGGTTCACCTACATCGGGGAGGGCGTCCCCTCAAAAGGTGACCAGCACTTGACGCCCGCGAACGGGGCCCTGGTCGACCACGCCGAAGGGGCCGTCGTGCCGGTTTACTTCTTCTACCAGCCGGCGGACGCGGACCGGCTCCGGTATGAGGGGTTGGTCGACGTCGTCGACGCCGAGTATGTGGCCGACGCCGACGGCGATCGACTGGTCTACCGGTTCACGCTGGAACGACTCGAAATCGACGACCCGGCCGAATTCGCAGCGCTCGCCGACTCGGTGGTCGGCGACGGCACCGAAACCGGTAGCGTGTCGACCGAAACCGACGCCGGCGGTGGAGGAAATGCAGACGAACCCGCGCTCACGGCCGACGATGAGGCGTTCACCGCGACGCAGCGGCGCGTCCGCTCGAGCGCCTTCGCGAAACGAGTTACAACCGCCTACGACCGGCGCTGTGCGATCTGCGGCGCGTCCCGCGAGTCGCCCGCCGGAACCGTCGACATCGAAGCCGCCCACATCTACCCGAAGAAGGAGAACGGACGCGATACCGTCCGGAACGGCCTCGCGCTCTGCCGGCTTCACCACTGGGCGTTCGACGTCGGGTGGCTCGCGGTGACCGACGACTACCGCGTGTTGGTCGCCGACCGTCCCGACCTCGAGGGGTACGAGGAGTTCGCGCGACTCGAGGGCGAGGAACTAACGCTCCCCGACGAAACGGAGCATCGGCCGCACGCGACGTTCTTGGCCGCCCATCGAGAGCGACACGGATTCGAATCGACGTAGGACCGCCGGCAGGATACTCTTCCGCGCTCAGTACCCGTCTCGAACCTTGTCGATCTGACACCGGATGCAGAGATCGTCGGGAAAACAGGAGACGCTGTCGTGCGGACAGTCGTGCGCTTCGACCTGCACCGACTGCCGGCGTTTCTCCCGTCGCCAGACGCTCTCCCAGTCGTCGATGTCCATGTCTGCGGAGGTGAACACGACGGAGCCGTCGCCGGCGACGATCTTCGCCGCCGTGACCGCGTGCTGGCGTTCCTTGACGCGGTCGATCGCGTCCTCGTAGGACGAACAGCGGATCTCCTCGGTTCCCGACCGGTCGTCTAAGAGCCGCACCGTGATCGAGCCGTCGTACTCCTCCGTCGGCTCCAGCCCGTGGGTCATGATTGATACTATCCGAACGGGGTGAAAAATGGCGGGGAAGGACCCCTCGCGTTTAGACCGGTTCGCGAAGCGCCCAGACGTCGTCGCGGGGCTCGAGGCGATGCGGTTCGGCGCCGCGTTCGGTCAGGATCCCAGTGTGGTACAGCATCGCTTTCAGCTGGAAGACGGTCGGCGCGTGGTAGACGGTGCCGTCCGCGAGCGCCTCGCGTCGCAACTTGCCGTCCTCGGTCAGCGCCCGCCGGCGAACGTCGTCGTCCCCGCGGAGGAACAGCTCCACCGCGAACGTCGGCTGCACTTCGTGCAGGTATGTGAGGAAATCGACGAGCGACGGCTCGGGTTGCCAATCGTCGTGCATGGCCTGGAGTTCCGCGACGAGCAACTCGGTCGCCGGATACTCGAAGACGACGCGGCGAGCGAGTTGCCCCCAGTCGGGCGCGAGGTCGACGAACCGTTTTCGCGATCGGTACCAGTCCTCGAACTCCGCGAGGGCTGCCTCCACGGAGCCACACCGTCCCGTCGCGAATCGCACCACCTCCTGACCGAGCGAGGTTAGTTCGACGCCACGCGGCCCGTCCTCGATCAGTCCCAGGAACGCGGCTCCCTGTCTGGCGCTGTCGACGGCGCCGACGACCTCGTACTCCGACAGCAGGGTCGCCGTGTCGCCGTCGGCGTAGTGGGCCAGCGGATAGCCAAGGTAGTTCTTCGGATGGTTCAACCCGAACGACTTGTTCGCTATGCCCTGCGCGCCGGCCTGGAACCGCAGCGCCGTCGCCTCGCTCGAGGTCCGATTACCGACGATTCGGGGCACCTCAAGTGCCTCGACGTCGCCAGCGGCGTCGACGCCAAGCACGCCGACGTTCAGCTCCCGGGCCAGCGTCCGATCGGTTTCCGAGATCGCCGCCGCCGGCGCCGCGAGGTACGCCGCGTTGGCCTCGTGGAGTCGATCGTAGGCCTGTACGATGCCGCGTTGCGTGTCCACGCCGCCGCTGGCGTACCCCTTCGCCTCGATGGCGATCAGCGGCGGTTCCTCGCCCAGCCGTTCGACCGCGAGCAGGTCCGACTCGAGGTCGCGAACGCCCACGAGATCCGGGTAGCCGCCGCCGATCCGCACGTGGTTGAACGGCGCCAACCGGTCCCGGATCGCCGGCTCGATGGGGCGGCCGGGCAGCCACTCGTCCTGCGAGAACTGCGTGTCGGCCACGACGTACGAGCGCTCCGCGCCGCCCTCGGTCGGAAAGAGCCGCCGCTTGGTGTGGGCCAGCACCTGCGGTTCGGAGAGGGATCCGGCCGCGCTACTCATGGATCACGATTCGTCACTGCCGTCAATAATGTTCCGGCGGAGCGACTGGTCGACAGCCGCGATGGTACTGCCGACTCGGGGATCCACCGCCGGGCGGGGCTGAAAGGGGCTGAGCCGCTCGGCCGCTAGCCGAGCGGCTCAGGGGCTTTCGAGGCGTTCCCGCAAACGTACCCACGTTCGATGCTACTCGACGCTGAACGCACCGGACTCGAGTTCGCTGAAGATCCCGGCCATAACGCCGACGAACCCCAGAATCGAGAGCGCGACGCCGACGAGCCACTGCGGCGAGCCCCACGCGAACAGGTCGACGAGCCAGAGCGCGCCGACGAGGACGAGGCCGCCGGCGACGATCAGTCGGACGAACCGCTCCATACATCCCGTTTTACCGCCCGGACCCAAGTATCCGGCCGTTCGACGGCCCCGCCTCGAGTGCCGTCCCGGCGGCGAACCCGAGTCAGCGGTTTGTGTCTCGAGCCCGTACCCCTAGCCATGCTCGAGCCGACCCTCGTCTACGACGACGACTGTGGCTTCTGTACCTGGTGGGCCGACTACTTCGACGAGCGGACGGACCTCCGCATCGTGGGCTTTAGCGACCTGCCGGACCACCCCGAACTCCGCGAGCGGTTGCCCGAGTACTACGAGGAGTGCTCCCATCTCGTGACCGAAACCCGCGTCTACTCCTGCGGGGCGTCGATCGAGGAGGCGCTGCGCCGGTACGACAGCGGCGGCCCCGTCGACGAGACCCTCGGATTCCTTCGGAACTTCGAGGACTACGCGCGGATCCGCGAATGGGGCTACCGGCAGGTGGCGGACAACCGCGACAAGTGGGGCCAGTTACTGTCGAAAACGCCGCCGGCGCGCCAGCAGTCGGACGACGAGCGGTAAGCCGGCCGCCGGACGCTCGAGCGGGAACTTCGGTTTCGGCCCCCATGGAGTCCCGCCGCTCACAGCCCCGGCCCGCGGAGCCGCAGTTCCTCGAGCGACGCGGGCGCGACGTAGGTGCCGACGCGCTCGCGTTCCCACCACCGGCCGGTCTCGTCGCGCTCCTCGGGCGTCGTGAACCGATACCGGTACCGGACCGCGCGAATATGCGTCGGCGACTCCTTGCGCCCGGCGAAGGGGTCCGCGGCCAGTAACGTCCGCGTTTCGCCGTCCTCCTCGAGCAGTTTCGCCAGCAACCGGTGGAACCACGGGTGGCGACGCGGCGAGGGCGCCATGGCAGCGAACCACAGCTGCCAGTCCAGCCGGAGGTGGTAGGGCGCGATCTGGGGCGGCCGCCGCTCGAGGTCGGTCGGCTTCCCCTTGAATCGGTAAGGCTCCCACTCAGTCTCCTCAGTTATTTCCTCGTCGCTGGTGCCCTCGATGACGATCTCGTAGCGATCTCGCGTGACCGAGCCGAACGCGCCGTAGGTGTTGACGAGGTGGAGCGGATCGTAGGCCGTGTTCATCGTCTGGCTCTCCGAGAGCATGTTCTCGATCGGCCGGATGCTCATCGCGATCACGGTGATCGCGACCAGGATCGCCGCGCCCTCGAGGTAGAGCGGCGTCGCGACGGTCTCGGGCGCCGTCACGGGCAGCGCCCACTCGAGGGCGCCGTCGCTGAACGTCGCGATCGCCAGCACGATCGTCAGCGCGTTCAGCCACGCGAAGTTGCCGGTGAGCATCAGCCAGCCCATGAAGCCGATCGTCGCCGCACCGGCCAGCGACGAGGCCGGCTGGGGCGCGAAGTAGAGGAACGGAATCAGCAGTTCGACGACGTGATTCCCGAACGTCTCGAACCGGTGGAACCGATCCGGGAGGTGGTGGGAGAACCAGCTCAGCGGGTTCGGAATCGGCTGGGTCTCGTAGTGGTAGTCCATGCTGGAGAGGTCGCGCCAGCAGTCGTCCCCGCGGAGTTTGATCAGCCCCGCGCCGAACATGTTGCGGAAGAGCACCCACTGCAGGAGCAGAAGGATGACGAACGGCGGTGCCACTGCTCCGGCGCCGATGAAGATCGCGAGAAAGCCCGTCTCGAGCAGCATCGACTCCCAGCCGTAGCCGTAGAAGGTCTGCCCGGCGTTGACGAACGATTGGTAGAGCAGCCACACGATAGCCCAGAGCACCATCGAGACCGGCGTCGGGTACGGCTCTGGCAGCCAGTATGGCAACCCGACCAGCGCCAGCGCCGAGAGGACGACGCCGGCCCACGCGACGACGGCGATCGCCCGATCGCTTGGGACGAAGTAGAAGAGACTCGGCCGCTCCCGGAAGTCGGCGCCCTCGGCGTACCACTCGAGTGGTAACAGACCGTCCTCGCCGGCAAGCGGTCGGAACTGGAACGCGGCGACGAGAAACGCCAGCAGATACAGCAACGCCAGCCCTCGCTGGAAGAGGAAGCGAACGAGCCAGAACTCCTCGCCGTGGAACATAGTCGGCCCTCAGTCCGCGAAGCGCCAAAGGAGTGACGCGTTCCGCGCCGAACGGACGGGCACGAACGGATCGCCGCCCTCTGCTACGGCGTCATGACGACCTTGATACAGTCGTCCTCCTTGTCGTTGAACGTCTGGTACATCTCCGGCCCGTCCTCGAGGCCGACCTGATGGGAGATGATAAAGGAGGGATCGATCTCGTCCTCCTCGATTTTCCCCAGCAGCGGATCGAGATAGCGCTGCATGTGCGTCTGTCCCGTCTTGACCGTTAGCGCCTTGTTCATCAGCGGGCCGAAGGGGACATTCGCGCGCCCGAGGTAGACGCCGGGCACCGAGAGGGTGCCGCCCTTGCGGCAGCACTTGATGGCCTCGCGGAGCACGTACGGGCGGTCATCCTGCAGCTTCGCGCCCTCCTTGACGCGGTCGGAGACGCCGTCGAGACCCGTCCCGTGGGCCTCCGTTCCGACCGCGTCGATACAGCGGTCCGGGCCGCGGCCGCCGGTCATCGACATCAGGCGGTCGTAGACATCCGCGTGCTCGTAGTTGATCGTCTCCGCGTCGCCGTGTTCGCCCGCCATCTCGAGGCGTTCGGGCACGCGGTCGATGGCGATCACCTGGTTCGCGCCCATCATCTGTGCGCTCTGGATGGCGAACTGGCCGACCGGGCCACAGCCCCAGACGGCGACGGTGTCCTCGGGTTCGATGTCGGCGTTCTCGGCGGCCATGTAGCCCGTCGGGAAGACGTCGGAGAGGAACAGCACTTCCTCGTCGGAGACGTCCGACTCGATTTTGATCGGGCCGACGTCGGCGTAGGGAACCCGCAGGTACTCCGCCTGGCCCCCGGCGTAGCCGCCCAACAGGTGAGAGTAGCCGAACAGCCCCGCGGGCGACTGGCCCATCATCTTGCGGGCCATCTCGGCGTTGGGGTTCGAGTTGTCACACAGCGAGTAGAGGTCCTCCTCGCAGAACCAACAGGAGCCGCAACTGATCGTGAAGGGGACGACGACCCGGTCGCCGACCTCGAGGCTCTCGACCTCGTCGCCGACCTCGATCACTTCACCCATCGGCTCGTGGCCGAGGACGTCGCCCTCGCGCATC
This sequence comes from Haloterrigena salifodinae, assembly GCF_003977755.1. Taxonomy (NCBI): domain Archaea; kingdom Methanobacteriati; phylum Methanobacteriota; class Halobacteria; order Halobacteriales; family Natrialbaceae; genus Haloterrigena; species Haloterrigena salifodinae. The sequence continues at coordinate 1,557,290 of NZ_RQWN01000001.1, forward strand.
CCGGGCATCCTGTCGTTGTAGAGGTGGAGATCGGAGCCGCAGATCGCGGTGGCCGTGATCTCGACGATCGCGTCGGTCGGCTCCACGATCTCGGGCCGGGGAACCTCGCTGACTCGAACGTCCTTTTCGCCGTGCCACGTGAGCGCTCGCATCGTTTCCTCGGTCATAGCAGATCACCCCGTCCGCGAGCGGACGGTCTGTGTTCGGTCGTCGGCACCGTGCCCGTCTCCGCGAGACTCTTGAAGCGGTCCAGCGCCGTCCCGACGAGCGATTCGGGGACGACGTCGAGTCGCTCCACGGCCGCGCTGCCGGCCGTCCCGCCCGGCGGATCGAAGCGAACCTCGAGCGTTACCTTCGTCCCGCGGTCGCCCGGCGCCGAGTCGAACGACAGCGACCAGGCGTCGAACAGCGCGCCCATCGAGTCGTCGTCGACCGTCTCCCAGCGGAGCCGCTCGCCGGATTCGTCGGCCGTACTCTCCATCTCCCACGACAGCTCTCGGGCGAGCGGACCGCCCGCGCTCCACCGGTAGCGGTCGTCACCGACCGCAGAGACGTCGGCGAAGTGGCCGACGATGCGCTCTAAGCTCTCGGGGTCGCGCGCGAGGTCGGACAGTTCGTCCGCCGGTTTGTCGATCGTGATGGAGCGTTCGACCGGCTCCATCTCGCCAGCGTCGGTCAGATAGTCGCTGAGCGTCCGGTAGGAGAGTGCGCCGCCGACGAGCGCGATCACCGTTCCGCCCAGCGAACGGCGCCGGAGCCCGAACGCGACGAGGGCACCGCCGAGGGCGACGGTTCCCACTCGTTTCCACCGGGATCGGTTCGGTTCCGCTCCCGCGGACGCTCCCGGGTACATCGAGTTCGATACCGCTTCGGCCGCCGACTCGAACGAGTGTTCGGACATGATCAGGTATCTCCGTATTCGTTCAGCCACGAGCGCACGGCGCCGCCCAGCGCCCCGGTCGTACTCCCCAGATTGAGGATCTGGTAACCGGACCCGGCCTTCTCGTTGACGTCGTCCATTCCGAAGCCGAGCCCGCCCAGCGGAACCCCAGCCTCGAGGGCCGCCTCGCGGATCTGTTCGACGTGTTCCTCGACCTCGTCGTGAGTCGGCTCGCCGGGGTGGCCGAGCGACACCGCGAGGTCCAGCGGACCGGCGAAGACGAAGCCAAGTCCCGGGACCTCGAGGATTTCGTCGATGTTGTCGATCGCGGTCGGGTTCTCGATCGTCACGCCGACGACGATCTCCTCGTCCTCGGTGCCGGCGTAGTCGTCGGTCGTCCCCCACCGACTCGCCCGGGGGCTCGCGAAGCCGCGCTTGCCGGGGTCGCCGTCGTACTCGAACTGCGAGGCCTCGACGGCGCGGCGCACCTCGTCTGCGGATTCGATCCGCGAGACGAACAGCGACCGGACGCCCGCGTCGAGCGTCTTCCGGACCATCCCGGGGTCGGGCTCGGGTAACCGGACGAGCAGTTCCGTCCCCGTCACGTTCGCGGCCCGAGCCAGGTCTTCGAGTCGGTCGCCGTCGAACGGGCTCGGCCCGGCGTGCTCGAGGTCGATCCAGACGAAATCGAGGCCGAGTTCGCCGTAGAACTCGACCAGCGTCGGATCGTACGCGTTCTCGAGGACGCCGAGCGCGACGTCGCCGTCCGCGAGCGTCTGCTGTAGGAGATTGGTTCGTGGCGAGGTCGCCATAGGCCTTCGACACGAACCGAATGGATAAAGCTTCGCGCTGAATTAGAAGTCCGCTCCGCTCTCGAACGGTTTTGTTCCGACGCGTTGAACGGCGGCCCATGCGACACCTCGCAATCGACGACGTCGACTCCGATCCGTACGACGAGGACCTCCACACCGATCGCCGTGCCCTCGCCGACCCCCTCGGGACGAATCACCTCGCGATCACGCGCTACGTCCTCGAGCCCGGCGAGCGGTTCAGCGGCTCCGTCCACGCTCACGCGGATCAGGAGGAGGTGTTCGTCGTCCTCGAGGGGGAGGCGACGTTCGAGATTCGGGCGGACGACGGCGACGAGGCGGCCGAGCGCATCGACGAAGTGACGGTCGGAGCGGACGAGGTCGTCCGATTTGCCCCCGGCGAGTTCCAGTCGGGACGCAACGCCGGCGACGATCGCGTCGTGGCACTGGCGCTGGGAGCGCCGCGCGACAGCGAAGACGTTCGCATCGCCCGGATCCCGGGACTCGACGGCGGGAATATCACGTGTCCCGACTGCGAGTGCGATCACATGCGGGTCTCGAGGGCTGACGAGACCGACTTCGAGTGCCCCGAGTGCGAGGCGACGCTCGCGCTCGAGGACGAATAAGCGCTCGAACTCAGCGCTCCAGTTTCCGAAGGGCGGCGCCCGCGGCGACCACGACGAGCGCGCCGGTCGCGAGGACGGTCAGTCCGGGGACGAACGATCCGGTCGCGTCGCGCAACGCCCCGACGAGCATCGGCCCGAAGAACCCCCCGAGCTCGCCGACGGCGAAGATGAAGCCGACCGCGGTGCCGGTCAGGCGAGCGCCGATCCCCTCGAGGTCCGGCGGAATCGCGCGGACGAGCGGCGAGATGCCGCCGACGCCGATTCCGGTGACGACGATGCCGACGAGGACCAGCGGGCCGGTACCGCCGACGATCACGCCGGCGACGCCGACGAACGCGACGGCGCCGCAGGCCATCAGCGCGGGCCGTCGCAGTCCGTACCGGTCGGCCAGTTCCGGGACGGTGAGCACGCCGATGACGTAGGACGCCACCAGCAGGCTCGTGGTCTGGCCGGCCGGCCCGGCCGCGAGCCCCCGGGACTCGAGCAGCGTCGGGAGCCACCCCTGCAGGCCGTGGTTCAGGAGCAGGTACATCGTCCCGATGACGACGACCAACTGGAGTTCGCGGTGGGAAAGGACCAGCCGAAGGTCCTCGCGAATCGACTCGAGGGAGAAGCCGCCGTCGCCGTCCATCCGCTCGTCGATTCCCGCCCAGAGAGTGACGACCAGCCAGACGAGCCCGTAGGCGACGGCGACGACGCCGCTCCAGAAGAACAGCGGCCGCCAGCCGCCGAGCCACGGCCCCAGGACCGGCCGTCCGACGGCGAAAACGAGCGCCGAACCCGTCGACGCGCCCACGAGGTAGACGGCCGACGGGCGGCCGGTCCTCTCGGGCGGGAACAACACGCCGACCAGTTTCGGGAGGCCGAAGGTGATCGCCGTGGCACCGACGCCGAGCAGCAGCGTCACGACGAACAGCGACGGAAAGCCGGGCGCGAAACTCCGGGCGATCTGTGCGATCCCGTAGATCAGCACGCCCGCCGCGAGGCTCCGACCGGGCCCGATCCGGTCGACGGCGACGCCGGAGAACAGCGCCAGCGGGATGTAGGTCAGCGGCACCGCGCCCGTGAGGATCCCCGCCTGCGTGCTCGAGAGCCCTACGTCGTCGATGATCACCGACAGGTACGCCGGCAGCGAGAACCAGACGAACATCAGGCAGGTGTAGCTCAGCGCCCCGAACGCGACGAGTCCGTACTCCCGACGATAGCCGGCGCTCGAGCGACCCATTCGGACGAAGTGAGTGTCGGGCCACTCGAGTAGTTTGCTTTTGCGGTGGATAGCCCCGGGTTCGGATGGCGGCTGGCACCGACCGTTTTCCCCGTCGGCGTCGTTCGTTCGGTATGACGCCCGAAGAGCGAGCCGTCCTCGAGCGCGCCCGCGTCGCGACGCTGGCGACGGCCGACGGCGACGGTCGTCCCCACGCGGTCCCGATCTGCTACGCGGTGCTCGAGGGTAACGGCGGCGATTCGGCGTGCGACTCCAATCGCGACCCGCGACTCGTCTCGGCGATCGACGAGAAACCGAAGTTGACTCGCGATCTCCGGCGCGTCCGTGACGTACGGTCGAACCCGCACGCGACCGTGCTCGTCGACTACTACAGCGAGGACTGGTCGCGGCTCGCGTGGGTTCAGGCCAGGGGCCGCGCTCGCGTCGTCCCGCCCGACGGGGACGCCGAGGCGGGCGACGCAGAACGACGGACGGACGCGAGCGGCCACGACGCCGCCGTCGCCGCCCTCGAGGCGAAGTACGACCAGTACGCCGATCACGACCTGTCCGAGCGCGTGGTCCTCGAGATCCGCGTCGAGCGGACGCTCTCGTGGGGCGCGCTCGAGGCGTACGCAGAGTGAGGCGACAGCGCAGAGAAAGACCACAGCGCGGCAGAAGATTACGATGCGGAGTGAGGCGACACCGAAACGGCATCGCCGCGCTCGGGCGCCGACGCATCGAATCCGTCCGCCTGCAGCTCCTCGGCGAACGCCTCGCATCGGTCGCCGTGGTTGATCAGCACCTCGACGTCCCGATAGGACTCGAGGAACTCGAGAAGTCCGTCCCGATCCGCGTGCGCGGAGAAGTCGTACTGTTCGACCCGGGCGCTGATCGGCATCCGGCGGCCGTCGATCTCGGCGCTCCCGGTCTCGAGGAGGTCGCGCCCGGGTGTCCCCTCGACCTGGTAGCCGGTCATCGCGATCTTGTTCATCGGATTCGCCCGAATTTCGGGGATGTAGGTCATGGCAGGGCCACCAGACAGCATCCCGCTGGTGGTGATGATCGCTGCCTTCTGGTCGGTGATACGCTTTCGCTGGCCGTTTCGTCCGGTGACGAACCGCGCGTGGGATTTCGCTCGTCGAAACGCATCTGCGTCGCGAACGAACTCGGGATACTGGTGGAGTATCTCGGTTACCTGTTGCCCCATTCCGTCGACGTAACAGGGGATGTCGTAGGCATCACAGATGAGCATCATCTCTTGGGTCCGTCCGATCGCGAACGCGGGGACGACAACGGTCCCACCCTCCCAAAGCGTCGTCTCGATACTCTCGACAAATCGCTCCTCCACGACTGATCGTTCCTCATGCTCGACATCGGAGTAGGTACTCTCGCAGATGACGACATCAGCATCTGGTCGTGCAGTCGTCCCTGAAACCAGACGCTGGTTGTCAGTGTGGAAGTCTCCCGTGTAGAGCAGTCGTGTATCCCCATCGTCAACGAGTACGTGGGCGCTTCCTGGGATGTGTCCTGCATTGTAGAATGTCACGTCATAGCCAGCCGTTTCGAAGGTTTCCTGATACCCGTGCGTTTTCGATACCTGTGTAACGCGCTTGAGATCGTTCTCAGTGAACGGGCAGTTGTATGATCCCCCGTGTAGCTTGAGCGTGTCTCGCGCAAGCGTCAGCGTTAGCTCGTACGTCGGGGGTGTCCAATGAATCGGCGGCCGTTCGTCACCGGAAAGCAGGGACGGTATCGTACCAACATGATCGAGATGCCCGTGCGAAACAACGACTGCATCCGGGTTTGGTGTTCGCACCGGAAACTGAGGAGGATTGTCCGTCAACATCCCGAAATCGAGTAGAAGAGAATCGTCCACGAGGATGGCGCTTCGGCCGATCTCGCGGGCTCCGCCGAGAAATTGAATATCCATTATTGGAAGTGTGTTCGCCGAGCGCTTTTCTTCGTCGGTTCGCACAGAGAACTTCTTGACCGGTAGCAATCATGGATGGTATTCGAACTCCAAGCGCTCGCTCAGCTGCGGCGTCTCCGGCGCGTTCTCCTCGTCTCCAGTGCGTACGAGGGTCCGATCGGTGAGGACTATGTCTTCCCGCGCAACGGGTTTTACTATTGGAAAGATGTTCGGTATCTCTTTCTCGGATACAGCAACAGCAGATCAGTGAAGGCCGACAGTCAGCTCGTCGAACAATTCGTCTACGGGATTCGATACGGGCAGAAAACGGATGCTCAGTCTTCAGGTGTCGGTTGTCCAGGCGCTTCCGTCGCAGGCGCCGGGGGTTCGTGAGTACCAAAGTCGGGATGGGTCTCTTCCATCCATAGGTACACGATAGCCCCTGAGACGAACATCAGTATCGCGGTCATGTAGAAGGCGGCCTCGGCGTTCACGAACTCCATCGAGAGTCCGATCAAGATCGCGCCGACGCCGTAGCCGGCGTCGCGCCACATTCGGTAGACGCCCATCCCGGCCGACCGCCAGGTTGGATGGGCCGCGTCGCTCGGGACGGTCATCAGGTTCGGATAGAGCAGCGCCATCCCCAGCCCCGAGACCCCGGACAGGACGACCCAAGGGAGGTAGCTATCGACGAACACCATCCCGAGGACGCCGCCCCCCGCGAGGAACATCCCCGCGATGACCGGCGGTCGTCGACCGATGCGGTCGGCGAGGCCGCCGGTCCCGACCTGGAGAAAATACACTGCGCTGTGGACGCCGACGACCACGCCGACAGCCTCGATTGCCAGCCCCTGACTTGTGAGATAGAGTGGCACTGCGATCCAGAACAGCGTGTCGACGAAGTTCTCGATGTGGCCGGCCTGCGCCGCCGCGAACAGCGTTCGGTCACCGTAGGTCGCGCGCTTCAGAACGTCCTTGAACGGCAAGTTCGCGTCGTGATGATCGTCGTCGCCTTCCAGCTGTGCGAGCTGTACCGTCTCTTTGATGAGGAAAACCGAGATGAGCGTCGCCAAGACGACTACTACTGCGAGGAAGTAGAACGGCTCGGGCCGGAGGCTCGTCTGCCCTGCAATGACGCCCGTGATCCACGCGCCCGCTGCGACGCCGGTGTAGCCGAACGCCTCGTCGATACCGACGGCGAGCCCGCGCTGCTCGGGGCCGGCAAGGTCGATCTTGGCGTTAATCGCCATGCTCCAAGTCAGCGCCTGATTGATCCCCAATAGAATGTTCCCGACGGTGATCCAGCTCCAGCTCGGGGCGTAGACGAGGACCACCGGAATCGGCAGCGCGGTAAGCCAACCGAGGACGAGTACGGGCTTGCGGCCGTGCTCTTCTCCCCACTTGCCGGCGTAGAGGTTGAGCAGCGCCTTGACGAAGCCGAACGAGATGACGAACGAGCCGATGACGAAAAACGACTCGACGCCGAGCACGTCCCCGCCCAGAACCGGCACGACCGTACGCTCCGAGCCGATCGTCAGCCCGGTCGCGAACACCAGCAGGACGTGCAGCGAGAACTGTCCGAGGTGCTCGCGAATCCCCTGTTTCAGGTCGGTTTGTTCGCTCATAGATCACTCGGCTGTACATCGGTTCTGGTCACGTTCGAGGTCAGCCAACCCTCCATCGATCATGTCTCTACAGCGGTCACAGATGGGAGATAGAATCGGATCAATTCGAGTACTTTAGTTGGCGGCGCAGTTGTTCGGGCCGAGTTCGAGCGCTTCAGTGTCGCCACCGGGCTGCTGCTTCCCCCAGTTGATCTGCTTGATCTCGTTGTAGTTCGCGGGCTCGTCGGCGAGACTCTCCACGATCGTTTCGACGAACGCCGTTTCGTCGTTAGCTTCGACATAACTCAGAAGTTCATTCGTCGTTTCCTCCCGTAGCTTTCCGAGTTCGGTAGCGAGCGGACGACTCTCTTCGCCGCTGAAGTGGCCCGGGAGGACAACAGTCTCGTCGTCCAGATTCGTCAGCTGATCCAGACTCTCAAACAACTGGCCAGCCGCTTCGCGAACCGCGTCTTCGGCACTATCCTCGAGGTCAGGCCGGCCGACGCTGCGCAGAAACAGCGTGTCCCCGGAGAGGAGTGCATCGTCGAACTGGAACGAGACGCTTCCGGGCGTGTGACCAGGCGTGTAGATCACGTCGAGTTCGCGGTTCCCGACGGCAATCGTTTCACCGTCCTCGAGTTCCGTGACGCTGTCGAGTTCGCCAGCGTCGTCTTTATGCAGATAGTACGGAACGTCGAGTTCGCCGGCGAGCTGACGAGCACCCGAAACGTGGTCGGCGTGTGCGTGGGTATCGGCGACGCCCACGATCTCGAGATCACGTTCGTCTGCCGCGTTGAGATACTGGTCGATGTACTGGCTCGGGTCGACGACAATGGCTTCACCATCGTCGTAGGCGAGGTACGAGACGCATCCCGTACCGGGGCGGACGATCTGGACGATCCCGTCGGCGTCCTGAATTTCGTACTGGCGGTGAACTCGGCCCCAGCCATTCATTCCGTCGTCGATCGATGTAGCGTCGAAGCCGTGTTCGCGGAGGAATTCGGCGGCTCGCGCCGACGTGACACCGGCAACGCAGACGACTACGATTTCTTCCTTTTCCGGCAGCTCGTCGAGTTGCGACTCCAGCGTGGAGTAATCGTAGTCCAGCAGTTCATCGTAGACGGGTATGTTCTCACTCCCGGGAATCTTCCACTCGTCGTAATCGTCCTCGTTGCGGACATCGAGGATGAAGCGGTCCTCGGTGTCGTCTTCTTGGACGCGTCGAGCGACTTCCGAAGGGGTGATTGTAGTCTTGCTCATTACATTCAATACTATGAAGCAGCGCCTATTAAATCCGTTGGTCGAAATACCAGAAGGGGATTCCGTTCACATCTATAATTTGGACTGTTTATCGAGTATACGCAGCAGATAGCATACAGAGATTCGATGACTTCTTTACTTATCTTCGGAGATAGCAACGGTAATCCTTACATAGTTTAGCCATAACTGCGCACTATAGGCTATCATACATTCGAGGTTGAACAGGCTGAGAAGCTAGAAGATGCGGTGTCTCGTTACCGGTATCTCTCTGCGGAAGAACTCCTTTGAGGAGTCTTTCCATCAGACAGGGAGGTTATGGCTGATCTTGGAAGCAGGACGGGCTTCTATACTGACAATCTCGCTCCGCACGTAGGCAGGTGTATGCTGTCGACGTACAGGAAGCGATGCACGACTACTATCGTGAAAAAGGCGTGCCGGAGAACGTTGAACTCATCACAGCAGAAATCAGTGACCTCCCGTTCGACACCAGCTTTCTCAACGTAGCAGTTTCGACGATGACCGATCACGAGTTCGCCGGTCCAGATGCACTGCGAGAACTCGGACGGGCCATTCATCCGGGTGATCGTCTCGTTATCGCTGACTGGTCAGCCGAAGGACTTGGAGAAACAGGTCCGCCCCTGGACGTACGATTTGCTGCCGAAGAGACAGCCTCCTCGCTCCAAGATCATGGCTTCAAAATTCGACATCAAGCGACACGAACTGAGACGTTCATTCTCGTCGGCGTTCGAGAATAGAGAGATTAGCTTTTGACGGTCGGCGGCTGACTGGACGTGTCGCCGTATTTTTCGCTGAATTCGCCGATGAGCTGACCCATTTGTGCGTACCAGTCGTTGAGCATCCGCTGCATCTCCTGAGCGATCTCGTCAGCGTCTCGCGGGAGATAGACGTGATAGTACCCGCCTTGATCGTAGTTGACCTGCTCTTTCTGAATGAACCCGGCCTGCATCAACCGCTTGACGGACCGGTAGGCAGTCGACCGCTCACGGTCGATTTCATCTGCAATTTCGTCGACGGTGAGCGGCTCGCTGGCTTCGTTCAGTAATTGGAACACGTCTTTGTCGATTTCTTTGAGATTGTGGAAACACTCCAGTAGGCCCTCACACTGCATATCCTGCCGAAGCATTTCACTCATCGAGTCAGGCATCAGTTACCGGTACTAGATGCTTGTCACTCAAAAGTATTTGCATAGTTAGCACAATACTGTTACCATCTATGACGACACGAGCCGACACCGTGTTCCGATTCGCTCCTGCCGAAATACATAGCGCGAATGTGGCACGAGGGTCAGCCCGAGTTGCGAAGGTAGTGATTGCTCAATCCAAGGTGCGTAGTCAGCAAGTCGAGAGCTATCAAGAGCGGATTGGCGAAGTCGTTCGTCACTGGCACATTGCTCTATAGGGGGTTTTTACAGCCAACGCGACATCGTTCGAATGATGGCTACTGAGGCTACCTTTACCGTTCCATCCAATCAATTCCCCCTCGGAACCGTGTTCGCACAACTGCCGGACGTGACGGTCGAACTAGAGCGACTGATTCCGTCGCGTGACGTGGTGATCCCCTACTTCTGGGTTCGAGGAACGGAAGTTGAGGACATTGAGGGAGCGTTTTCTGACCACCCGGGCATAAAGCAAATCCAACTCGTCGATTTCGTCGAGGATGAGTATCTACTGCGTGTCGAGTGGTCACTCGAATACAACGATGTGCTAAGCGTACTGACCGAGACAGACATCCCGCTCATCAAAGCGACCGGCACGAACCAACAGTGGACATTCGACATTCGCGGGGACACGCGAAGCGATATTGCAACCTTTCATTCTCGCTGTCGAGAGGTCGAAATTCCGGTCACGCTGACGGAATTGCACGCAATGACGCCGGTTGAGACCGAAACCGAGGCAGCACTCACTGAGACGCAACAAGATGCACTGGCACTCGCTTACGAGCGTGGGTACTTTGAATCCCCGCGTAAGATAACGATGAAAGAACTCGGCGACAAACTCGGAATTTCTCAGCAAGCCGTCGGATCTCGACTCCGCCGTGGGATGAAAAACATCCTCGGAAGCACCCTTCTCGGTACGGAGAATTCGAGTCAATAAACCGTATAAAAGGCCGTTGTATAATAAAAAGTAGCGCTGACAGTGTTTCCCGGTCAAGAAGGCTACATTCAGACGTAGAATGGGAGATCAAACTGTGAAAACACCAAACTATTCTGACTCTCTGGGTAGAGTAAATGATCTCCTGCTTGTGGAGGATAACCCGGCTGATATTCGCTTCGTCGAGGAGGCGATCAACAATTCCTCACTCGATGTGACAGTCCATAGTGTCTCGACGAGTGCTGCAGGTGTGGATTTCATTCACCAGCGAGGAGAGTACACAGATGCACTCGAACCCGACCTCGTGTTTCTCGACTGGAATCTCCAACGAACGACTGGGAGAGAAGTATTAACGGCTATCGAGGATGATTGCTCTCATATCCCGATAGTGATACTAACTGGATCAAAAGCGAAGTTGGAGACCGACCATCTGCCCTCGACGAAAGCGGAGTTAATGAAGGAAAAACCGACCGATCCCGACGGATACATCGAAATCATTTGTTCGATAGCTCCAAGTCAATAAGCAGGTCTACTGAGCGGCTGGCACAGATGTTTCGTAGCGAAACAAACGAAGCCGTCGTGCTGAGCTGATTCTCTATATGCAGCACGCGATTCTTGGCAGCCATCGGATAGATCGACGGCTCTGCTGGTACCTCTCTCGCCGATACTGAACGTGAGTTTCGACCCTAATTCTGAATACAGAAACCGTATTACCAACTACTGGTATCAAACGACTCAATACCGAGCGAGTCACTCCGTTCTCTGATCACCCAATATCAGGTGATTCTGTGGGAGCATCGATAGTTAGCTGGAAGCGGTTTCGGTCACGTCGTCGGTCGTGCTCGAGCGAAGCGCTCGCCAGTAGCCCTGTGCGTACGCGCCGATGAACATCCCGACGACCGCCCACAGGATCGGATAGTTACCGATACCGACGCTCGCGTAGGCAGCCCCTGGACAGATTCCCGAGAGACCCCAGCCGACACCAAAGATCGCCCCGCCGACGACGACGTTGCGGTCGAATTCTTTCACTCGGCGCGTGTACTCGCTGGCCGTCAACGGCGCCCGATCGAGATACCCGGTGGCGACGGCGAACGTGATCCCGGTCACGATGGCTGCACCACCCATGACGAACAAGAGGCCAAAGTCCTCGAACTGGAGGAAGTCCAGTACGACCTCAGGGCGAGCCATGCCGCTGATCGCGAGGCCGAAGCCGAAGATCAGCCCGCCCACGTAGATTATCGGCATGAACAGCGGGCTACGGTGGGTACCGCTCATGGTGCCACCCCCATTGCCTGTACGAGCTGGGCCGTCCCGATCGCGAAAGCGAGGAACGTCGCCACGTTCACGAAGGAGGTGTTCGAGAGCGAACCGACACCGCAGACGCCGTGGCCAGACGTGCACCCTTTGCCGAGGCGCGTCCCGACGCCGACGAGGACGCCGCCGCCAAGGAGCCGCCACCACTGGACCTCCGTCGTCCAGATCCCGCCCTGGAAGAGGACTGCGTACACGGCGGCACCGCTGACGATGCCCGCTGTGAATACGAGTCGCCAGTCTCGCGACTGGACGTACTTGAACCGGTTGAACCGGGGCACGTCGGAGACGTACGACAGCGTCGACTCGAGGAACGTGCTCGCACCGGCAATGATCCCTGTGGCGAGGTAGATGACTGCGGCGCCGAGCCCGACGAGCAGTCCACCGAGGAGATACGGGAGGACCCCTCGCGGGAAGAATTCACCGAGCGCGAGCAGTGGTGTAAGTTCGCTCATCTTAGTTCGTTAGCGCCTCCTCGCTCGCCGCACAGTTGTTCGGTCCGAGTTCGAGCTCGAACGCTTCTTCGTCGTCGGGCGATTCCCGACCGAGGTTGGTGGCGATGATTTCTTCGTAGTTTGCGGGTCGCGGCGGCATGTCCGAGACGATGAACTCGACGAATGACGCTTCGTCCATCGACAGTGCGTCCATCGTGCCTCGCAGTTCACCGAGTACAGCGGTGTACGTGCCGTCCTCGTTCGGCGTTGCGGAATCGCTGAAGTGTGCAGGTGCGATGATCGTATCGTCAGAATGCGTCAACACTTTCTCGGTGAGCGATTCGTAGAGCGTCCTCGCGGTGTCTCGAGCTGCGTCGGGATCTTCGAGGTCAGGGCGTGCGACGCTTTCGGTGAACAGTCCGTCCCCGGTAAACAGGACGTTCCCAACCTTGTATGCGGTCATTCCCGTCGTGTGGCCGGGCGTGTGATACACGTCGATCTCGATGTCGCCGACTGTGAGCGCGTCCCCGTCTTCGATGGTTTCGTACTGGCGGTCGTACTCGACGCCGCGCGCCGCAGCCGCTTCGGGCATGATCGCAGTTGCCTCTGTCTGCTCGGCGACCGCCCGTATTCCAGAGATATGATCTGCGTGAACGTGCGTGTCGATCGCGTACGAGAGTTCTGCACCGAGATTTCGAACGTCCTGGATATAGTCGTCAGTGAACGCCCGTAGCGGGTCGATGACTGCGGCTTCACCGTTCGAGACGACGAGGTACGCGAGACACCCGCTGGACGGACGCTGGTACTGTGCAATCGTCGCGTCGATGTCGACGTTGAGTTCAGTGTATTCGTAGATACGCGCCCAGCCCTTCATTCCGCGTTCGAGGTGGTTGACGTCGTATCCCTCCTCCTCCAGGTTTTCGGCCACCATCTCGCTGGAACCGCCCTTCGCACACAGGACTGTGATCTTCTGTTCTTCGGGAAGCGCTGCGAGAAGGTCCCGCGGAATCCCGTCGAGCAGCTGGAAATAGGGGTAATTCACGATCTCGACGGTCTCGCCCTCGATATGCCACTCGTCGAAGTCACCTTCCGAGCGCGCGTCGAGGATAAAGACGTTCTCGCCGCTGTCAATCCGCTCTTTCAGTTGTTTCGGTGTGATCGATTCGACGTTTTCCTCAGTGCCGGGACGGTCTTCTTCGCTCATCGTTATCCCCCTCTACTAACGGCTCGTCAATAAGGCTTTGCATAGTAATTCTATATTCGCACAATACTATATTTGGATAATGGGGCCGAAATGCCGTATTTCGGCCAGTATTGTGTCTGTATAGTCTTGTAGTAATGCCCAACATATGGGCCACTGCCGACACATTTTTATTGTGGCCATCAGTATTGGGTGGTGTAGTCAATATCATGACTGAGTACGAAATCACCGAGACGCTCGACGTGAAGGGACAGAATTGCCCGATGCCGGTCGTCAAGACGAAGCAGAACATCGACGGACTCGGGGCAGGCGAGGTTCTGGAAGTCTTGGCAACTGACCCCGGGAGTATGAGTGACATCGCTGGTTGGGCGGAGACGACCGAGGGTGTGGAGCTCGTCGACCAGGATGAGGGTGACGACGTCTTCACCCACTACGTTCGCAAGACGGAGTAAGAGAATGCGTACGGACACCCCACAGACGCCCACCGCTGACGACGAACCGCTGAGTCGAGCAGAACTCGAGGAGCGAATTACGGAACTCGAGGACCGGCTTAGCGATGTTGAGTCCGAGAGCGGCGATGAACAGCCGAAGATGTCGATCATCGCGACGAAGGGGACACTCGATATGGCGTACCCGCCGCTCATCCTCGCAAGTACCGCCGCCGCGTTTGGCTACGAGGTGACGGTCTTCCACACGTTTTGGGGGCTGGACATCCTCCACGAGGAGCAGTCGAAGAACCTGAAGCTGAGTTCCGTCGGCAATCCCAATATGCAGGTCCCAAACGCGATCGCGGCGCTTCCGGGTATGGATCGCGTGACAACGAAACTGATGGAACGACAGATCGAGGACAACGACACGGCGACGATCGAGGAACTCATCGACACCTCCCTGGAGATGGGTGTCGAGTTCCAGGCCTGTCAGATGACGATCGATCTGATGGACTACGACGAAAACGACTTCTACAACGGTGTCACCGTCGGTGTCGGGGCAGCGACGGCGATTCAGGACATGACTGAATCCGACATTCAACTCCTCATTTAATGTCACGACCCTCAGCGAAAGAGATCGATCCCAGCGACGCAGAGCAGCGGGAACTGGGAGAAGGCCTTCTCGAGGAGGATATGGGGCCTAGTTCAGCGACTGCTCACCTCTATCGGGGCGAGATTCACCGCATGAAATTCTGGCGAGAGCGCCTCGATCGGACGACGAACTGGGCAGTTCTCGTCATCTCCGCGATCCTCACATGGGCGTTCTCACGGCCCAGTATTCCACACTATATCATTCTCATCGGTGTGGCCACGCTCTCGGTATTCCTGCTGATCGAGGCTCGTCGGTATCGGGGATACGACATCTGGCGAAGCAGAGTCAGGAAGTTGCAAGAAAACGTCTTCGCATACGGCCTCGACCCCTCCGCTGGATTACCTGATCCCGACTGGCGTGAAACGCTGAGTCTGGATTACCGGGAACCGACGATCAAGATCAGCACGGAGGAAGCGATAGCTCACCGTCTCCGACGGGTGTACCTGCCGCTTTTCACCGTGTTACTCGCTGCGTGGCTCGTGCGTATCACCGCCTTCTCTCCAGAGCCGTGGGTGACAAGTGCAGCGATCGGGATGATTCCCGGGTCGATCGTGGTAGGACTTGTGACACTGTTCTATCTCGGTGCAGCTATTACTGCTGTTCGCCCTCGAACGTGGCACGCAAAGGGCGAACTGCGTTCTGAAAATCTGCGTGAAAAATGAGACTCAAGCAGCAACTGCTAGCGGATCTTCGTTTCCGAGCATCCCGCTGGTGGTGATGATCGCGGCTTTCTGGTCGGTGATGCGCTTTCGCTGGCCGCGCGGGGACGTCGTCTCGGCCGCGTTGCCCCGATGATCGTCGACGTGGAAATCGCCCGTGTAGAGCAGCCGCGTCTCGCCGTCGTCGACGAGGACGTGCGCGCTCCCCGGGATGTGGTCCGCGTTGTAGAACGTCATCTCGTGGCCGGCCGCCTCGAACGTCTCCCGGTAGCCGTGGGTCTGCGAGACCTGCGTGACGCGCTGGACGTCCGTCTCGGCGAACGGACACTGCATCGTTCCGCCGTGGAGGTTCAGCGTGTCCCGAGCGAGCGTCAGCGTCAGTTCGGACGTCGGCGGCGTCCAGTGGATCGGCGGCTGTGCGTCGCCCGAGAGCAGCGCCGGTACGGCGCCGACGTGATCGAGATGGCCGTGGGAGACGACGATCGCCTCGGGCGTCGGTGTCTCGACGGGAAACTGCGGCGGGTTCGCCGTCAGCATCCCGAAATCGAGCAGCAGGGTGTCGTTCACGAGGATCGCGCTGCGACCCACCTCGCGAGCGCCGCCGAGCAATCGAAGCTCCATCGTTCGCACTGCGGCCTCGAGTCGATCAAAATCGACGCGGCGGCAGGGCCGCGGCGGATTCACGACGGCAGGATGCAGCGACCGAGGACAGGGCGGCGACGGGACGGCGCGGGACCGCGGCTACCGATCCCAGAGCCGCGTCCGATTGGTCGTCGAGTCGCGCGAGCGCCGCGTGTCGAGACCGTCGGTTCGACCGCGCCCGTCCTCGAGCAGACGGTCGAGTTCCCGTTCGAACTCGGTCTCGCTGAGTTCGCCGTCGACGTACTGCGAGCGGAGGCGTTCCTCGCGGTCGTCGGTCGACCGGGCGCCGTCGCGTCCGTACTCGGTCTCGAGATCGCCTCCTCCACCGTCGTCTCGGAGCAAGGAGACGAGTCCGACGGCCGCGAGGACGACGACGGCAAGCATCGCGAGCGTCGCGACGGCTGCCACGACGGTCGCGACGACCGAGAGGACGATACCGACGACCGTCGCGATGACGCTGAGCACGATGAACGCGAGCAGGAGGGCGCCGGCGCTCTTGAGCAGGAGTGATCCATGTCGGGGCATACCTGTAATTCGACGCACACGCACAAAAATCTACAGACGCTACGAGCCGTTGGAACGCGCCTCGCCGGAGACGGCCGCGAGCGGGGCCGTTCGCTTCGTGAGCCCGATGAGATAGACGTCGAGCAGGCAGATGATCAGAACGGCGAGAGGAACGGCGACGTCCAGATAGCTGACGGAGTCAAACTGCAACGCCGTGACAAAAAACGGCTCGCTCACGGCGAACGCGCCGGACAGCGTCCGGGCGGAGAGGAACGCGAGCGCGAGGACGTACAACCCGAACCAGCTCGCTCCGCGTTTCCACTCGCCCAGATAGCAGTGGCCGAGCCCGGCGACGAACACCGAGAGCGGGTACGCAGGCCAGATCGGACGCGAGAGTTCGCTGTCACTCATCGGTCGTGACTCACCCGGAAAACGGCAGCCGCGTCGCTCGCTCGAGTCGGTCCAGTGGCGTCGAACCGGAGCCGGTCGTCTCGACGGCTTCGGCCAGCGATTCGAGCGCCCCGCGGGCTCGCTCGAGGTGGGACTCGACGGCCGGACCGCCCGAATCAGCTCCGTCGCGCGGCGCCGTTCCCGCGGGCGTCTCGGCCTCGCCGGCGAGGATGCGAGCGGCGTGCGACCGGAGATCGGTGTCGGACGCGACCGAGGTCCGGGACGTGAGTGCGGTCATCACCGCGTGACTATACGTCCGCAGCGCCGTCCGTGTTTCGGTCGGCGCGCCGACGACGGCCGCGCCGAGCGCACCGGCGGTCTCGGCGAGCGTCGCCTCGACGGCCGCGGAGTCGATGGCGCCGCGTCGTTCGTCGACCGGCGCGGCGTCGGACAGGAGCAGGAAGCGTCGCGCGAGCGCCGAGGACCCCTCGGTCAGCAGGCGGAACAGCTCGAGCTGGCGCTCCGCCGGAAGCGGCGCGTCGGCGACCGTCGCGTAGGCGCTGGCGTGGAGGTGATCGCTCGCCAGGAGGACGGCGTCCCGGTCCGCCGGGAACCGAACGTTCTCGAGGAGGACGGACAGCCACTCGGGCGTCGCGTCGGCCGTTTGGAACCTGGCGTCGTGATCGCCGTCGTCGGCGCCCGCCACCAGCGCGAGCCGGAGCCGAACGTACCCCTCGAGGAGGACGACGGACGTGGCGACAGGCTCGAGGAGGCGACCCAGTCGGTCCGAATCGGGCCGCGTGTGGGAGTCCGCGGTCTCGACCCCGACCTCGCCGGCGCTCGTACACAGCGTCGCGGGCAGCGACCGGTCCCGGGGCGGCAGCGATGCAGTGGCCAGCGCTCGGATCGGCGCTGCGAGGCCACCGGTCGGCTCGGCGGGACGCTGACGCCAGGCGTTCCGAGTGGCATCACCGGCGTCCTGCCGCGTCGCGAACTCGTCGGCCGTGGCGGGGTCGCTGTAGTCGGTCATCCGGAGGAATCACCGTCCTGTACCGAACGCGGTTCGCCGCCGGTCGATGAGTCGGCGGCGCGGACCGAGGGCCGCTCGGCGTCCGCTTCCGGGCGAATCCAGTCGACGACAGCCGCGAGCGGGTCGAAGCGGGCGAAGGGCGCGGCCGTGCTGCGATCGGTTCGATCGGCGGCGATCGGGGCGGTGAGATCGGTATCGCCGACCTCACAGAGGGGATCGTCCGTCACATCCGCGATCGCACCGCGAGCGTCTGTGCAGGTCACTTACCGAATAGTCAGTCAGGGTCGAAAAAGTCGTTTCGGTTCACAGAAATGTAAGGAGGAAGCCCACGGGTTTCGCCGTGGACGGAATCCGATACGAATACCGATGGCTCGAGGGACAACCCCGACGCTGGCCGCTACTCCTCGTTTCGATACCGGCGGATTCCGAACTGCCCGTAGCCGCCGTAGGCGATCTCGAGCGACCCGATCCACCAGTTCCACCGGTCGGTTGGCGGCCCGTCGGGTGCGTCCGCGAGTTCGTCGAGGACCACCTCGTTCGTCAGCGGCACCCCGACGTCGTCCTCGTACTGGCCGGCGTCGGCGAGGTCGACAGCCTGTCGAACGACCACGCGGGACTGGCCCATCGTACCGCCGAACTCGTCGCGCAAGCGGACCTCGAGTTTCCCGGGATCGATGAACACGGGTTGCCGTAAGCGTTGCAGCTACTTGACTGTTCGAGCGATGGGGATCGTGACGGTCGCCTCGAGGGCGGATCCGGGCTAATTTTGATGGCCGGGAGGACCGGCTCGAGCACCGCGAGAGCCGTCTGACCCGGGGGAGGGCAGGCGAGTCATCGACAACGACCGCGAGTGAGCGCCGCAGGCGCGAACGAGCGGGCCGACGACCGACCCGTAGGGGAGGGAGGAGGCTTTTCATCCAAGTTTTGCCGAGGGCGCGACGGAGTCGCGCCCGCAGCGCAAAAGTTGGGTGACGATCGATGTTCTTTTGACCGACGGTCCTCTTCCGTCGAGTATGGCAAGTTTCACTGTCGTCGTCGGCGATCCCGACTCTGGGTCGTCGTATCAGCTCGAGGCGGAGGAACAGGACGCGAATCGGTTTATCGGCAAGTCGATCGGCGAGGAAGTCGACGGCGGTTCGGTCGGTCTCGACGGCTACACGCTCGAGATCACCGGCGGCTCGGACGACGCCGGGCGACCGCTGAACCCCGAGGTCGCGGGCTCGAACCTCAAGGAAGTCCTGATGAATGAGCGCCAGACGGGCTACAAGCCGTCCCGCGACGGCGAGCGCCGCCGTATCACGGTTCGCGGCCGCGAGGTCTCCGACGCCGTTGCACAGATCAACGCCTCGATCGTCGACCGCGGCAGCACCGATGTCGACGAGCTGCTCGGCGACGCCGAGGACGGCGAGTAACAGACGAGTTTTTTCGGCTTATGGCAGATCGAATTGCGAGCGACCATCCGTCAGTGCAGACGGTTCGGTCGACCTGCGCGGAGACGACGACGGGCGTGCGCCTCGAGATCCCGGCCGACAACCGGGAGGCGTTTCCGACCGACGAGGTCGTCCGGATCGTCATCGAGGGCGAGGAACTGTTCGGCCGAGTCGAACGGGCGTTGACCGGCGACGACCTGTCGATTCCGGGCGTCTACGAGACGCCAGACGCGGCGCGCGATCCGAGCGGGGCGACGGATCGGCTTACCGAGTGGGTCGACGCGGGAAGCGTCTCGAAGGGCGGCTCGGTACTGATCGACGTCGTCGAGCCCGACTTCCTCTACGGGCTGCGTGCGCCCGGCGAGACGAGCTACTACGACGCGTACGAACCGCCGAGCAGCAGCTTGAGCGATATCGCGAAGGATCTCGAAGAGCAGTAACGGCTCGAAGCCGTCGTCAGCGAGCGGATATCCGAAGGGAAGCCAACGATCGACAAACGGCGTCGCTACTGTGTTCTGATATCGGTGCGATCGGTAAAATTCGATAGCGCGGCGAGTAGCCGCCGCTCAGAGCCGCGGCAGGAACGCGTACAGCAACAGTCCGAAGGCCAGATGCTGGACCATCGTTCGCTCGACGGTCGATCTGACGTACTCCTCGTCCGTGATGGAGTACTCCTTGGTTCGAACCTTCGCGTGCATCGACAGCACGCCCTCCTCCTCCAGCGCGTGGAGGCACGGATAGACGGTGCCGGGACTGAGTTGGGCGCCGAAGAGATGAGTCAGATCCGAGAGGAGTTCCTTGCCGTGGGTCTCCTCGTGTAAGGCGATCAGCATCAGGAGAATCTCGTCGAGATTCTCCTTGATCAACGCCTCGTCGAACGTGACGTCGTCGGTCGGCAGCGCCGCGTTGACCTGATCCATTAGCTCGTCGAGCTCGCGCTCGACGTCCTTGGTCGACTCCGCCGTCGTTCCAAGCGAGATATCGTACGATTCCGACTGTGAATCCGCAGTCGCCGCCCTCGACAGTTCGTCGAAGACGGACTCGGTATTGTGGGTTTCCTCACGCATTAACGATCACCAGTGGGGGGTCCGTGAATGGAACCATCAACGCCACGCGTCGGCCACGCACTGCCGCCGGTGACAGCGGCCCCAGTCACGACTACTGTGATCCTGGCACTGATACATATTAAACGACAGGGAACGGAACAGACCGAGTATGCGTAATTAGAACATATCCTGAGTTATAAAATAACTGTTTTATCGACTATTGGATATTACTGCGGCCTGTGGGGACTCAATAACGATGCGTACGACAGCATATTTTCAGAATATGTTGTATTGTTCTGATTTTACCTCAAAACGAACTAGTTCTTGGAGATTCTGTCAGAAACCGAAGAGGGGAGATCAATATGTCGACGGGCCGTCCCGGATGATGCTCACCATCTCGTCGGGGTCTCCGTCCTCGTCGTCCTCATCGATCTGCCGTTCGACGCGTCGTTCGGCCATCCGGGCGATCATGACGTGTTCCTCGAGATCGTCGCCGCGGATCGTCGCGATGTACTCGAGACTCTGGGCGTGGGTGCTAAACAGCGTTCCGCTGAGCGACTCGAGGGGGTATTCGAGGGTCGTCGGTTCGTCGTACCGTTTGTTGTGGATCTCGCCCAGAGAGAGGCCCCGAAGATAGGAGACCATCTGTTTGCGCACGAGCGGACTGATCCAGCCGAGATTCTCGTAGTAGCGCAGGCAGTTGAGCGCCCCGGTCGTCCCGAAGGTTTCACCGAGAAAGCGAGCCCACTGGATGGTCGCGTCGGTCCGCCCGGCCGATTGTTCGAGCGTCTCGAGGTACGGTTTTGATCCGATCATGATGAGTGGCCGGCGTCTCCGGTCTATACGGTCAGCAGTCGCGGTAGTATCAAGAAGGTTCGGCCGATTACGAGCGGTGAGTCGCCCGTCCCGACGGTCGGTCACAGGCCGGCCGAGGTTACATCACGAAGTTGACCACGTACTGCGTGCTGGTCGCGACGAGCGCGCCGAGCCACGTGAGGAAGACGAAGTGGACCAGCCCGCTGAGCAGGTGGCCGCGGTCGGTGATCCGGATCATGATCGCCGACAGCGCGGCGTTGACCAGGACCGTCCCGAGCAGCAGATACTCGATGGTGACGAGGTCGTACTGTTCGGTGTGCATGAGGTCCCCCGCGACTCGGCTCTGCTCGCCCAGATTCATCTCGCCGGTGATGTCCATCATGATTTCGACGACCTCAAGGCCGATGAAAAACGAGAAGACGCTCGCCGCGGTAATCCCGTAGAGGACGCCGATCAGCGTCGTCGTCGCCTGCTGGCGCTTCTCGCGGACCTTGAGCACCTCGTTCTGGTTCTTGCTGATCACGTTGCCTAGCACCTGCGGGTCGCCGCCCATCTGTCGGCCGACGACGTACATGTCGCCGAACTTCTGGATGAGGTACGACCCGGTCTCCGCGGCGAACAGCCGCCACGAGCGAACGTTGTCGATCCGCATGTTGAGTCGCTTGTAGAGGGCGTCGACGTTCGCGGTCAGCGCCCCGAAGTCCTTCTTGCGTAAGCTCTCGAGGACGCTCCCCGTCGAGGTCTGCTTGACGCTCTCGACAGTCCCCAGCGCCCGGATGAAGCTGGGGAACTCGCTGTCGCGGTCCTTGACCTTGCTCTCTTCCTCTCGGATGCGCCAGCCTGGCAGGAGGAGCGGCGTCACGGGGATCGCCGCGAGGATCGGCAGCGGTACCCGATCGGCGACGAACGGGAGATAACCGAGGATAACGAGGAGGACGCCGATCGCGAGGAGGAGGGTGCCACCGATACCGATCGCGAGCGCGCGCGGGATTCGTTTCATCGGACCCTCCCCGTCTGTCTCCTCGATATACCACGTCGGGTCGTACGGCGACACCACGTGGATTGCGTAGACGAACCCGACTTGGACGATCGCGAACATGGCGATCGTGCCGGAGATGAGCAGCGTCGGACTCGTCCCGATCAGGATCGGCAGGACGATCGCGAACACGAGTACGAACGCCACTGACAGCATCATCGACATGTACAGTTCCTTCATCACGTCGAGTTTCGCCAGATCGGACTCGTACCTGGTGACGAACTGCTGGATGATCGTGTCCTGTTCGTCCATCAGGAACTCGCTGATCTGCTGGCCGCCGCCGACCGTGTAGGCGAGTCGCTCGAGGAAGTCGGTCAGGAGCGGGCTCGGCGTCTGCTTGGCGCGGATCCGGCAGGCGTCGTCGAGACTCTGGTTCCACGTGTCGACCAGCGCGACGAGGTAGCCCATCTCCTCGGCCAGCGCGTCGTACTCGTCTTCCTCGGCTAAGGTGCGGAAGATTTCGACGCGGTTGATGTTCGTCATCGAGAGGACCGTGATGTGGGTCAGGAAGAGGTGAAAGCGCTGGCGGACCTGCTTTCGCTTCCGATCCTGAGAGAGTTTCGGGTAGATGATCGCGACGACCATCGCCAGCAGACTCAACAGGATGACCGGTAGGCCGACGAACAGCGGCAGTCCCAGCGCGATTATCAGCGCCACCCCGCCGATGAAGATCGCAAACGCCGGCGTGATCGCGAGGATGAGATACCGTCCGGAGGACATCTCCATGGACGCGTACGCCGTGGTGAGCGACTCGAGGAACGATCGAGCGCTGGTATCCGGCGCGGATTGGGTCTCTGTGGACATGTGCGATGAGAAGCGGTGCGGTACTCAGGCGAACTGGTTGAGGTTGCGGATCCGGATCGGGAGGCCTTCGATGCCGTCGCGCTGGAAGTCGGCGATAGCCTTGTTAACCTCGTGGTAGCCCAGGATGTCGGCGTCGATCAGCTGTCGGATGATCTCGGCGCGCCGGTCGAGTTCGTCGTAGATCTTGCGGGTGTCCTCATACCCCAGCAGCGTCGCGATCTGCTCTTCCAAGACGTAGGAATTGTTTCGGCCGGTAAAGGAGACGTCGTCGTCGCGAGGGTCCCACTTGAACGCCTGCCGGGTGACCACGCCGCCCTCGTAATCGGAGTAGCCTTCGATCTCCTGGACCGAGGTAACCCGGCGGAGGACGTCGTCGCCCTGCTTGACCCGGTTCTGGAACAGGGCGACGTCGCAGTTGTCCATGAACGTCTCGGGAACGTTGATCGGGGCGCCGGTAAACCGCTGGATCATCGAGACGATGTCGCTGGCGTGGAAGGTCAGCATGACCGGGTGACCGGTCTGGGCCGCCTGGAACGCCATCTGCCCCTCCGCCCCGCGGACCTCGCCCACGATGATGTAGTCGGGACGGGAACGGAGCGCGGCCGCGACCAGGTCGAACATGTCGACGTCGGCCGACTCGTCGCCCGACCCCTCACGGGTGAGCAGTTGCTGCCAGGTGTCGTGGGGCGGAATGACCTCAGCGGTGTCCTCCGCCGTGTAGATCTTCGCGTCCCGAGGGATAAAGGAGAGCGCGGCGTTCAGCGTCGTCGTCTTCCCCGATGCCGTCTCGCCGACGACGAACACCGTCTGCTCGTTCTCGAGACAGAGCCAGAGGTACGCCGCCAGTTCCGGCGAGATCGTCCCCCACTTCGTGATCTGGAAGACCGATAGCGGGATCTCCTCGCCCTGACGGATCGTCAGCGACGGCCCCTGGACCGAGACGTCGTCGGAGTAGATGATGTTGATACGCGAGCCGTCGGGCAGGGTCGCGTCGATCACCGGGTCGGAGTCGCTGACGGGGTGGTTCATCCGCTCGCCCATGTTTCGCAGCCACTGCTCGAACTCCTCGGGCGTGCCGAAGTCGACCGTCGCCTCGATCATGCCGTAGGTGCCGTGATCGAGGTAACACTGCTTGGGTCCGATGACGTGGATGTCCTCGTTCGCCGGGTCGGTCATCACGGGCTCGAGCGGTCCGAGCCCGACGATGTCTCGCTGGAGCTGGTAGCGCAGCCGGTCGAACTGGTCCTGCGAGAGGGAGATCTTGCTGGTCCCGAAGGACTTGAGCCGACCGATCGACTGGCCGGTGATCCCCGACGTAACCTCGACGACGTCGTCGAGGAGTTCGTCCAAGTGCTCCTCGAACTCCTCGTTGTCGCCGGGCGCCGGTCGCGTGACGCTCTTGTCGAGGATCCGGCGGCGGATGCGGTCGTATAGCTCCTCGTCCTCGCCTTCGAGGGTCGGCTCGACGCAGTAGTAGGTCGTGCTGATCCCCATATCGCCGTAGACGTGACAGAAGATCGGTTCCTCGGCCACGTAGATGACGTTGGGCCGGTGGGATTCCCACTCACTCGAGGGTTCGTCGATGAGTTTCGGGTACTCGTTGTACTCCTCGTAGAACCACTCGAGGTGTTCCCGGAGGTGGGGGTACTCGTCGGCCAGCGCGTCCAGTTTGTTCTCGAGTCGCGCGGTTCCAAAGTCCGACATTTACGCCACCGTCCTGCTAACGATCGAGATGCCACGGCCCTGCTGAACGCTGAAACCGATGGAGTCGTCGACCGGGCTCTTCATGTTCTGGAACCGTCGCACCAACACCTTCCGTCGGATTTCCTGGCCGACCGTGTTCGTCTCGATCTCGAAGTAGACGTCGGCCACGTTCCGCAGCGGCCGTAACGCGTCGTCACCGACGCTCGACGGATCGACCGTCAACACGACCGTCTTGTCCTGCATCGTCACCTGGCGGAGGAACGAGACCAGTCGCTGGATTACGTGGTCCTCATCGCCGTCGTCGATAACTGCCTCGTAGTTGGGGTCGTTGCGCAACAGCGCCGAGAGCGTGTCGACGTAGACCACGTCGGCCTTCCAGAGCGTCTTCGCGCTCGCGAAGCGAGCAAGCAGTTGGCGCTTTTTCCCTTCGTCGTGCGTGTCGACGTTCGCGTGGAGGAACAACAGCTGTTCCTCTAACAGGAGGTCGACGACGTCGTAGGACAGCGAGTTCATCTGCTGGACGAACTCCCAGGACTCGAGTTCCGTCGAGATGTAGGTGACGTAGGTCCCTTCGGTGGCCATCCCGTAGGAGAAGCGCTGGGAGAGCGCGCTCTTGCCGGCGCCGTCGACGCCCTCGATAAGCACGACGCTGCCCTCGGGGATGCCGCCGCCGATGGCGTTATTCACGCGGTCCCGCCCTGTCAATCCGATAGAGTGGTAGTCGGTCATGGCACGTAGAATCGGAGCGTTTCCTCGTCGCCGTTGACGATGACGACGATCCGGTGCTCGGTCCCCGGTTCGAGTTGCTGCTCGAGTTCGAGTTCGGCGACCTCGCCACGTCGCCACGCGTCCGAACTCCCTTCGCGGACGGTGAACGTAGCCGACTCGCTCGAGACGTACGCACCGTCGATCAGTACGTCGAGTTCAGAGCCGTCGCTGGCAAGGGTCTTTTGGCCGGTGTTCTTGATGAGCACGGAGACGGTTCCGTTCCCGTCGCTCTCGTTGTAGATCGCATCGCTACCCGGGTCGCTGATGATCTCGATGTCGGTGTCGATCTGCTCTCGGACCTCGCCGCTGTAGGTATCGATCGAGCCGCTGATCTCGGTGACGTTAGTCACGAGGGTCCCGGCGACGCCGGCCGCGACGAGCATCGCCGCGATAAAGAGGATCAGCGACGAGACGGAGTCACTCGCCATCGATCACACCCCCGTCTCCGTCGCGGCGACGCCGTGTTCGGTCACGAGCTTTACTCTGTCCGGTCGGTCGGCGGTCGAGACGACGATCGACAGCGTTTCGCCGGGCTGCCACAGCTCCCGGCCGGTGGTGCCGTTGACTCGAACCTCGAGCCACTCGTCGTTGGGCTCGTACGCACCGTCGACCAGCAGGTCCGTCTCGGCGACCGCCAGCGTCGTCGAGCCGACGTTCGTCGCGTTCACGGTGAGATTGTCGCTTGAATCGTTGTAGTTCGTCGCCTCGAGTTCGATATCGGTGTTGCGCAGGTCGAGCGACCGGTCGTCGCGGTCGTCGATCGCGGCCCGCCGGTCCTCGTGGGCCGTCTGGATAACCGGATACGCGATCCCGACGGCGACGAGCACGCCGACGAAGAGGATCGCGGCCGCGCCACTGGTACTGAAGCCCATGCCTGATCACCTCCGATCGGTCACGGGGTCGACCCCGCCTCCGTCGGTTCGTCGGTTTCGACCTCCCGCCTCGTCTCGTGGATCTCCTGTAGCTTCATGATGTACGTGTAGCTGTCCGCGTGGTCCTCGGCGGTCAGCTCCTCCGGTGTCGAGCCGGGATCGACGTTCATATCGAGGTCCGGCCCGCTGAGTACGCTCTCGAGGTGCGTCTTGACCTCCTCGTCGATCCAACCGATCTCGGCGTAGTAGGAGATCGCCCGCAGGGTCGCGGCCGATCCGCCCGTCCTGACTAACTGGGTAAGCCACTCGAAGACGATGATGTCCGTCGCGTACGTGTCCGCGAGCGTCGTCAGCGTCGCGTCATCCGGCTCGTCGCCCGTCGACTCGTCGTCGTGCTCGCCGTCCGCGGCCCCGGACGACGCGTCCGAATCGTCGACGCTGTCCGTCGCCTGTACCTCGACGTGCGTATCGTCTCCGTCGGCCGCCTCCTCGTCGAACGTGATCGTCTCGCCGTCCGACGGCTGAGCCGCCGCGGCGTCCTCGATCACGCCCTTGAGGTCGTCGAACGAAACCGTCTCGTCGCCGTCGTCGTTCGACTCGATATTGGCCTGAATCCCGGACCCGTCCGTCGCCGGCGTCTCGGCGCCCGCTTCGTCCTCGCCGAAGACGCCGAAGCCGTTCTGGGCTTCGCCCTCGCCGGTGAACGGGTTCACGTCGTCCGTAACCTGATCGTAGACGCCCAGCAGCTGCTGGACGCGATCGTTCATCTCCTCGACCTGCTCCGTGACATGTTGCTGTGAGTCTTGGACCGACCCCAGCTCGTTCTCCTTGTCCTCGAGTTCGTCCTCGAGCTCCTCGATCCGATAGTAGAGGTCGTCGATATCGTCCTCGCCGTCTCCGTCCGCGGAGCCGCGTCCGAACAGACCGCTTCCACCGCTGCTTTCTTCCTCGGCGTCGGACTCGATGTCGTCGTCGGCAGCTAGATCAGCGGGGGCTCCCGCGGATTCGTCGCCGGATTCCGGCGCGCCGGCCGTCCCGGCGCCCTCATCCCCATCGAACTCGTCGCTCTCTCGGTGCTGCTCGCGCTGGCGGCCGCGACGACCGCCGCTGTTACTGAGGAAGTCTTCGATGAGTTCGCGGAGGGTTGCGAGTCCGAAATTCATAGGCTCCTACACGAAGTCCCGACGCGGTGGGCTCGTTGTCGCGGGCGGCTCGAGCGCGAGCTCCGGCTCGCAGACGCCGGCGACAACGGACGATGGTTTCCCTGATACACGTCGCAGACTCATACTACTCCTCAGTAGCGGGCAAGGTCCTAAAGGTGTACGCTCGAGTTCGCGTCGCGTTTCGAATCGTGAGTCGAGTCTCGATACGCCGACTGAAGTGATACAGAGCTTGATAGTCCGACTATCCGTTGTCCCGGCTGGGGTGCATCCCCAGATACTGTGATGCCACCGATCTCGCCACACGCCGGCCTTCGACGGGACAGCGATCGAGTCCCGTCGCCACGCCCCTCGAGGGAGCGACGGGCTCGCCCCGTCAGGTCGGCGATCGACGTCCACGATGTGGACGGCCGGACGCGTCGCACGCGGTGTAATCGCGACCCGTCGTGGGCGAGCGCGGCACGCAGGGTGTACGCACTATGTTCGAAACTATAACAGAAACCGAAGACCGCGGTCAGGTGGGTATCGGTACCCTCATCGTGTTCATCGCGATGGTCCTGGTCGCAGCGATTGCAGCAGGAGTATTGATCAATACGGCCGGAAGCCTCCAGAGTCAGGCGTCCGACACGGGTACTGAGACGCAGCAGGCGGTGGCGAATCAGGTCGAAGTGATCAACGCCTACGGGGAGATTAATAATAATAACAACGTTTCCGAAATCAACTTCGTCGTCAAGAAATCGGCGGGTTCGGATGTCATCGACATCTCGTCGCTCACCGTACAGTACACGAGCCAGTCTGCCTCCAATACGCTCGAGTTCGCGTCAGGTAATGCCAGCGCGGGTGAATTTAACACCACTGCCCTTGCTGACACCGCTGAGAACGATTCACTGACGTCTACTAGCGACCGTATCGAACTGCACGTCAATTTATCGCACACTGACGAAGCCGATAGTGTCCTCGAACCGGGATCCAGCGCGACGATCGAACTCGTCGATCAGTCCGGTGCGAAGTTCAGCTACGGCGTGACCGTTCCTGCCACGTTCAGTAGCGAGGCGAGCGTGGTGGAGGTCTGATCATGTTCGAACAAATCACTGATTCGAACGAACGCGGTCAGGTGGGTATCGGTACCCTCATCGTGTTCATTGCGATGGTCCTGGTGGCGGCGATCGCTGCTGGCGTTCTGATCAATACGGCCGGCTCCCTGCAGAGCCAGGCGTCCGATACCGGATCCGAGACCCAGCAAACGGTAGCGAACCAGATCGAAGTCGTTCACGCTGTTGCCGAGAATGACACCGCCGGCGGAACGTTCGAACAACTCAACCTGACGGTCAAGAAGTCGGCCGGTGCCGACGTGATCGATCTGACGTCCGTGACGGTACAGTACACGGACAACGAGGGCTCGCTTACGCTCGCCCACAACAGCACAGTCGATTCCGCGCCGTACTTCAATACGACCGCGGCGACGACCGAGTCAGATAAAAACTCGCTGACCGATACATCCGACCGAGTTGTCATTGGAATTAACTTGGGTCTGGGCGACAATCCGTCCGTACTCGAACCCGGTGACAGCGCGACGGTCGAGATCGTCGACCAGTCCGGTGCGAAGTTCACCTACGGCGTGACGATGCCGCAGACGGTTAGCTCCGACCAGACTGTCGTCAAGGTCTAACCACCCAACCTCTAATCACTAACGCATGACTCCAGATACGACACGCGACGACGCGCTCCTCACCCCCGACGACCTCGAGGTCACACCCGACAACGAGACCGTCGAACAGTTGGATGAGAATCGCTACGTCGTGCTGTCGGAGTCGAGTTCCGACCTCGATTCGCTGCCGTCGCCGTCACTCGACGGCGACATCGAGGCCGAAGCGGCTGGTGAACGCACACACCAGCCCGCCGATAGCGGTCTCGAGTCCGACGGCGAGCTCGAGTTCGGTTCCGACGGTTCGGACGCGGACACGCACGAGCCCGACGAGCGGCTCACGGCCGCGTCCGAACCCCATGGAGTCGATATCACCTTGAAGACCGACGGCGAAATCGCACACCACCGCGCGACGTCACACGACGTCCGCGAGGTCTTTGTGGACCTCTTGACGTGGTACGCCGGGCAGCTGGATAACGACATGACGCCAAGCGAAGCGCTGCAGGTCATGCTGGCTGCGTCGGACCTCGAGGTCTGACCGCCGTCGGAACCTCACGCACAGCCGAGGCGTCACGCGCCTCACAGGGACTACAGGATTACGGCGTGTTCTCATTTTTCGACGGACGTTGATTCTGTCTCGTTCTGAAAACGTCTCGACTTGAACGAAGCGACGGCGACGATCACTTCCTCGAGCGCTGGTTCTCGAGAACCGCTCGTGTCGACTCAGATTTCGAATCGTGTCGGGAGACACGACTCAGTGTTCGATATCATCCGCGTCTTTTTGCGGGTGCCGTTGCGACTGAACGGTATGCAACACGAGTCCTCCCCGTCCAGACGTCGGTTCCTCGGCGCGGCTGCCGGGAGCCTCGCGACGGTCGCGACCGCCGGCTGTCTCGGCTCGCTGGTCGGCGGCTCCTCGTCGGCGACCGTAATCGAACCCGTCGAACCCTCCGAACCCCGGGAGGGATCGCCAGGCGAGTTCTACTACTTCCTCGAGGAAAATGGGATCGCGGTCGACGAACTCCTCGAAGACAACGGCGAACTCTACCTGACCTATCGATCAGACGCGGAAACGGTCGACGAGTCTAACGAGGAGATCCGAATCGTCTACGAGGTCTACAGGCAGGCGCTGATCGACCGCGGTTCGGATATCTCCTTCCTTTACTCCGAGATCGCGAACCCCTTCGACGAACAGGCGCTTGGCTGGGGGATCAATTCCGAGTGGCTCACCCCGGCCGATAGCAGCAATACTGGCAGGAATACGTCGGCTGGCAACGAGACGCCTGACAACACGGCTGATAACGAGACTGCCGAGAACGAATCGGCCGCTAACGGGCACGATATGGTCGAGGTGATGATCTGGAGCAACATCATGAACTCGAAGGTATACGAGGAGGATCTCGAGAACGGCAACTCCGACCTCAAAGAGGAAGGGAAGAACGCCGAGAACGGCGACGACCTCGAGAACGAGAGCACTGATCCCGGTACGAACGAGAGCACTGGTTCCGGTACGAACGAATCCGACGAGCGCTGACTACGTCGTAGTTGGATCCCTCCGAGCCGTTTTCGTCGTCTGGGTCGCCACCGACGGCCGTCGAGCTACGACCGTGGATGAGACCCGTTTTCCGCAATCGTTGCGGGGACCAAATCGGAGTTGGACTCACAGCCTACGTTCCACGTCCACCCCGATGACGCGTCCTTTTTCCACCTCGAGCGACAATCCCGGTCTATGACCGACCCACGCGAGGAGTTTCTGGCCGGCGAGCGGCCCGACGACGTCGCACTGTTTCTGGCCGACTCGTACGTCTCCGACGACCGCTTAGCTGAGTTCGGCGAGCGCGTCGAGGACGGCGTTTTGATCGTCGTCGACGGCGAGCGCGGTCGCAACGCCTTCGAGGCGGCGACCGGCACGCAGGCGATGCAGTTCGCCAAGTCCGCGATGGAACTCGAGGGAATCATCGAGGACGACCTCACCGGCGGACAGTGTCCGGAGGCGCCGACCGACGAGGAGCACGCGGTGCAGTTCGTTTTCGCCTTCGCGGAGGAACAGAACGAGGACGTCGGCGGTATCTACGCCGAAGGCGACGTCGTGCACGCGTACGCGAAGTGTACGTGCGGGACGGCGTACTCGGACAAGTGGAACGTCCCCGACGACGACGCCTGACCACGCGGGCGGACCCGAACGCAGGTTTCAGCGGTAGGGCGCAGGCTTTTGCGGCCCGCACGGCTAGGTTCGGGCTATGAGTTCGTTCGAAACGCCACGCGAGACCCGTCGGGGATTCGGCCTCTCGAGTCGCGAGGTGCAAGTGATCGGCGGCGCGAGCGTCCTGATGGCGATCAACGTCGCGGTGATGTACGCCGTCGCGACGACGCCGCTGGCGCAGGTCAACGAGTACCTGTTCGCGGCCCCGATCATCGGCGCGGTCGTCTACGGCGCGGCGATCATGGCCGGCCAGTACGTCGCCCAGCGAGGCGTCGAGGGCGGGGATATGGGAATCGCCTTCGTCGGGATGGTACTCTTACAACTCGCGTTCGGAATTTTCGGCGCGGGCGTGCTCCGTTTCGCTCCGCGAGAGAGTCAGCTGACGATCCTCGGGATAACGGCCGTCGTCGTCGCGCTCATGACGGCGGTGATCTCCGGCTACATCTACGCGCGCTCGAAGACGTTCGAGAGCTGGGGGACGTACGCGGGCTACGCGTTCATCAGCGGGCTCGTCGCGATCTTGATCGGCACGTTCGTCCAGCCCGTCCTGCTGGCTGGGTTCGTCCTGATCTTCCTCGGATTCCTGCTCCGACTCGGCTACGAGATCTGGCGAGTTCGGGACAACCGCGACGCCTCGGTTGCGCTCCAGACGATCGGCGTCTACGTCGCCGTCGCCGGCGTCTTCGTCCACGTCCTGCAGCTCGTGATGCGGTACGCGCTCTCCCAACGGTGACGGTTCCGCGGTCGTCGGAACGAAACGGATGGCTGGGAGTGGGAGTCGGAACTGAAGTGACAGTTGACGGGGATGCGGGCAGGATGCAGGAGCTCGGTTCGACACGGCCAGTGGTGGTTATGAAGTCACTTCCTGCCGCAGTTTTGTAGACCACACTCTCTCCATTAGCGGTGACTCCTAACTGATTTGGATTCCCGCTAACTGATGGGTATGCGCGGGACGTCGCCGTTGAGCGGATTGTGTCCGATATTGCTCGACTCGTCAGTGGAACGGAAAAGGACCGCTTACGTTTCGTCGGTGTCCGTATCGCTCTCGTCCTCGTCGGCCTCGTCCGCGACGACCTCGCGAAAGGCGTCGAGGATGACCTGCTTCGTCACGGCGCCGCGGGAGGTCCAGTGGTTCGCGTAGTCGAGCATGTCGTCGTAGATGTCGGGTTTGCAGCCGGCGGCCTTGGGGTGGCCACCGCCGTTGACCTTCCCCGCGACCTCGTGACAGCGGTCGAACACGTCGGTGCCTCGAATCGAGGCGGAGCCGGCGGGTTTGACGACGACCGAGGCGTCGGCGCCCTGCTCGCGCATCCCCTCGGCGACCTCGTTTTGCGAACAGCGGCCGTAGGTGACGCCGACCGTGTAGCCGCCGATCTCGCGGAACTCCGCGCGGGCCAGCGCCCGATCGATCAGCGCCTCCTTCTCCTCGCGGCGCTCGGTGAGGAACTCCCGGACCCACTCGGGGAGGTCGACGCCGTACTCGCGGACGACCTCGACGTACTCCGCTGGGTCGGTCCAGTAGGCGTAGTCCGCCAGATCGTCGCTGCGCGGATCCTCGCGCAGCCAGAGGTCGTGGTCCCGGGTCACGGCAGCCAGTTCCTCGTACATCGGCGAGAAGTCGTACTCGAGCGACCGGTAGACGACATCGGCCGAACACTCCTCGTCGGAGTCGCCGACAACGAGGTCGACGCCGGCGTCGCGGACCGCCTGCGCGACGTCGTCGTTCCACTGGTGGTGGTCGTACCACGAGACGCGGTCGGCGGTCTCGAGCGCCGCATCGAGTTCCTCCTCGACGTACTCGTACCTGTCCGGTGCGAGATCGCAGACGAAAAGATCGATCCCCTCGTCGCCAAACTCGGCGACGCGGGCCAGCGCGTCCTCGACGTCGTGGGGGCTGGCGGGAATCAGGGCTACTTCGTGGGGCGTGGGCTCGGGGTCCTCGAGCGGATCGACGGCCTCGCCGGCGAGTTCCGCCGCCGCTTCGTCGTCGACGGCATCGGCGGCATCCGCGGCGTCGGTCGGCACGTCGGCGTCAGTAGATCCATCGGCGTCGTCCTCGTCGTCCGGCTCCGGGACGTTCTGCACGTCGTCGTAGGCCTCGCGGAGCAGGGCGACGCAGGCCAACCCGTCCGCGTCGGGATCGGCGATGACGGCGACTCGAGCGCCCTCGAGGGCGGCCGCGGCCTGCTCGTCCTCGACGTCCTCCTCGAGCGCGTCGGGGAGGAAGAAACCGGTTCCCGGGAGCACGGACTTGCGGGCGAGCGGGAGATCGCCGCTGTCGATGAGTTCTTCGTCCATGGCAACGACTGCGTGACGGGTCCGGAAGTAATCGCCGGTCTCGGCCGTCGAGGCGCGACGGCGTCGGTGCCAGTCGCTACCGAAAGGCAGTGCACACCCGATCGCACAGCTATCGTGCGATCGGTGCGTGAATCGTTTCAGTTGGTATTATAGAACTTCGCTCGCGGCTCAGGCGGCGCCGACCGCCTCGTCGTCGTCACCTTCACCGGCGGGATCGAGTTGTCGAACCGTCAGGACGGGCACCGGCGAGGTGCGGACGACCCGCTCGGCGACGCTCCCCAGCAGCAGCCGGTTCTCGCCGTGGCGACCGCGGGTCCCGGTCGCGACCAGATCGGCGTCGATCTCGCGGGCGTACTCGCAGATCTGGGCGGCTGGCCGGCCCTCGCGGACGGCGGTGTCGATATCGAGGTCCGCGTCGGCTCGCTCCTCGACCGTCGCGAGCGCGGCGTCGGCGGTCGTCTCGAGGGCGGTCCGTAGTTCCGCCCGGAGCTGTTGGGGTGAGGCGTCGACCTCGCTGGCGTCGACGACCGAGAGCGCGTGGACCTCGGCGTCGAAGCGGTCGGCGAGATCGAGCGCGACGTCGACGGCTCGCTTGACGCTCTCGGAGCCGTCGGTGGCGACCACGACCGTATCGAACATGCACGGGGGTTACAGCCGAGATGGCTTAAACACCGGCGGCTCCGCCCCGCGAGCGGGCAGTCGTGGGGGTGGCTTTTTTGTGACGGGGGACACACCACCGCGTATGGTCGCCAGTGAGCCGGTTACCGTCGACACTGTACTCGCGCCGGTCGACGGGAGCGAGGAGTCCGCCACCGCCGTCGAGTACGCCGTCGCAGTCGCCGACCGCTACGACGCCGAAGTCCACGCCCTGTACGTACTCGGCAGGGGCGTCGTGCAGGGAATGAACGCCGGCACGCTCGAGGAGGACGACGTCGCGGAGGACACGAAGGGATTCTTTGCGGACATCAGGATCATCGCGGACGAGGCGGACGTCCCGCTCGTGACCTCCGTCGACGACGGCTTCTCGCAGACGCGCAAGACGCGCCACCCTGGAAACGTCGTCCTCGATACCGCCGACGCCGTCGACGCCGACTTCATCGTCCTTCCAAGGGAGCCGGTCACCGAAACCGCGTCGGCCGAAGTCCTCGAGCGGGCCGCCGAGTACGTGCTCTCCTACGCGAGCCAGCCGGTCCTGTCAGTGTGAGTTCGCAGAGACAGTGATGAAACTGAGCACCGGACTCTGCGGAGTGGGGCGAGGAGTTTCACCGACATCGCTCCGCGACGCGTCGATCTCGGACGA
Source organism: Haloterrigena salifodinae (assembly GCF_003977755.1). Taxonomy (NCBI): domain Archaea; kingdom Methanobacteriati; phylum Methanobacteriota; class Halobacteria; order Halobacteriales; family Natrialbaceae; genus Haloterrigena; species Haloterrigena salifodinae. The sequence continues at coordinate 1,592,026 of NZ_RQWN01000001.1, forward strand.
GTAACGAACCGCGAAAAGGGATGTGACGGGAAGGATTCGAACCTTCGGCACACCCGTGGAACGGGCGTGTGTTACGCTACACCACCGCCACGCCGACTGCATCCGATACGACACCGGCTTTCTCGATATAAGTTCGGGACGGTTCTCAGGCAGTGATTTTCTGGGGAGCGCAACGGGTTCCCGACGGCCGGGTAGATCGAATTCTCGAGACCGAGTTCGCGGACGAGACCGCGGAGACCCGCGATCCGATCGTCGAGGCTGCAGAGAGACGTCCGTTCGCTACAGCCGGATCGCCATCTCCTGTTCGAAGCTCTCCGTGCCGGTCGCCTCGAAGCCGACCCGCTCGTAGAGCGCGATTGCGGGGTTGTTCCAGCGCTCGACGGTCAGCCAGACCTGTTCGATCCCGATGTCGCCGGCGTGACCGAGCAGGTGCTCGAGCAGTTTCGTCCCGATTCCGGCCCGCTGGAACTCCTGCAGGACGAAGATGGCGAGTTCCCACTCGACGTCGCTGTGGTCCTCGATCGCCGACGGATCGTCGGTGTCGGGGACGAGCATCGCGTGGGCGACGACGTCGTCGCCTACCACGGCGACGACGTTGACGCTCTCCTCGGCGATCGTCTCGAGCCAGTTGCGAATGCGCGACTCGCCGGTCGGCGGGATCCCCTGGGCGCGGTCAGTGGGGTCGAACGCGACGTACATCTCGACGACGTCCGCAAGCGTCTCCTCGAAGTCGTTCGTGGCCCGGATCTCGATCGAGCGGCCCTCTCGGTCCTCGACCGTCGTCGGCGGCGAGGGGAACGGTCCGGCCGGGCCGTCCGGATACGGTCTCGTTCCGGCCATCGTTATCGCACCAGTTTGACGGTCGTCGGGGCGTTCAGCAGGACGAACTCGGTGATCGGGCCGAGCTGGATCTTGCCCATCGGGCTCAGGGTGCCGCCGCCGATCACGAGCTGGTCGAACTCGCCCTGTTCGGTGTGGTCGACTAGCGCGCTGCCGGGGTCGCCCTCGAGGGTGACGATCTCGGCGTCAATGCCGGTCTCGATCAGCAATTCTTCGGTCCGTTCGACCATTTCCTCCTGCGAGCGTTTCGATTCGGGCTTTTCGACGACGGCGACGGTGAGGTCGTCCCCGACCTCCCGCGTGCGCTCGATCGTCTGTCGGAGCGTTTTGAGGGATTCGTCGCTCCCGACGAGGCCCACTAAGACGTTCATATCCATGCATGTGCGCCGGTGGACGAAAACCGTTGTGCCGCGGTCGGGTACGCGGCGGCTCGAAACGGCTACTCGAGTGCGAGTGAGACTGTGCCAAACGGTGGCGCAGACCTTGCGCAGGACGACGACGTTAAGAACGTGTGGTGAGTACGTTGACCGAATGAGTGATGCGGCGCTCGATGTCGTGGAGTTCCTGCTCACGACGAGCGTGTATTCGGACGACCGAACGCTGGACGAGAACGATCTGCCGCCGTCGTATCGCCGTGTGTTCTGGACCGGCGGCGTCGAGAACGGCGACGACGACGATGACAGCGAGTCGGGACGCACTCCCGCCGGCATCAGTCGTCCGCTCTCGGTGACGACGACGACGGCCCGGGAGGCGACCGACGTCAGTCGGCCGTGGGAGGCCGTCTCGGAGCTGATGTTCACCGAGCGCGACGAGTTCTCGGGGACGATCACCCTCGCCCAGCAGGGGATGGCCGAGAAATGGTTCGCCGAGCGCGTCGACGACGACCGACTGCGCGAGAACCCGACGCTGGCGAAACACTTCGCCGAACACGAGGAGTTCGGCGAGACGTTCGACGTCACCCACGAGGAAGCGCGAGAGGAAAACCGGCCGATCCAGGCCGATCGGGTCTGGATCGACGGCCTCCTCGAGGAGTACTTCGACGAGGAGGAAGACGAGGAGATGCTGGATCTCGTCGAAGTTCGGGCCCCCGAGGAGGTCGACATGTCCCTCGACGACCTCGTGCTGACCGAGGATCAAGAGAACGAACTCGACAAGATCTCGAAGGCGATCGAACACCGCGACTACCTCTCGAACATCGGCCTGCGCGAGATCGGGAAGCTGCTGTTCGTCGGCCCGCCGGGCACCGGGAAAACCTCGACCGCCCAGGCGCTGGCCCAGGACATGGACCTGCCGTTCGTCGAGGTCAAACTCTCGATGATCACGAGCCAGTACTTGGGCGAGACGGCCAAGAACGTCGACAAGACCTTCGAGGTCGCCAAGCGACTGTCGCCCTGTATCCTCTTTATCGACGAGTTCGACTTCGTCGCCAAGACCCGCAGCAGCGACGAACACGCCGCGCTCAAGCGCGCCGTCAACACCCTGCTCAAGAGCATCGACAACATCTCGCTGATCGAGGACGACGTCCTGCTGATCGGCGCGACCAACCACCCCGATCAATTGGACGACGCCGCCTGGCGGCGCTTCGACGAGATCATCAACTTCCCCAAGCCCGACAACAACATGCGGGCGGACATCCTCTCGCTGATCACCCGCCGGATGGAGATCGACGAGTTCGATCCCCACCTCATCGCCGAGGCCACGCAGGGGCTGACCGGCAGCGACCTCCGGATGGTGCTCCGCGAGGCCGTCCTCGAGGCCCTGACCGAGGACCGGACGACGTTGACCCAGGAGGACCTGCTCAACGCCGTCGAGGAGTTCGAGGAGCGGGACACGCTGAAGAACATGGACATGATGGGCGGCGACCACGACGCGCTGGTCGCCGGCGGCGACCTCGGGAAGGCGAGCGACGGGGGCGAGCCGAGCGGTCACTCACACGACCACGACCACGACCACGATCACGACCACTGACCGCTGTCAGCGGTCAACCGATATTCTGAATCCGTCCGCAGCCGACCGATATTCTGACGTCTGCTCGCGACGCGTCGCATCCGTGAGTCCCGCGGGACGTTGGCCTGCGTAACTGTCAACTGCTCGCTCCGTGTCGTACCCGTATGAGGGATTTCCACGCCCACACGAACTACTCCGACGGGGAATTTCTGCGCGGGATGGTACAGGCCGCGGCAGCGGCCGGCCTCGAGGGGATCGGGTTCACCGACCACTGCACGGTTTCGTCCCGCGAGGAACCCGCGACCGTCCGGAACGTCTACGGCTTCAATCTGGATCTGACCTACGAGCGTCGCCGCCAAGCGATCGAGACGGAGCGCAAGCGCGAGGACGTCTCGATCGAGATCTACGACGGCGTCGAGATGGACTACGACCCGCGAGACGAGAGCGAGATCCGCGAGTTCCTCGCCGAGGCGAACTTCGACTACACGATCGGGAGCGTCCACGGCGTCGACGGGAAGAACGTCCAGGTCCCGAGCAACTTCGCGGAGCTAACCGAGGCGGAGCTGGACGGGATCGTCGACGACTACTTCGAGACCCTCGTCTCGCTCGTCGAGTCGGAGCTGTTCGACGTCGCGGCCCACCTCGATCTGATCGAGCGGACCGCCCCGCTTCGCGGGCGGGCGACGACGGACCACTACGAACGCGTGGCCGAAGCGTTCGCAGACTCGCGAACGATCCCCGAGATCAACGCCGGGCGAGCGGTCTCCGACGTGGCGCTTGTCCACCCCTCTGACCCGTTCCTCGAGACGCTGCGGGCCCACGACGTCTCGGTCACCGTCGGCACGGACTCCCACCGCCCGAACGAGATCGGCGAGCGTGCGGCCTTCCTCGAGGAGTATCTCGCCGAGCGCGGCATCGAGCCGGTGGCGCCGCCGGGACTCGAGTGAGCGGATTTGACACCGCCGACCGCCCCAACCGAGAGGAGACGTCGGGTCCGGGTGCCGGTTCCGCGGGGAATACCCTTTATGCAACGGCTGCTAATCACACCTCGATGAGCGATGGATCGCCACAGGACGACGCGGCGGCCGACGGCAACGCGATCCGTCCGCACCCGCGACGACGAGTCGACGGCCTCGAGGACCGGACCGCAACGCAGCTCGCGCCCGCCGAAGTCTCCCCATCGAGGTGGGCGTAGCGATGCGCATAACCCTGCTCGGCGCCGGCGACACCACCGGCACGCCGACCGTCGGCTGCGACTGCGACACCTGCGAGGCCGCCCGCGAGCGCGGCGTCGAGCGCACCCGGTTTTCCGTCCACGTCGAGAACGAACGGGTCGACGAGTCGCTGCTGATCGACTTCAGCCCGGACTTTCGGTACCAGTTCCTCCGCGAGGACGTGCCGCTTCCCGACGCCGCCGTCATCACCCACATCCACTTCGACCACCTCGACGGACTCGGCAACGTCTTCCGCGTCTTCGACTCGCTTTCCGTCTATGCCGCCGACGAGACCGACCCGCAGACGGGAAAGAGCGTCGCGGAGACAGTCCGCAACGACTACCACTACCTCGATCCGCTCGAGGTCCGCCCGACGACGCCACTCGAGACGATTCACGTCTGCGGGTTCGACGTCACCCTGGTGCCGGTCGAACACCCGCCGCTGGTCTGTTACGGACTCGCGATCGAAGATCCCGTGACCGGCGCGAAGCTCTCGATCACCGGCGATACGAGCTACAACGTTCCCGAGGCGTCCCGGGAGGTATTGGCCGATCCGGACCTGCTGCTGGCCGACGCCATCGTCCCCGCCCACCTCTGCGAGTACCACCCCGCCGGCGGGCGCCACGAGACCGACGACGGCGTCCCCCGGACGTTCGGGACGAAGCACATGACTCGAGAGGGCGCCCTCGATCTGGCCGCCAAACTGAACGCCGAACGGACGCGGCTGGTCCACCTCGCCCACTACTACCCCGCCGACGAGGCGTTCGAGGAACCCCTGGCGGTCGACGGCGAACAGTACGAACTGTAGCTCGCTCCCGACCGCCGACCGAGTATAATACTGCCGGTAATTCGCGCTAAAATACCGGTACGGCCGCTGTCATTCGGTTCGCGAAGGAATCCATTCATTACGTCCAATCTCGTGAACGGGTGTATGGATTCTCGCGTTACATCGATACGGAGCGGGGTCGACGGTCTCGACGAACTCCTTTGTGGCGGCCTCGTCACCGGTCGGATGTATCTCGTGCAGGGAAAGCCCGGGACGGGAAAGACCCTGCTCGGGATGCACTTCCTCGAGGAAGGTCTCCGGAACGACGAGACGGTGCTGTTCATTCACGGCGAGGAGTCTCGCGAGGAGATTCTCGCGAACGGAGCGGCAGTCGGCATCGATATCTCTGAGGCGGCGTTTCTCGATCTCGGGCCGGACTCCGAGTTCTTCACCGAGAATTACTCGTACGATCTAGTGAATCCGAGCGACATCGAGCGGGAGCGGTACACGCAGGACATCCACGACGCAATCCGCGAGATCGACCCGGACCGCGTCGTCATCGATCCGATCACGCAGTTGCGTTACGTCGAAGCGAACGACCACCAGTTCCGCAAGCGGATCCTCTCGTTTATGCGGTTTCTCAAGCAGGGGGAAGTGACGGTCATTACCACCGCGACGCGGTCACCGGAGCAGGAGTACGACACGGAGATCCGATCGCTCAGCGACGGGATCATCGAACTGGATCGGGGTGCGGACGGGCGCCGGGTTCAGGTCCCGAAACACCGCGCGCTCGGGCAGCGAGAGGGCGATCACGGCATGGAGATCCGCGACGACGGGATCGAGGTCTATCCGCAACTCGTGCCTGAGCGGACCGACCGGCAGTTCGAATCGCGCCTGCTCCGGTCTGGCATCGACGGACTCGACGACCTGATCGGTCGCGGCTTCGACCAACGGACCGTGACGTTCATCAGCGGGCCGACGGGCGCCGGAAAGACCTCTATCGGGACGCAGTTCCTGGCGAAGGCGGCCGAGGACGGACTCAAGTCGGCGATCTATCTCTTCGAGGAGGATGCCCGGACGTACGAACACCGCTCGGAATCCATCGGCATTCCCGTCTCGAGGCTCCGCGAGGAAGGAACGCTGTCGACGACCGAAATCGAACCGCGCGCGCTCTCGAGCGAGGAGTTCGCACACATGGTCAAACAGCAGATCGACCACCAGGAGACGGATATCGTGATGATCGACGGGATCGGCGGCTACATGGTCTCTATTCGCGGCGACGAGACGGAGTTGATCCGGGAACTTCACGGACTCACGCGGTACCTGAAGAGTCGCGGCGTGACGGTGTTGATCACCAACGAGATCGCTGAGATCACGGGCATCTCGAGCGCGACGGACAGCAACTTGAGTTACGTCGCCGACAACATCGCGTTCCTGAGTTACGTCGAGATGGACGGCAGCCTCCGGAAGGTCGTCGGCGTCCTGAAAAAGCGCACCGGCGGGTTCGAACACACCTTACGCGAGTTCGAGATCGCCGAAGACGGGATCCGCGTCGGCGACCCGCTGACCGGACTCTCCGGCATTCTGCAGGGAACGCCTCGAACCGACGATCCGTCCGATATCAGCCGCCTCGACCGTTCGTAAGCGACCCTCTATCAACTCACCACACATGAAACCAAGTGAGGGCACCATTCAACTGCTCATCGGAGAACGGGGGAACCGCGCCGCGGTCCGAGAACTCCTCGGCGACCAGTACGAGGTCATCACGGACCGGTCGGTTAGCGACGCGGACCTCTACCTCGTCGACGACCGCACGTTCCCCGAGTACCACGCCGCGCTCCGCGAACGCGTCGAATCGAACGATCCCGTCTTCTGTCCGGTGGTCCTCATTCGCCGCCGGGACAGCACGGTTCGGATCTCGCTGCCGGACCCGGAGACCCGCGACTCGCCGCTGCTCGTCGACGACGTCGTCGACGCGCCGATCGATCCGGATCCCCTCTTCCGGCGGATCAATACCCTTCTCGTTCGGCGTAACCAGTCGGCGGAACTGCGCCGCTACATCACCCGCCTCGAGGAGTCCAACAAATCGCTCGAGCAGTTCGCCTACGCCGCCAGCCACGACCTGCAGGAGCCCCTGCGGATGGTCTCGAGTTACCTCAAGTTGATCGAGGCTCGGTACGGCGACGACCTCGACGGCGACGCCACCGAGTTCCTCGAGTTCGCCGTCGACGGCGCCGATCGCATGCGCAGCATGATCGACGCCCTCCTCGAGTACTCCCGAGTCGACAGCGAGGGGAACCCGCTGGAGCCGACGGATCTGGACGCCCTCCTCGAGGAGGCGCTCGCGGACCTCCAGGTGAAGATCGACGAGCGCGACGCCCGCATTACGGCCGAAGCGCTCCCCCGCGTCTCCGGCGATCCAGACCAGCTCCGACAGGTGTTCCAAAACCTGCTGTCGAACGCGATCGAGTTCAGCGGCGACAAGCCGCCGCAGATCCACATCAGGGCGGAACGCGACGGGACGGAGTGGCGGGTGGCCGTCGAGGACGACGGGATCGGGATCGAACCGGACGATCAGGAGCGGATCTTCGACGTGTTTCAGCGCCTGCACAGCCACGAGGAGTACGAGGGAACCGGGATCGGACTGGCGCTCTGTCAGCGGATCGTCGACCGCCACGACGGGCGCATCTGGGTCGAGTCCGAACCGGGAACGGGAGCGACCTTTACGTTCACGCTCCCCGCCGTCGTCGCCGATCGGTAACGGCAACGGAGCCGAACTCGGGCGATCCGCCGAACCCTCCGTCTGCTTCTCGTCGCCGGACCGTTGCCGGCCCGACCCTCAAGGGTCTCGAAGTCGCATCGATTCCTATGGAGTGGACCAGACGGCGCGTGGTCGGAACGACCGCGGCAGTCGCCGCGATTGCGGGCTGTCTCGGTGAGGACGGGAGCGGTTCCGACAACCCCGACAGTTCGGACGGCGCCAACGCTTCCACCGAATCCGACGGCGGCTCGGACGGAGCCGACGAGTCGAACGAGACGACGGAGCGAAACGCGTCGGCGGCCCTCGAAGAGGTCGATCTCGAGGATCACACCGGCAAGGAGGAGGTGACGATCACCGTCGATCCAGAGGGAGGGGGCTTCGAACCCGCGGCGTTCGAGATCGATCCGGAGACGCTCCTCGTCTGGCAGTGGAAGGGCTCGAGTACGGAGCCCTACCCGATCGACATCCCCGAGCAGTGTATCTGGGACCAGGAGGTGGACGAAGAGACGGTCGAGGAGCGATCCAGCGGCGACGAGTTCGATCGCCTCTTTACGGTCCCGGGCGCGTATCGCTACGGCAGCCGCGACGCCGACGGCGAGGAGTTCACCGGCGGGTTCCGGGTCGTCAAGAGCGGCGAGAACGACGACGAGTAGCGGCCGGAAGCGCGGAGTAGCGGTCCCCGCCCGCGGGCACTCACTCGAGTTATTTCTCGGGGTGGGACGATCAGCTAGCCTCGTGGACGACGACGACGGTCATCGGCGCGCGTCGAACGACTTTTTCCGCGACACTGCCGAACAGGAGCCGACTGGCGCCTTGCCGTCCGTGACTTCCCATTACGATCTGCTCGACGTCGTTCGCGATTGCGTAGTCGACGATTTCCCGTGACGGATCACCTCGTTCGATCGTCGTATCGACGGGATGGTCGAAGGAGGATGCAGTGTTCTCGGCCGCTTCGAAGAGCGTGCGAGCGTGCTCCTCCGCTCGCTCATGTCCGGGGAACTCCGTTTCCGACTCGGCTAGAACCGACCAGTAGCCCTTCGGGAGCTGGATTACGTGTAGTACGGTAATATTCGCCTCCGGAAACTCTTCCAGCGCGTATCGAAACGCCGCGTCGGCCTGTGGTGACCCGTCGACCGGAACGAGTGTCTTCCGTGGCATGTGTATTCATACCCCACCCAACAGCTTAAGCTAGCTACCACGGGGGTTGAACGACGAGTCTCGCTGGTTCTCTCACCAAACGGCCAGACTCAGCCGAATTGGTCGAGTCCGGACTGCCGACGTCGTCTCCCCTCCGGCTCTGCCACCCAGGGCGTTCGACGGTCGCGTTCGGCCTCGAGGTCGACTCCGGAGTCCGATGCCGCCGATTCGGAGTCCGACGACCGGGGATCGTACCCCTCGCAGGACGGACCGCACTCCGACCGCGCGTCGACGACGCGTCCCTTCCACGCGCAGTACGGCAGCGTCGCGCCGCTCGAGTCGTCCGGGCGGCAGGCCCTGCAGTCGGGGAAGTCGTAGGTCCGCCAGCCCTTGCCGTAGGCGCGTTCGGCGAGGCGCCGGCGCGCTCGCGCCTTCGCGTCGGCGTCGACGACGTCGATCTCGGTCCGGCCGGGGTGGGACTCGAGCGGCTCGATCCCCGGCCGGTCGACGGAAAGCCGCGTCGGCTCGCGGACGACCTCGATCTCGAGCGACGACGCGTCGGGGTCGTGGTGGACCCGCCAGACGCCGACCTCGTCCGGAATTCTGTGCAGGTGCGCGCGCGTAACGTAACTCTCGGTCGCCAGCACGATCTCGTCGACCAGCGCGAGGCTGACGTCGGTCCGCAACTGGGCCTCGAGGTCGCCCGGCCGCTCGAGATCGGGTTTGTTCTCGATGCCGACGATACGGTCGTACCAGTCGGGGTAGCGGGCGGTCTGTCGGACGTAGTCGCGCCCGTTCCGGAGTTCGCGTTCGAAGAAGCCGATCTCGCAGGCGCGCTCCATCGCTCGCCGCGCGCGATCCGGGTGGCAGTCAAAGGCGTCCTTCCAGTAGCGAGCCCGGCCGGTGCCGACGTCGGCCGCGATCGCCGCGTCGGGAATCGCCTCGCTCGCGATCGCGGCGCGCTCGTCAAACTCGGGGCTGGGCTCGACGCGGACGACGTCGAGGATCCGTCCGCCGGGATCGGCGACGCTCGCGCCGAGCTGGCGGGCGACGATTCCCTCGCGGCGCCCCTCGAGACGGGCGCACAGTTCGAGTTCGAACGCGAACTCCGAGACGGACGCGGACACGGGTACGCGTGGAAAGGGACTCGCTCGAGAAAAGCGCGTCGGGGCGCGGGACAGCCACCCGGTCGGTACGCTCGCGGCACTCGAGACCGCGGTCGTCGGGATCGGCAGCGCGCTGCTCGGGAACGCGCTCACCGCTGCGGGCGCGTTCGCGGCGCTGCTAGTCCACCCGCCTCCGCAACTCGAGAGCTTCGGGACGCAGGTGGTGGTCGCGCCGACGACGGCCGTCGTCGTAAGCGTCTTCGTCCCGTCGAGTTTGCTCGCGCTCTGAGTGCCCCACGCGCTGCCGGCGGATGCGACGGAGACGGACCCGTCACGGAAAGCGGGGAGCAAAACGGAACTCGCGGGGGAGTCGGCGGGCGCTACGGCCGCGGCGCGGCCTTCTGGAGGGCCGTCTCAGCGATGTTGCCGCCGTAGTCGGCGCTCCGGGACAGCGAGTCGACGATCAGCCCCAGCGACTGGGCCTGCACCGGCTCGAGTTCACGGAGCATGTCGTCGATGCGGCGGGTGTGTTCGTCGATGTCGCGGACCGACGCGAGGGCGTCGTGGCCGAGGTCGGTCGCTTCGTCGGTGTCCTCGGCGAACAGCGCGTCCATCGATTTCTCGAGGATCGTCTCGACGTCGGCGTGAACCTCCAGCAGCGCCTCGGCGACGCGCTCGGGGATCTCGTCGAGCTTCTTCGCGATCTGGCTGATCTTGACGGCGTGGTCGGCGACCCGCTCGAGCTGGCGAGCGCTCGAGTGGAAGTCGAAGCAGTCCTCGCGGGAGACGCCGAGTCCCTCCGCGGCCCGCGGGGAACGCAGCGTCGCGCGGAAGATCCGCGAGACGACGAGGAAGAGGCGGTCGACGTCGTCGTCGCGCTCGATGACGTCCTGGGCGATGTCGTCGTCGTTCTCGACCAGCGCCGTGACGGCGTCCTCGAGCATCGAGGTCGCGATCAGGCGCATGCGCGTCACCGCGTTGACGATCGACAGCTCCGAGGAGTCGAGCAGGTCCTGAATGACGACGCTCTCCGTTCCCTCCTCGACGACCTCGACGCCGACCAGTCCCTGCACGGCGCTGCGGATCGCCCGTCGCTGGTCGGTCGTGATGCGGCCCGATTCGAGGCGGATGACGTCGAAGCCGCTGACGTACATCGTCAGGACGGCCCGGACGAGCTGTTCGTCCTCGAGGGTGGAGACGTCGAGCGTCCCCTCCTGGTGGTCGGCCTCGCGCTGGGGAGTGACGAGCAGCGTATCGTCCTCCGAGTAGATCTCGACCGTCGCGCCGCTACTGATATCGTTCTCGGTAGCCCACGTCTTCGGAAGCGACACCGTGTACGTCGATCCGCCGGTCACCTGGACCTTTCGGGTCTCCATACGTGGCGCTTTCTATGGATACAACATAAATCTACCCGAGTCTATTGAGAAATCCTATAGTCGCGTATTTGGCCCCAATGTCGCTATATTCTCGTATGATCTGTCTACACCAAAACATACCCATACCCCCACAACAGTACACAAATATATCCATATATAGAAAACATAGCGGAGTATTTAGTTACCCCAGCGGTAGCGGACCCAAATGGGATTGGACGCACCGACCGGGTCACTGCACGCTCCCGACGAGACGGTCGCGGAACCGGAGTCGACGACCGAGACGCGAGCCGGAACCGATCCGGAATCAATCGCGCTCGAGGCACAGGATCTCGACGTCTACTACGGGGACGATCAGGCGCTCCAGAGCATCGACATGGAGATCCCCGAGGGGGAGGTAACCGCGCTCATCGGGCCGTCGGGCTGTGGGAAGTCGACGTTCCTGCGCTCGATTAACCGCATGAACGACCTCATCGACATCGCCCGCGTCAACGGGGCTCTGGACTTCAACGGGAAGAACGTCTACGACGACGACGTCGACCCCGTCGCCTTACGCCGGAAGATCGGGATGGTCTTCCAGAAGCCCAACCCGTTCCCGAAGAGCATTCGGGACAACGTCGCCTTCGGGCTGAAGGTCCAGGGGAAAGACGAAAACGTCGACGCGAAGGTCGAACAGGCTCTCGAGCGAGCGGCCTTACTCGAGGAAGTCGAGGATCAACTCGACTCGAGCGGACTAGATCTCTCGGGCGGTCAACAACAGCGCCTCTGTATCGCCCGCGCGATCGCCCCCGACCCGGAGGTCCTCCTGATGGACGAGCCGGCGTCGGCGCTGGATCCGATCGCCACGGCGAAGATTGAGGAGCTGATCGAGGAGTTATCTGAGGAGTACACCGTCGTCGTCGTCACCCACAACATGCAACAGGCCGCCCGCATCTCCGATAAGACGGCGGTCTTCCTCACCGGCGGCGAACTCGTCGAGTTCGACGACACCGAGAAGATCTTCGAAAATCCCGAGCACGACCGCGTCGAGGACTATATCACCGGTAAGTTCGGCTGACTGGCGATGCCCCGGGACGAGTACCAGCGGCAACTCCAGCGGCTGCGCGAGGACGTCCTCGAGATGAGCGACCGCGTCTGCGAGCGCCTCGAGCGCGCGCTGGCGGCCCTCGAGACCCAAGACGACAACCTCGCGACCGCCGTGATCACGGGCGATCACGCGATCAACGACCGCTACCTCGAGCTCGAGCAGGCGTGTATCGAATTGGTCGCGCTCCAGCAGCCGGTCGCCACCGACCTGCGCGTCGTCGCCGCCTCGTTCAAGATCATCACCGACCTCGAACGGATCGCCGACCTCGCCGTCAACCTCGCCGAGTACGCCCGGCGGGCCGAACGGCGGCGCTACGCCGACGTCGACATCGGCTACATCGGCGAGCGGGTCGTCGAGATGGTCGAGGCGGCGATGGCGGCCTACGCCGCCGACGACGCGGCCGGCGCCCGCGACGTCGCGGCCGAGGACGACGAAATCGACCGCCGCTGTGAGAGCGCCAGCGAGTTCGTCGTCCGGGACCTCCTCGAGACCGAACTCGAGGCGGAGATCGGGCTCACGCCCGACGCGCTCTCCGACGAGGTCTCGCGAATGTTGCTGACGATCCGGGACCTAGAACGGGTCGGCGACCACGCGGTCAACATCGCCGCGCGGACGCTGTACATGGTCGAAAACGACGACGAACTGATCTACTGAGCCGCGCCTCGAACGTCGGTTACTCGATCGCGACCACGGCATCGACGGTCACGGCCGCGCCGCCGAGGAGGTCGCAGACGCCGACGGTCGTCCGCGCCGGGTGGGTCTCGTCGAAGTACGATTGGTACGTCTCGTCGACGTCCTCGTAGGCGTCCATCTCCGCCAGGTAAAGCGTCAGCTTGAGCACGTCGTCCGCCGTGCGGCCGCGCCGCTCCAGTTCCGACTCGAGGTTCGCTAGACACCGCTCGAGCTGTCGGGACGGCGGCTCGTCGACCCGGAGCCGGCCGTCGGATTCCGGGAGCTGTCCCTCGACGAAGAGGAGGTCCGAACTCCCCGTTTTCGTTCCGAACGCGCCGGTAAACGCCGTTCCGTCGCGTTGCTGTCGACCGCTCTCGCTCGCTCGAGCGGGAGTCGTTCGAACAGGACGCGGTTCGTCGGCTTGGTCTGTTCCCATGGAATGGTTTAGAAAATGCTCAAGTAAAAGGCTTCTCGTGACGACTAATATCTGGGATATCATCCCTACGGTTCAGCCGAGGTGCGTAACAACCGGAATAGTTAATTGAATAGCTGCTCAACTCGGTCTCGATGGCACAAGCGACGGACCGACTACAGCGATACCTTGAGGACGAGCTCGGCGAGTGCCGAAGCGAGGACCTCGAGTGTCGCCTCGAGGAGCTCGACGCGCTCGAGGAGACGATCGGGACGGCTCGAGTCGAAACTGAACTGGACGTACTCTCGGCGCTGGCCAACGAGACGCGCTACACGCTCGTTCGCGTCCTCGTGGCGGCCGGCGAGGAGCTATGCGTCTGCGAGCTCAACGCGGTCGTCGACGTCAGCGAGAGCGGGCTCAGCCACGCCCTCTCGAACCTCGTCGACGCGGGGCTGGTCGACGCCCGGAAGGACGGCCGCTGGAAGAAGTACCGCGCGACCAACCGCGCCGTCGCGCTCGTGACGGTCCTCGAGGGGAGCGTGGGAGACGTGACTGGCGAGCGCGTGGACGACGGGGTAACCGATGAGTAACGCGACGCACGAACACGGACCGAACTGCGACTGCGAGGCCTGCGGCGATCCGCGGTCGATGGACTTCCTCGACAAGTATCTGACCGTCTGGATCTTCGCCGCGATGGCTGTCGGCGTCGGCCTCGGCTACGTGGCGCCGTCGGTGACCGAGCCGATTCAGGACCTCCACCTCGTGGAGGTCGGACTCGTCGCCATGATGTACCCGCCGCTGGCGAAGGCCGACTACGGACGGCTGCCGACGGTGTTTCGCAACTGGCGCGTGCTCGGGTTGAGCCTCGTCCAGAACTGGCTGATCGGCCCGACGCTGATGTTCGGGCTCGCGGTCTTCTTCTTCAGCGGACTCGTCCCCGGCTTGCCCGCACGACCCGAGTACTTCCTGGGACTCGTGTTCATCGGGATGGCCCGGTGTATCGCGATGGTGCTCGTCTGGAACGAACTGGCGGAGGGATCGACCGAGTACGTGACCGGGCTGGTCGCCTTCAACAGCCTCTTCCAGATCGTCACCTACGGCGTCTACGTCTGGTTCTTCGCCCTGTTCCTGCCGCCGGTGCTCGGCATGGAGTCGCTCGCCGCCGAAATCACGACGTTCAACGTGACGCCCAAGCAGGTGTTCTGGGCGATCGTCGTCTTCCTCGGCATCCCCTTCGCAGGAGGAATCCTCACCCGATACGTCGGCACGCGAGCGAAGGGCGAGGAGTGGTACGACGAGGAGTTCGTCCCGACGATCGATCCGCTTACGCTGGTCGCCCTACTGTTTACCATCGTCGTGATGTTCGCCACACAGGGCGAGAACATCGTCGCCGCGCCCGCGGACGTGCTGTTGATCGCCGTCCCGCTGACGATCTACTTCGTCGTCATGTTCCTCGTGAGCTTCGGCATGGGCCGGGGCGTCGGCGCAGACTACTCGACGACGACCGCGATCGGCTTCACCGCGGCCTCGAACAACTTCGAACTCGCGATCGCCGTCGCGGTCGCCGTCTTCGGCGTCAGTTCCAGCGTCGCCTTCGCGACCGTCGTCGGCCCGCTCATCGAGGTCCCCGTGTTGCTCGCGCTGGTCCACGTCGCGCTGTACTTCCAGCGGAACCTGGACTGGGGCGGCCACGACGCCGGCGAACCGACCGCACCGACTCGAGAGACCCCCACTGACGACTAACCGCTCCCAACATCGATGTCATCCACTACCGATTCCACCGACACGACCCGTATCGCCCTGCTGTGCGTCCGCAACGCCGGGCGCTCCCAGATGGCCACCGCCTTCGCCGAGCGCGAACGCGAGGCCCGCGGCCTCAAGGACCGCGTCGAGATCCTGACCGGCGGGACCGATCCCGCCGATGCGGTCCACGACGGCGTCCTCGAGGCGATGGCCGACGCCGGCTTCGACCTCTCCGATCGCACGCCGCGGGAGATCACGGAAGCCGAACTACGATCCTGCGACTACGTCGCGACGATGGGCTGTTCGACCCTGGACGTCGGGACGGTCGGCGCGGACGTCGACGTCCGCGACTGGGCGCTCGAGGATCCCGGTGGGAAGAACCCTGACCGGGTTCGCGAGATCCGCGACGAGGTCGAACGACGGGTAACGTCGCTGTTCGACGAACTCGAGGACGTGTAGCCGGATCGGATCGTACCGTGCGATCCGACTCCGGTTCCGAATCGCTGGTCCGACTCGGGTATATAGAATCGTCATTTCGACCGTAGTTGGAGAATTGTTGCGCAGTTAGACGGAACGTTGGTCGTGAAGGGAAACGAGGAGATGGGCGTTTTCAGCCCCTGGGGGTGCCCATATATGCCGAATTCAACTGGCGTACCGATTAGCCAATATTGAGATATATAACTACGTACGAATATATATTAGTCATAGCATCGCTTTTTTATGAACTGTGGCTGGCTTCTGGTGATGGCAGACAACCAGTTCGGACACGACGCAGTATCGCGGCGGAAGTTCATCGCCGCGACCGGTGCTATGGGTACGGCTGCTATTGCAGGTTGCAGTGAAACGACCGATGAGGAGAGCGGTGGCGAAGTTATCGTCAAGGGCTCGAGTACCGTCTTCCCGATCTCTGACGAGATGGCACAGCGGTTCATGGACGAGAACTCGGACGTCAACGTCACGGTCGACCCGACCGGTACCGGTGGCGGCTTCGAGAACCACTTCTGTCCCGGAGACGCCGACATCAACGGCGCATCGCGCCAGATCAAGTCAGAGGAGGAGGACCGCTGTGCCGGGAACAACGTCACGCCGATCGAGATGGAGATCGGTGGCGACGCGCTCACAGTGGCTGTCAGCAACGACAACGACTGGGTCGATAGTATGACCTTCGACCAGCTGGCACAGATCTGGAGCGACGACAGTGTCACCACGTGGTCCGACGTCGAGTCCGACTGGCCCGACGAAGAAATCAAGCTCTACGGTCCCGCCACGACCTCAGGGACCTATGATTGGTTCACCGCGAACGTCAACGGTGGCAGCCACCGGACCGAGTACGAGGGAACCGAGGATGACAACACCATCATTCAGGGCCTCGAGGACAGCCAGTACGCGATGGGATACTTCGGCTACGCCTACTATTCCGAAAACGAGGACCGCGTCAAGGCCCTCAAGATCGCAGAGAGTGAAGATGACGAGCCTACCGCTCCGAGTCTGTCGGCGGCCAAGGAGGGTTCATATCCGCTGGCCCGACCGCTGTTCATCTACCCCGCCGAGGAATCTCTCAGTCGCGATCCGGTCTACAACTTCGTCGAGTTCTACCTCGAGAACTCGAGCGCTGACTGGATCGCCGACGAGGTCGGCTACGTCCCATCGAACCAGGATATGGTCGACGAGAACATGAGCAAACTCGAAGACGCGACGAGCGAGTAACGCGGGCAACCGATTCGATTTTTCGGAGGAGACCGAATAGAAAATGAGTGAGACATCGATAGAAGCCGATCTTACGCAATCGGCGAACGCACGGAACGCAAAGGAACGGTTGTACCACGGACTGTTATTTGGGTGTGCGACACTGACAGTTTTCGTTACGATCAGCATCATCGTCACGCTGGCGATCGACACCATCGAATTCTTCCAAATGATCGACCCGTACTCGTTCTTCACCGGAACGAGGTGGGTCCTTCGGAGCGAAGACCCGGTTCTCGGGGTCCTGCCGCTGGTGAGCGCCACGCTTACCGTGACGATCGTCTCGGCGCTCGTCGCAATACCGATCGGCACCGCCGCCGCGGTCTATCTGAGCGAGTATGCCAGCGATCGAATGCGGTCAGTGCTGAAACCGGCGCTCGAAATCCTCGCGGGGATTCCAACCGTCGTCTACGGATTCTTCGCGCTCGTCTACCTGACGCCGTGGCTCCAGCAGTTGGGACTCGAGGTGAGCCTGTTTAACCTGCTCTCCGCGTCGATCATGGTCGGGATCATGATCATCCCAATGGTCTCCTCGATCAGCGAGGACGCCATGAGCGCGGTGCCGGACTCGCTCCGTCAGGCGGGGTACGGCCTCGGCGCCACGAAGTTCGAAGTCACGACGAAGATCGTCGTCCCCGCGTCGATCTCGGGGATCTTCTCGTCGTACATCCTCGCGCTCTCGCGGGCGATCGGTGAGACGATGATCGTCGTCGTCGCCGGCGGGAGTATGGCGCGCATGTTCGATCCGTCGAACCCGTTTGCAAATCTCTTCAACTCCGGCCAGACGATGACCGCCGCCATGGTGCAGGCGGTCACGACGGACCTGTCCGGTGGAACCCCCGGCTACTACTCCATGTTCGCGATCGGGCTGACGCTGTTCGCGATCACGTTCACCATGAATCTACTCAGCAACCACATCGCCGCACGCTACCGGGAGGAATACCAATGAACCGAGCGACCCCCGCAAACGGCACGACCGCGACGGAGGTGAACCGCTGATGGCGACGACCGACGAGTCGACGGGCGCCTGGTTCGGTGCGGACGGACAGGTGAGTCAGCTCCGTGGACAGCTATTCAAAGCCAGCTGCCTCGGCGCCACATTGCTCGCGCTCTTCCTCGTGTTCGTGTTCCTCGTCTACGTCGCAGTCGACGCAATCGAACCGGCGTCGGCCGATCCGAGCTGGTGGGCGACGGTCGCGACGACCGTCGCAGTCCCGGGGATCGCCCTCTCGGTCTACTACTACCGCTTCGATCCGCGAGCGGGCGAAGTCGCGTACACGGCGGTCGGACTACCGATCGCCGCGACGCTGCTCGCCGGCGGCGTCGGCATCGTTTTCAGACACATCGTCAGCCCACACGAATGGTTCGCCCTCACGGTCGCGGCGCTCGTTGCGTACGGCGTGCTCGAACTCTACGATCGGGTTCGAGCAGCCGGCGCGTTCGAGCGGGCCGCGATTAGCGCGTTCGTCATCGTGTTCACGATCGTCGGACTCCCCGGACTTGTTCCGAGCGTCCGGTCACTGCTCCTGTCGCTTCCGGTTCTCCCGGCGGCGCCATTATCGCTGCTAGGAACGTTCGTGGTTCCGGTCGCGCTGGTGACCGGCTGGTATGTCCGTCACGCCCGCGAGAGCGAGCGCGCGGGCCTGATTGCCGGTGGCTTGACGGTCGCCGCGGCCGCGCTCGGCGTCATCTCCGGGCCGCTCGTCGGCGTCTCGTGGACGACATGGCTCCTGCTGACTACGGTCGTCGGCGTCCCCGTCGGATTGTACGTCGAAGGTGTGTTCAGACGCGGTGAGGGCGTCTCCGGGCTCGCGCTGCCGGTCGTACTTGCAGCGGGCGCGGTCATCTGCGCTGGCGTCGTCGACATGGCCGGATTTGCCGGGCCAGACATCTGGCTCAATTGGGAGTTCTTGACCACTGCCCACAACCGGACACCGCGGGAAGCGGGGATCTATCCCGCGCTCGTCGGATCGGTGATGATGATCATCGTCGTCGCCATCGCAGCGTTCCCCGTGGGCATCGGCGCCGCGATCTACCTCGAGGAGTACGCGCCGAACGAGGGAGTGTTCGGATCGTTCGTCGAACTCATCGAAATCAATATCGCGAATCTCGCCGGCGTGCCGTCGGTGGTCTACGGATTGCTCGGCCTGACCCTATTCGTCAAGTCGGGCGGGTTACGACCTGGGATCGTCATCGTCGGCGGGCTGACGGTCGCGCTGCTCATTCTGCCAATCGTCATCGTCTCCTCCCAGGAGGCGATTCGGTCCGTCCCCGACTCCCAGCGACAGGCGGCATACGGCATGGGTGCGACGAAGTGGCAGACGACCCGCAGCGTCGTCCTGCCACGGGCGATGCCCGGTATTCTGACCGGGACGATCCTCGCGCTCGGCCGCGCGATCGGCGAGACGGCGCCGCTACTGATGGTCGGCGTCGCGGCAGTCGTTCGAATCTCACCGGATTCGTTCTACGGGCTGTTCAGCGCGATGCCGCGACAACTCTACTCGTGGGCGGGGTTGGCCCAGCCGGACTTCTATCACGGCGTCTTGGCGGCCGGGGTCCTCGTCCTGCTCATCGTCTTGCTGATGATGAACGGCACTGCGATCCTGCTTCGCAACAAGTACCAACGAAACGACTGAACGATTCGAACGGACAGTTGCAATACCGGCAACGGCGAATCACGTCGAGGCACCCACTTGACGAACGGTTCGTCCGTGAACGCGCTCTTCGGCCAGTTTATCGGCGAAGTGAGCGCTCGACTAGCCGTCCGTTCGTCGGCCCGACACAGTAGTGCTATAGTCATCCCGGAACCGTCCTATATCGCTCCTAGAAACCGCCTTATGTTCATTCGACGTTGGTTTGCGTGATGCCCGACCAGATCGAAACCTGCCCACTCTGTGCGTTCGTGGGGGAGTCCGAAACCGACGTCTACACCCACGTACTGACCAGCCACCGGAAGCAGGCCATCGCCGAAGCGTTACTCGAGCGCCGACCAGTCCAGCTGGCCCGCTGAGAGCGCGACTGGCGAGCCCACGGAGCACCCGTTGCGCGC
>NZ_RQWN01000001.1:1611968-1750488 GCF_003977755.1 Haloterrigena salifodinae
TCCCCACCCCCCACCCCCACCCTGTCGTTTTCGTCCGGCTGAATCGACCTCGAGCCGGTCGTCTCGCCTCCCTCGGCGTCCCCGAAGTCGACCAGCCGAACCGCGAACGAGAGAGCGGCGACGCCGAAGCGATTCGGATCGACGGCGCTGGCGTTCGGTCTGTCGAAGCCGGTCGTATGGATCACCTCGAGCGGATACCGAGGTCTCAATACCCCAATTAGCAGCAGCTATGTGCGTTTCCGAAGGTTCGCTATGTACGGACCATCCGCGAGGCCAACAAGTCATGAGCGAATCCGCAAACGGCTACGACGATCGCACGATCAAACAGCGACTGGCCAGCGCCCGGGCCGCGGCCGAGGGCGAGTCGGCTCGCCGGAAACAGCTCGAGTGTCTCGTCGTTCGCTACCGAAACCGACCCGATCGGTGCACGATCACGCCCCGGGAGTGTTCCGAGGAGGAGCGGCTCACCCACTGGCTGTCGGCCGATCTATCGGCGGTCGTCGATCTCGAGGACGCTCGCTGACGGCGCCGAGACCCGCCGGTAGCGACGCCGCGCGAGTACTTCGAAACCGGGCCGCTGCCCGGGACTCGTGCGGGCCGTTCGTCGCTCCTCGGGGCCGTCAGTCACGACGCGTATCCGAACGTTCGGATATTGGTGTACGAATGGCCGACACGACGCGCCGTCGGCCGGCTCTCGGCGCGGATAGCTCGCAACCTTTATCAAGCGCACGGGGGAAGCTACAGCCAAGATTACTCATCGTCTTATGGAAGGAAATGGACAACCGGAGGTGAACATCGGGCTCGTCGGTCACGTCGACCACGGCAAGACGACACTGGTGCAAGCACTCAGTGGGTCGTGGACGGACCAGCACAGCGAGGAGATGAAACGCGGTATCTCTATCCGGCTGGGGTACGCGGACGCGACGTTCCGCTACTGTGACGGACTCGAGGAACCCGAATGTTACACCGTCGAGGAGGAGTGTGCGGACGGCTCGCCGAGCGAGCCGCTCCGGACCGTGTCGTTCGTCGACGCCCCGGGTCACGAGACCCTCATGGCGACGATGCTATCGGGCGCCTCGCTGATGGACGGCGCCGTGTTGGTGGTCAGCGCCAACGAACCCGTCCCGCAGCCCCAGACCGAAGAGCATCTGATGGCGCTCGACATCATTGGCATCGACAACATCGTCATCGCTCAGAACAAGGTCGACCTCGTCAGCAGCGATCAGGCTCGTCAGAACTACGAGGAGATCCAAGAGTTCGTCGAGGGCACCGTCGCCGAAGGCGCGCCCGTCGTTCCGGTGTCGGCCGGCCAGGAGGTCAACCTTGACCTGCTGATTCAGGCCATCGAGGAGGAGATCCCCACGCCCGACCGGGATCCCGACGCCAATCCGCGGATGCACGTCGCCCGCAGTTTCGACATTAACAAGCCGGGAACGAGCGCGAAGGATCTCGCCGGCGGCGTCCTCGGAGGCAGCCTCGTACAGGGTCAACTCGAGGTCGACGACGAGATCGAAATCCGCCCCGGTCGCGAGGTCGAGGAAGGCGGCCAGACCGAGTACGTCCCGATCGAGACGACGGTTCGGTCGCTGCAAGCCGGCGGAGAGACCGTCGACACCGTCACGCCGGGCGGCCTGCTTGGCGTCGGAACCGGTCTCGACCCCTCGCTGACGAAAGGCGACGCGCTGGCCGGCCGACTCGCCGGGCCGCCGGGATCGCTCCCGCCGACCTGGCAGTCCTTCACGATGGAGGTCGACCTGCTCGAGCGCGTCGTCGGCGCCGAGAGCGGCGAGACGGTCGACGAGATCAGCACGGGCGAACCGCTGATGATGACCGTCGGCACGGCGACGACCGTCGGCGCCGTCACCAGCGCCCGCGAGGGCGAGTGCGAGGTCAACCTCAAGCGGCCCGTCGCCGCCGAACCGGGCGCGAAGATCGCGATCAACCGCCGCATCGGCGCGCGCTGGCGGCTGATCGGGCTCGGAACGCTCACAGAATAACACGACCGACGACGAGACATCCGACAACGAATGGCTACGCCGACGCAGGTCGCCCTCGACACGAGCGCGCTCATGATGCCCGTCGAACTCGACGTTCGGCTGTTCGACGAACTCGAGCGGTTGCTCAACGACTACGAGGCGACGGCTCCCCAAGCCGTCCTCGAGGAACTCCGTCGCCTCTCGGAGAAGGGCGGCGAGGAGGGAACGGCCGCGAACGTTGGCCACGATCTGGCGACCGAGCGCTGTCTCGTCGTCGACACGGAGGCGTCGTACGCCGACGACGCGCTGGTCGAACTCGCCCGCGAGGACGTCGTCGACTACGTCGTCACGAACGATCGCCCGCTGCGCGACCGGGTGCTCGAGGCGAGTGTACCGGTAATTGCATTACGCGGGAGAAACAAGTTAGCGATCACTCAACCATAGAATGTACAAACGGGTCAAACTGAAAGACACGGTAGAAGTACCGCCGGAGGAGCTCGGCGACGTCTCGCCGGACCTCGTGAAGCGACTGCTGCAGGACAAACTCGAGGGGCGCATGGACGAGGAGGTCGGTAGCGTCGTCTCGGTTACCGAGGTTCACGACATCGGCGAGGGGACGGTCCTCCCGAACCGACCGGGCGTCTACTACGAGGCCGAGTTCGACGCGGTCACCTTCGATCCGCAGATGCAGGAAGTCGTCGACGGCACCGTCGTCGAAGTCGTCGAGTTCGGCGCCTTCGTCGGCATCGGCCCGGTCGACGGCCTACTGCACGTCTCGCAGATCAGCGACGAGTACCTCGCCTTCGACGGCGAGAACCAGCGGCTCTCCTCGAACGAGTCCGACCGCGCGCTCGGCGTCGAGGACGCCGTCCGCGCTCGGATCGTCACCAAAAGCATCGACGAGCGCAACCCGCGGGACTCGAAGATCGGCCTCACGGCCAAACAGCCCGGCCTGGGCAAACACGGCTGGCTCGAGGAGGAACACGAGAAACGCGAAGCCACGACAGCCGAGGGTGAGTAACCATGGCATCGGATCGTCTCGTCTGTCGCGAGTGTCACCGGGTCAACGAACCCAACAACGACACCTGCGAGAGCTGTAACTCCTCGTCGCTGACCGAGGACTGGGCGGGCTACGTCGTCATCGCCCACCCCGAGGAGAGCCAGATCGCCACCGAGATGCAGGTCACCGAACCCGGCGCGTACGCGCTGAAGGTCCGCTGACGGCGCTGTGACCCGCGACGATTCTCCCGCCGAGACGGACGCGGACACGAACGAGACTACGGACGAAGCAGACGCGGCGTCGACTCCCGACATCGACGATCAGCTACTGGTCCTGCCCGACGAACTCCGCCACGAACTCAAGGAGCCGATGGGTCCAATCGAGACCGACGCCGACCGACTCCTCGAGGACGTCGACGGGCCGCTGATCGCCGTCGGCGACGTCGTCACCTACCACTTCCTGCGAGCGGGTCGCCCGCCGGACGTCGCGCTCGTCGACGAGCGGACCAAGCGGTCGGCCGTCGACGAGGAGATCCGCGAGACCGTCACCGAGGGGACGACCGTCGAGGTCGTCAACCCGCCCGCGGAGATCTCGCAGGCGGTCGTCGAGGCCCTCCTCGAGGGGTTGGCCCGCGACGATCCGACGACCATCCTCGTCGAGGGCGAGGAGGACCTGGTCGCTCTGCCGGCGATCGTCGCCGCCCCCGAAGGCGCGAGCGTCGTCTACGGCCAGCCCGACGAGGGGATGGTCCACGTGAAGATTACCGACGACCACCGGGCGGATATCCGCGAACTGCTCGGTCGGTTCGAGGGCGACGTCGATCGCTTCTGGGAAATACTCGAGGACGGAACGTAGCGCTCGAGCGAATTCGCGATCGGTCCCGATTCGAGCCGACGCCGCGAGTGCGCACGGCGTTTCACAAGAATATTGTCAGCAGGAATTGTTTTCTGAGCTATGGATAGAGCCGTCCTCGCGGGGATCGCCATCGGCGCGGCCGCCGGCGGGGCGCTACGCGTCGCGTTCGGCTCGAACTGGTTCCTAATCACCGCCGTGGTTGCGATCTACGCCGGCTGGGGGTACTTCGAAGTGCGCTACCGTCGACTGCTCTGGAGCGAGTTTCCCACCTTCGATCGGTCGGCGGACCGACTCGGCTACGCGATCGGGCTGTTCGGCGTCACTCTCGGCACCTCGGCGTTCGGCCAGCGGTACGCGGCGGGCGGGGCCGGCATCGAGTTCCTCGTCGGCTACCTCGGCGTTATCGGCTTCCTCCTTACCTCGAGCAGGGCGAGCGCGGACGCCGACTCAGATTGAACAGGGTCGACGCGCTTCCCTGTTCTCGCTCGACCGACACGCTGTCACTCGAGGACCGTGTGCTCGAGTGTGCCGATTCCCTCGATCTCGAGTTCGACCGTATCCCCGTCCTCGAGGAACGTCCCCAACTCGAGTCCACAGCCCTCGCCGACGGTGCCGCTTCCGATGACGTCGCCCGGATGCAGCGTCTCGGACCGCGAGACGTGTTCGATGATGTCGGCGAAGGAGTGGTACATCTCGTCGACCGTCCCCTCCGACCAGACCTCGCCGTCGACGCGGGCGGTCATCGTCGCCTCGAGAACGTCGATATCGTCCGCGGGCACGACGTAGGGGCCGAGACCGTTCGCGAAGTCCTTCCCCTTCGCCGGACCCAGTTGCCCCTCCATCTCCTCGCCCTGGATGTCGCGGGCGCTGAAGTCGTTGAAGACGGTGTAGCCGGCGATGTGTTCCGCCGCGTTTTCGGCGTCGATGTCCCGGCCCCGCGTTCCGATCACGGCCGCAATTTCGAGTTCGTAGTCCATGATCGACGAGTAGTCGGGCCACCGGATCGTCTCGCCGGGCGCGACGACGCTGTCGGCGTTGCCCTTGTAGTAGACCGGCAGGTCGTACCAGACGTCGGGGATCTCGCCGTCCATGCTGTTCCGCACGTGCTCCTCGATGGCCATGAAATCGCGCAGCGAGTTGGGACGAGGAAGCGGCGCGAGCAGATCGTACTCGTCCGGCTCGTACCGGAGTTTCGCGCCGCCGGGGCCGCGCTCGGCGTCGGTCTCAGCCGCGTACTCGAGGGCTTCGCGGGCGTCTTCGATCGCCCGATCGCCGCGCTCGAGAAAGGCGATCATCTCCGGCGGGACGTGGGCGCGTGCAAGGTCGGCGGGCGCGGGTTCGCCCTCGGCCTCGAGGACGGCGCCGTAGGCGGCGGTGAGGTCGACGAGCGTCGCCGCTCCCGCAGGGGCGTCCTCGTCATCGGTCGCTTCGGCGACGGCCCCAATGCGTTCGACGGGGCCGACGGGGGTCTCGACCTCGAAGGTGGCGAGTTTCACGCCGTCTCACCTCCGGAGCTGGCATCATCGCTTCCGGCGTCCGCACCGTCTCCGACGAAGGCCACGGGCCGCACCCAGCCCGCGCTGCCGTTCTCGATCTTGATCGGGAACGCGACGATCGGGATATCCGTCTTGCACGGGAGCGCGTCGAGGTTCGCCATCTTCTCGATCTGGCAGTACTCGACCTCGCGGCCGGCGAAGTGGGCCGGCCACAGCTCTTCCTCGTCGCCGGACTCGATGTACCGCCGACCCATCTTGGCGAACGGCTTATCGAAGCCGTAGGCGTCGGTTCCGATCACCTTCACCCCCTGCTCGACGAGGTATTTCGTCCCCGCGGCGCTCATTCCGGGGAACTGCGTGAGGTACTCGGGCGTGCCCCACAGCTCGTCGGCGCCGGTCTGGATCAGGACGATCTCCCCCGGCGAGAGGTCGTGGTCTAACTCCTCGAGGGCGTCCTCGAGGTCGGCGGCGCCGATCTCTTCGCCCGCGTCCATCTCGCGGAAGTCGAGGACGACCGCGTTCCCTCGACACCACTCCAGCGGGATCTCCTCGATCGTCTTCGCCGGTTCGCCGTCGACTTCCGGGCCGTAGTGCCACGGCGCGTCGAGGTGGGTGCCGGCGTGGGGAATGACCTCGAGGTCCTCCCACGCGAGCCCCATCCCGGCCGGGAAATCCGTGGCGTCGACGTCGTGGCCCAGCTCCCGGAGGTTCTCGGCGAGCCGTTGGGCGCCGGCCTCGTGGTCGAACGCGTCGATCGACGGCGGCATCGGTTCGCTCGGCGGGCCGTCCTCGAGGCCGATGCTCAGGTCGATCAGCGCGGTATCGTCGGATGTCAACAATTCGCTCATAGTAGTCACGATTCCGAGCTCCTATTTGAAAGTGACCCGGTAGCGAACGGCCACCGCCGTCGATCACTGACCGTCGGGAGAATCTCGAGAAACTATTTACCGTCCGCCGTGAACGTGCCGGACATGTACGATTTCGTCGTCGTCGGCGTCGGTCCGCCGGGCGCGCGGTTCGCCCGCCGGGCCGCCGAGGAAGGGTACGACGTGCTCGCTCTCGAGAAGGGCCGGATCGGGAAACCGCTCGCCTGTTCCGGCCACGTGAGCACGGACGTCTGGGAGTTCACGGGTGAGGGCGCCCGCGAGGAACTGTTCCAAAACGAGATCTACGGCGCGCGGTTCCACGTTGGCGGGCCGCGAAGCGACGCCTACCCCTTCTACAAGCGCGAGGTCGCCTCGAACGTCATCGACCGCGTCGGACTGGACCGCCACCTCGCCGACCTCGCTCGCGAGGCGGGCGCAGACGTTCGCGAGGAACACACCGTGACCGACGTCACGGAGCACCGCGACCGCGTCGAACTCGTCGCCAGCGGTCCCGACGGAACCCTCGAGTTCGAGGCGAAGATGATCGCCGGTTGCGACGGCCCGCGCTCCCGCGTTCGGGACGAACTCGGGCTGCCCGAACCCGAGGAACTGCTCCACGGCGTGCTCGCGTTCTCCGACGAGGAGGACCACCAGGACTTCGTCGACGTCCACCTCACCGCGCCCACGTTCTTCGCGTGGCGCATCCCGCGGGGCGACGCCGGCGTTGAGTACGGACTGGCCGCGCCGCCGGGAGTCCAGGTGACCAAGCACTTCGAGGAATTGATCGACGGCTACGAGATCGACGTCTCCCACCGCTGTTCGGGCGCGATTCCGATCGGACCGCCCGATCGCGTCACGTCCCGCCGGGCGTTCCTCATCGGCGACGCGGCCGCCCAGACCAAGCCGTTCACCGGCGGCGGCATCCTCTACAGCATGACCAGCGCCGACCACGCGGTCCGCGAGATCGATCCCGACCGGCCGACGACGCTGGCCGCCTACGAGCGCGTCTGGCGCGAGGACTTGGAACGGGAACAGCAACTCGGCTACTGGCTCCGCCGGGCCTACTCGCTGCCGGAGCCAGTCCAACACCTCGGGCTGGGCGCCCTTTCGGGCGAGATCGGCGTCCACATGGACCGCCCGACATCGCTCGTCTCGCCGTCACACCTGCGGGCGGTGCTCTCGCGGCTTCGGTGAGTTGTCGGTCCTTTCCCGTGGTTTTACGGTTTTCTCGAGTTGCTCGAGACGACTCGTTCAGTGCGCGCCACCGCACACCGATTGAATCGTCAGAAGGGAAGCGAACAGCAGCCGACAGACCGAAGGTTCCCCTCCGGCAACGCCCAGTAGATGACAGGTCGGGAAACTGCTGCGCTCGAGTACGTCGCGAGCGCACTCGAGCGCTGCGGGATCATCGACGCCGAGCAGTTCCGCCCGACCGTCGACCTCGCGTGGCCCCGGATCGTCACCGGCTTCGCGATCATGTCCAAGCAGACGGCCGACCTCGCGATGGTCGGCGTCGCCGTCGGCACGGCCGGCACCGCGGGGCTGGCGTACGCGCTGGCCTTCTGGGAGATCGTCACGATGCTCGGCCTCGGGCTCGCGGGCGGCACCGTCAGCCTCGTCTCGCAGAACTACGGCGGCGAGGAAACCGGCCGCGCCTCGCTGGTGGTCACCCAGAGCGTCCTGTTGGCCGTCGGGATCGCCCTCCCGCTCGCGGCCGCGTTTCTGCTCTTCGCCGACCCGCTGATCGGGCTGTTCGACGCCGAACCGGAATCGATCGCCCACGGTGCGACCTACCTGACCCTCGTCGCGCCGGCGGTCCTGTTCGAACTGCTCAACCTGATCGCCAGTCGCACCTACACCGGCGTCGGCGACACGTTCACGGAGATGGTCGCCCGCGCGGGCGGCGCCGCGCTCAATATCCTCATCAGCGGCCTGCTCATCTTCGGGTTCGGTCTGGGCGTCGCCGGGGCGGCGATCGGTACGACACTTTCGACGGGGTTCGTAACGGTCGTCCTCGCGTGGGGGATGGTCGGCCGGTCCTACGGCGTCCTCGGGATGGAGTCCAGCCCGGTTCCGCTCGCGCGATCGGGGCCGTGGCTCGAGCCGACGCTGCTGGCCCAGCTCGTCGAGATCTCCGCGCCGGAGATCGGCCGTCGGCTCGCCCAGGGGATCGTCGTCTTCCCGCTGCTGTGGGTGGCCGGCTCCTTCGGACCGGTGGTCGTCACCGCCCTCGAGGTCGGCCGGCGGGTGCGCGCGCTGATCAACAGCGTCAACTGGGGGCTCTCGCTGGCCGCGAGTTCGCTGGTCGGGCAGCGACTCGGCGCGAACGACGAGGGCGGGGCCGACGCCTACGGCATGGGGATCATCCGGCTCTCGGCGCTCTGTTACGCGGCGATCGCCGTTCTGGTCGTCGTCTTCGCGGAGCCGATCGCGAGCCTGTTCGTGGGACCGGACGGACGCGCGCTCGCGGCCGCGTTCGTCGCGGTCGGCGCCGTCAGTTCGATCGGCTACGGAATCGACGGCGCCGCCTCCGGCGCACTGCTGGGCGCCGGCGACACGCGGTGGCCGTTCGTCGCCTCGCTGGTCGGCCGCTACGCCTTCGCCCTGCCGGCGGCCGCGCTGGGGCTGGTGACCGCGCTCGATATCACGGGGCTCTACCTCGCCTTGTTGCTCGAGACCGCCGTCCCCGGCGGGATCAACTACTGGCTGTTCCGAAGCGGACGCTGGAAGGCAGTGAGTCGGCGGTACCGGCCGGCGTCCGAAGCGAGCTGACGCCGATGGCGGTACCGATGCAGTCGCGGACTGTCGCGGAAAATGGGGTCGTCAGTCGGCCCCGGTTCGCGGCGCGACGGTCCCGGTCGTTCCGAACAGGTTCGTCGGATCGTACTCGGTCTTGAGGTCGACTAGCCGCTCGTAGTTGCCCCCGAAGCGCCGTTCGACGGGGTCCTCGTTCAGCCCCGGGAAGTTTCCGTATCGGCCGGACGCGACCGGCAGTCGCTCGACCTCGGCGAAGGCGGCCCGCGCCCAGTCGACGTTCGCGTCGTCTTCGGCCGGGTCTTCCCAGTTCGCTTCGATGGTGAGCATGTACGGCTTGTCGCGGTGCCGGAACGCGGTCGCGTCCGGCGACACCTCGCTGACCGCGCCGTCGAGGTGCCAGAGGTCGATCGTCGAGAGCGCCGACGGCGTCGACTCGTTGTACCGGAGCATGACCTCGACGACCTCGTCAGTGACGTCGGTGAGATAGATAGATTTCCAGTAGTACCGGAGACCGTCGGGGTAGTCCTCGTCGAGCATCGACTGCAGGGCGACGTATTCCATCGGGCCGCTGAAATCGGCGGTAGGCGTCGCGCTCGTTCGCAGCGGCTCGAAGACATCGGCGGCGTCCTCGAGGTCGCCGCGGTAGGAGCCGAGCATGGCTACGACGGGCTCGCCCCACGTCTCTTCGGGGAACTCCTCGAGTTCCGGGACGTGCGCGGCGAAGGCGAGCACGCCCGCCTCGCAGGGCGCGTCGGCGGTCCACTCGAGGTAGCGGTCCATCACGGCGGCCGCGTCGTCGGCGTGGAACCAGGTGAAGAAGGCGTATACCTCGGGACCGACCTCGTGGAGCTCGAACTCGAAGGACGTGACGACGCCGAGAACGCCACCGCCGCCGCGGAGCCCCCAGAAGAGGTCCGCGTTCCGATCGGCGCTGGCGGTCCGTACCTGACCGTCCGCGGTAACGACGTCGACGCTACGGAGGTTGTCAAGCGCCAACCCATACTGACGGCTCAGATGGCCGTAGCCGCCGTTGAGCGTCAGCCCGGCGACCCCGGTCTGCGAGACGGCGCCCAGCGCCGTCGCGAGACCGAACAGTTGCGTCTCGCGATCGACGTCGCCGAGCGTCGCGCCGCCTTCGACGCGGACGGTCCGTTCCTCGGGATCGACGCGGACGGCATTCATCGGCGTCAGGTCGACGACGAGGCCGCCGTCGCAGACGGCCGTTCCGGCGACGTTGTGGCCGCCGCCCCGAACCGCGAGCGGGAGCCCCTGCTCGCGGGCGAACGTCACCGCCGCGACGACGTCCGCGACCCCGGAACAGCGAGCGATGATCGCCGGGTACCGGTCGATCATCCCGTTCCAGACCTGCCGTTCCCGTCCGTACTCCGGGTCCGCCGGAAGGACGACGTCGCCGGCGAACTCGGTGTCGAACGATCGAACCGCACTGCCCGGGACGTTTGCGAGCGCTTCCTCACCGGGTGTTTTGTGTACTGTTCCCATAATGCACGATACGCCGTCTGCGACGATAAACTAGTTTGGCCGTTTACACGACGGTCAATCGCCCGGATATGACGGTCGGGTGACGTCCGAGACCGTGGAGCCGCGTCCGTCCGACGCGCTTCTCGAGACTGTGCCCGCAGGGACCATATCTTGGTTATTAATTATGCATATCTATATCGCCACTGGTGACCTATAGACACTGAGGAACGATGGCAGTAACGACCACACCCGTAGACGACGGTGCAATAGACGGATTCGGCGAGGAGCTTCGCGGCGACCTGCTCCGACCGGAGGATCCGAACTACGACGACGCCAGAGCCATCTGGAACGGGATGATCGACCGGTCACCGGCGGCAATCGTGCGCGCCAAGGGTGTGTCGGACGTGATCGAATCGGTGAACTTCGCCCGCGAACAGGAGCTGCTCCTTGCGATTCGCGGCGGCGGCCACAACATCGCCGGGAACGCGGTCTGTGACGACGGCTTGCTGCTCGATCTCTCCGCGATGCGGGCGGTTCGTGTCAATCCGGCGGACCAAACGGCTCGAGTCGAGCCCGGTGCGACGCTCGCCGATTTCGACCACGAGGCGCAAGCGTTCGGACTCGCGACCCCGTTGGGAATCAACTCGACGACCGGCGTGGCCGGGCTGACGCTCGGCGGTGGGTTCGGCTGGCTCACTCGGAAGTACGGCATGACCGTGGATAACCTGCGATCGGTCGACGTCGTCACGGCGGACGGGGAACTCCGTCACGCCAGCGAAACGGAGAACTCGGATCTCTTCTGGGGGATTCGCGGCGGCGGCGGCAACTTCGGCGTCGTCACCTCCTTCGAGTTCGAGCTCCACGAAGTCGGTCCGGAGGTGCTCACCGGAATGGTCGTCTACCGCGGCGCGGACGCCCCGGACGTCCTCCGACACGTGCGTGACTTCAACGCGGACGCGCCGGACGAGTCGACCGTCTGGGTCGTCCTCCGCAAGGCGCCGCCGCTCCCGTTCCTGCCGGAGGACATCCACGGCGAGGACGTGATCGTGGTGGTACCGTTCTACACCGGTGATGTCGCCGAGGGCGAAGCGGTGCTGGCGCCGATCCGGGAGTACGGCGACCCGGTCGCCGACGTCGTCGGCCCGCACCGGTACGCCGAGTTCCAACAGGCGTTCGACCCGCTGCTCACCGAAGGGGCCCGAAACTACTGGAAGTCACACAACTTCAGTACGATTCCGGACGAGGCGATCGATACCGTCGTCGAGTACGCGCGGAACCTGCCGACGGTCCAGTCCGAGATCTTCTTCGGACAGATCGGCGGCGCGATGGGACGCGTACCGGCGGACGCGACGGCCTTCCCGCACCGCGACGCGGAGTACGGGATGAACGTCCACACCCGTTGGGAAGATCCCGCGATGGACGATGCGTGTATCGCCTGGTCCCGCGAGTTCTTCGACGCCATGGCGCCGTACGCGACCGGCGGCGTCTATGTGAACTTCATCAGCGAGCGCGAGGGCGAGGAGAACCTCGGCTACGGAGACAACTACGACCGTCTCGTCGCGCTCAAAACAACGTACGATCCGAAGAACCTGTTCCGGATGAATCAGAACGTCGAACCGGCCGTCTAACGGACGCGACGGCCGCAGTTCCGGATCGCCGCCGGGTCGGTGAGAAGCGGCGTTACTCGAGGACGGGCAGTCCGTTCGCTTCGAGGGAGGCGAACAGGCGCGTAAGCGCAAGTCCGACAGCGACGATCCCGACGGTTACGATCGCGACCGTGACGACGTCCTCGGGGACGCCGATCGACGCGGTCAGCAGCGACGCCGCGAACGCGAGCGCGAGGACGGTCGTCAGCGCCGAGAGCGTCTCGCAACTCAGCGTCGTCCACGTCGACCGCTGGACGTATCGATTCTGGACGGCGTTACGTTCCATGGAAAGTTGTTAGATACTTATCAACATAAATCTTCGCTACCTACCTCTCGTTCCGAATCTCTGGAAAGTCATAGAACACCGACAGCTATTATCCACTGACGCCATCGTGCGGTATGGACGAGCCAGTAGCGTCGACGGACGGGGGAAGCGACGACGGGTTCGACGGCGACGAACTCGGAGTTGGAATCGCGATCGGGCTGTCGATCGGTGTCGCTATCGGCGTCGCGACCGACGATCTCGGGCTCTGGATTCCGGTCGGCGTTGCGCTCGGCGTTGCGCTGGGGGCGGGATTGAGCGGACGCGAGTGAGTCACGTCCCGTCGGCGGTCCGGATCGTCACCCGCTGAGCGTCGGCCTCGTCGTTCTCGCCGCGCTCCTCGGCGACGACGTACTGCACCTCGACGATCAGGGAGTCGTCGCTGTGGGCTTGGATCTCCTCGTAGAGCCGATCCGCCAGCTCCGACTCCGGTTCCGGATTCCGAGTGCTGACGGTGACGACGACCCGCTCGACCGACTGGATCGGGTAGTCGCCGTCGAGTTCGACCGCGACGTCGTCCGCCTCGAGGCCGTCGTACCGCGGTTGCGCGAGCACCGCGTCGACCTCGTCTTCGGCCGCCGACTCGAGTTCGGTTGTGTGGAACTCGAGCAGGGTGACGCCGGCCAGCGGCGCCGCGAGCACCAGCAGTCCGACACCGAAGATCGCCGCGTAGGTGTAGGTCGGCGTCCGCGTTGGTGAGACCTCGAACAGGCCCTGCGGACGGTAGCCGGCGATCCACAGGGTGGCCAGCGCGGCGAGGTTGATCGACAGGAGGTTGACGATCACGAGGACGGCGGCGCCG
Organism: Haloterrigena salifodinae; assembly: GCF_003977755.1. Taxonomy (NCBI): domain Archaea; kingdom Methanobacteriati; phylum Methanobacteriota; class Halobacteria; order Halobacteriales; family Natrialbaceae; genus Haloterrigena; species Haloterrigena salifodinae. The sequence continues at coordinate 1,625,168 of NZ_RQWN01000001.1, forward strand.
ATCGCCGCGCCGTACATCCCCCAGGCGACCGTGATCCCGACCGCGGCCGACGGCGGAATGAGCGCCGCGGCGATCATGACGCCGACGATCGCCTCCGAGAACCCCCGTGTGAGACTCAGGATACCGGCGATGCCGGCACCGAGGGCGACCGCGAGCGAGAACAGGTTGGGCGCGACCCGCTCCTCGAGTTCGGTAGCGACGACGATGTCGACCCCCGCCGGCTCGAGGCCGGCCAGCCGGGCGAGCGTGGCGAGGGCGATCGAGGCGACGACGACCATCGCCACGCCGACGATCTGGTACCTGAAGCCGGTCGACTTGAGGCGGCTGTCGCCGGTGACGATGCCGACGTTGGCGGCGAGGGCCGGCCCGAGCAGGGGCGCGATGACCATCGCGCCGATCACGACCGCCGGCGAGTCGGCCAGCAGCCCGGCGGTGGCGACGACGGCGCTGATCAGCAGCATGACGGTGTAGATCGAAAACGGGGGCGTCAGTTCGTCGGCCTTCGTGCGCAACACCTGTCTCGAGGTGCGCGCGCCCAACTGGCCGCCCTGGCTGTACCGATCCCGGAGCGTCGAGAACTGCTCGGAGAGGACCGTCTCCGCGTTGATCACGACGACGCTGGCTTCGTCGCCGATCCCTGCCCGCTGCAGTCGGTCGAGCAGCGGTTCGACGGCCCGCGTCGGAACCGGAAACCGGACGACGGCGGCGTACCCCCGACCGCTGGTCTCGTCGCTGACGACGTAGTCGATCCCCTCGTCTTCGAGGATCTCGAGGACGGTCCCTCGCTTCCCCTCGGGCACTGTCACCTCCAGGTAGCGCATACCGAGGTCACAGCGAAGTCGTAGAAAGTACCACGGGCGGCAGTAGACGGGTTGCGAAGCGTCAACATCGCGACGGCAGCGCGTCCTCCGAACCGCGTCAGTCGTCGGTGCCGACGATCCCGCAGGCGATGGCGTCCGGGTCGCGGATCTCCTCGGCGTCGACCGCGTCCGGATCCAACAGGAGGATCGTGTCGTCGGGCATCTCGTCTTCGACCTGAACCGTCTGCCCCAGGGCGTCCTCGAGTTCGTCGACGTCGTCGATGTCGAACTCGCGCTCGACGAGTAGTTCGGCGTTGGCCCGCGAGAGGACGAAGACCAGGTCGCCCGGCGCGGTCCCCTCGCTTTCCTCCGCCTCGAGCAACTCAGCCATTGCGTCGGAGGTGACGCCCTCGAGCGAGCGGATCGTCACGCGCTCGGTGTCGGAGCCGGGCGCATTGTCCGACTGGGTGCGCAGGCGCGCGGCCAGTTCCTCGAAGTCGGTGGCGCCGTCGATCGGGGTGTCACTACTCGAGCCCATACGGAAGCGACAGTCCCGCCGGCCTTGAGGGTGGGGCTGGCCAGTTCCGGCCGGAACGGGACCGGCCGACGTCCGCACGGGGATCAGGAACGACGCGTGCCGACCGAGATCGCCCAGAAGGAGGCGACGGTGACAACGAACGTGAGGGCGACGGCGAGGGCGTAGCCGTCAGTGTACGCGACACTCGCGGTCCCGAGCGGCGGCATCGCCAGCGCGCTGGTTCCGATGGCGACGTTGAACGTGCCGACGATGGCAGTCCCCCTGTCGGCGCCGTAGATCCCCAGCAGCAGCGGGATGTACAGCGTCGCCGTCCCGCCGAGCCCGATTCCGAGCAGGAAGACGCCGACGGCGAGCACCGGGAACTGCGGGGCGAACAGCAACAGGACGCCGGCGGCCGCGGACACGAGCGAGGCAAGAAACGCCCGTCTGGCCCCGACGCTGTCGGCGATGTAGCCGCCGCCGATCCGCGAGATGATGCTGACGCCGCCGACGAGTCCGAACGCCGTCGAGGCTCCGGCGACCGTCAGCCCGCGGGCGGCAAAGAGGTCGATCGCGAACGCGGCGAGCAGCTGGTACCACGAGAACGCGAGCGCGATGCCGACGAACAGCAGTTGGAACGTCCGCGTTCCGGCCAGCCGGCCGATCCACTCGAGGACGTCGCCGCTCGAGTCCGTCGTGCCGTCCGTCCACGGCGGGCGTCGGCACGCGATCCCGGCGAGGAGGAACGCAACCGCGGTCGCCGCCATGACGGCGGCGAACCCACGACGGACGCCGAATCGGGCGATGACGGCCTGCCAGATCGGCGGCAGGAGAAACAGTCCCAGGCCATTGCCGACGAAGATCAGTCCCGTCGCGGCGCCCCGTCGCTCGTCGAACCAGCGCGGGACGATCGACGCGAGCAGGACGTACACTGTCCCGAGCGCGAGGCCGAGCAGCGCGAACACGAGACTCAACCCGAGATACGACTCCGTGAAGAACAGCGCGGGCGCGATCGCAGCAGTGACGGCCGTACAGGCGAGCAACAGCGGGCGGGCCGGCAGTCGCGCGGCGAAGACGCCGACTACGCCGGCGCCGATGAAGAAGGTAAACAGCATGATCGAGAAGACCGTCGAGAGCGCGACCGGCGAAACGGCGAACGCCTCGCTGAACGGCTGCCGCAGGATCCCGTAGGAAAACGGCGTACCGAACGTGAACACCATGCCGATCGCGCCGGCGACTGCCACGAGCCAACTCCGTCGGCTATCGGGCCGCTCCGTCTCGTCGTTCGTCACGGCGAATCGTATCCCTCCGGCCGGCGAAAACGTTCTGTTTCGAACCGGGCTCGGGGCGGCCTGGCACAGCGATCGGATTACTGGTACGCGGGCAGGCGATCCGATCGATCCGACCCCTCGACGAACGGCAACTCGGTCACCATCGCGGGGACCTCCTCGCCGTCGACCCGAACCGTCAGCGCGTCGCTCTCGAGGCCGTAGTCGACGACGGCGAGCGCGATGACCTCCTCGAGCAGCGGGCTCTCACCGGCACGGGTCACCTCGCCGACGGTGGCGTCGCCGTCGAAGACGGCGGCGGCAGCGTCAGGAACCGCTGGCGATTCGCCCTCGTCGCCGCTCGCAGCGCCCTCGAGCGTCAGCCCGACCAGTTTTCGGCTCGGCTGACCGCGGTTCTCGACGCGGGAGACGACCTCCTGGCCGACGTAACAGCCCTTCTTCCAGTCCAGAGCGTTGCGCAGGCCGAGCACGTTCGGGAGCGTCCCCTCGAGTTCGGTCTCGAAGAGGGGGGAGCCGGCCTCAAGCGCGAGGCTCTCGAACGTGCGGTAGCCGAAGGGGGCGGCGTTGAGGCCCTGGGTCTCGAGGATGTCGTAGACGTCCGCGGCGGCGTCGGCCGCACAGATAACCTCGTAGCTCTCCTCGCCGGTCAGCGCGTCGGTGCGGATGACGGTCACGCCCTCGTCACCCATCGTCCCGCGGACGAACGAGTAGCGCTCGTCGGGCGAGGCGGCGCCGTTGAGAACGCTGGCGACCTTCTCGGTTGCCGTCGGACCGTGGATCCCGAAGACAGCGTAGTCGTCGGTCGCGAGGCGGATGTCGACGTCCTGGATGAATACCTTCTCGGACCAGTCCTCGACCAGCGGCTCGGCCGTCGAGGGCGGCGTGAAGAGGAGCAGTCGCTCGCCCGCGTTGTAGATGTAGAGTTCGATCTCGATCCCGCCCTGCGGGTCGAGGACGAGCGCGTAACAGCCCTGACCGTCCTCGGCCGGCACGCGGTTCGAGACGACGTTATCGACGTACTCGAGTCGATCGTCGCCCTCGACCACGACGACGCCGTAGGCCATCTCGATCAGACCGACGCCGTTGCGGACCGCCCGGTGGGTCCGTTCCGGGCGGCCGAAGTGTTCGACGATCGTCCGGCCGTCGCGCTCGCCGAACGCGGCCCCGTGCTCCGAATGAATCGCCTCGATAATGGTCATACGGTTGCAGAGGTGCCTGCGCCTCTCAGGCGTTTCGATTCAAAAGGGGAATCGATCGCGAAGCCACTCGCCGATCGTCTGGTCCTCGTTCTCGTCGGTCGGCGCCTCGGGGATCACCTGCTCGTCGGGCTTGATGACGGTCTCGCTGCCGCCGGATTCGACGACGATCAGCCCGTCCTGCTTGAGCGTCGAGAGCGCCGTCTCGAGTTCGTCGATATCGACTTCGACCGCCGCCCGGAGTTCGAAGACGCTCATGCCCTCGTCGGCCCGATCGACGAGCGCGTCGAGTACCGCCACCTGCGTCCTCGTTCGATCCCGGTACTCCCGCTTTGCTCTCATTCGTCGGCGTATTCGACGACCGGGGATTTGACGTTTGTCGTTGCTCGGTCGATGAGCGAAGTGAGATCGTCCCCGCACCGATCGGTTGCGTCGCCGTCACGATCGGGTTCCCGGAGGCAGCACGTTTTTTATGTGATGACTGGGTACGGTGAGACAATGGCCCTTCGATGTTCGTTGCTCGGACACGACTACGGTGACCCCGAAGTCGAACGCGAGCGCGAAGAACGGGGCAGCGAGGTCGTCGTAACCGTCCAGGAGTTCGAAGAGTGTGCCCGCTGTGGCGACCGAAACGTCCTCAGCGAGAACACGGAGGTCACGAGCCTCTCCGCCGTGACGGACGCCGATTCGCTCCCCCCCGAGCCCGAACCCGAAACAGCGATACCCGACAGCGACGCCGAGGCTGTCGAACCACCGACCGGCGCGGCCGACGAGGTCGCCTTCAGCGACGACGGTGACGACGACTTCATCGACGCCGAAGCAGACGAACCGGCGGCAGCCGCGGACGAGTCGACCGACGACTTCGACGTGCCGACCGACGAGAACGGCGACCCCGTGACCGACGACGGGGAGATCCTCGACGATGATGACGACGATCCCTTCTCTGCCGACCGCGAGCGCGACCACGGCGAGTGGCCCGACTCCGATGACGTCGGTCCGCCCGTCGGAAGCGAGAACGAGCCCTCGGAGTGGCCCGACTCCGACGAGGACGGCGACCGCGAGGACGACGCCCCGATCGACGCCGAACTCAAGGACCCGGTCGAACCCAACGAGCCGGTGACCGACGACGCGGTCGTCCTCGAGGACGACACCGGGACCGTCTCCGGCAGGCGAGGCGAGTCGACCGCAGCGGCCGACGCCAGATCCGTGACCGCGGAGCCGCCGAACGCACCCGAAACGCAGGTGTCGGCCGACGCGGGCCCAGCGACGGGCGACGAGTCGGCCGAGGACGGAGCCGCCTCGGGAAGCGGAATTGAACGAGCGGGGTCGGCGCCGACGCCAAGCCAGAGTGACGGGCCGCACGAGGACGTCCCGACCGAGTTCTACTGTCCGCGGTGCGACTTCGTCTCGGACGGCAACCGGGGGTCGCTGCGCGCCGGCGACATCTGCCCCGACTGCCGAAAGGGATACCTCAGCGAACGGGAACGCCGCTGACAGGTCCGCTCGAACCCGCGGCCACAGCGCGGGGACCGCGCGCCCGTCACTGTTCTCGAGGCGCGTGTTGGCTGGTCGTAACGTCGGCTATGAAAAGAGGTAAACACTCCGCCGTGTATCTCCAATCCATGAAGGAGTACAAGATGCGACGCGGTGAGTATCTCGAGGAGCGAATCCCCGATATGGAGTCGACGGTCGAGGAGTACTTCGGCCCCATCACGGGGACCGAGGAGTACAAGGGGAGCGATCTCTACGTCATCGGCGAACCCGACAACCCCGTCTTCGAGAAGATCGTCGTCGGAACCGTCGAGTACTCCGGGAAGAAGGACAAACTCGCCGTCGAGTTCTACGAGCGCGACCCGACGGAGCTCGGCCCCGAGGAGCTCGAGGCCGCCGCCGACGCCGTCGACGTCAAAAACGACTTCCTGCTCGAGGCGACCGCCCGAGACGCCAAGGCCCGCCGCGACTCGCTGAAACGGTCCGTCGAAGACGATCCGGATCACGACTTCTAAGGCTTCACAGCGGCAGTAGAACACCGCTCGAGGGAGAGCCGCCGTCTCGTGACGAGGTCGAGAGCAACGGCTAGTCGCGCTCCTCGCGTCGTTCGTGAATGTTGACCAGCCCGGCGCCGGAGCTGCGGCTGACGATATCGACGACGTCGCCGGCCTCGACCGCGTTGAAGTCCTCGCGCACGAGCGTCGTCTCCCGGCAGTCGTCGCCGTCCAGGGCGCAGGCGTAGATCCGGTACTCGACGATCTCGTACTCGGCGGCGAGTCGATCGGCTACCGAGTCGGAGACGACCAGCGGCTCGTCGGGATCGACCTCGTCGGCGAGCGCCTCGTGGGGGTCGTCGTCGTAGGCGACCCCATCGTCGGGATCGTAGCGTCGCACGACCGCGTCGATCGGCTCGTCGTCGTCCCACGGGTGGAGCCGAACGAACTTCCGCGTGATCTCGACACGATCGGCGATCCCGAGGCGGGTCGCACACCCCGCGAGCGCGATCGACGGCACCGCGGCGAGCAACGCGCGTCGGTTCACTACTCAGAGGGTAGTCGGAGGACCCTCGAGTAGCTTTCGCCGGCAGTGGGAAACGGCGCTCCGAAACGGCTATTATCGGCCCGTCAAATCTCCGGATAATGGATTTCGTCTCCTTCCTGACGGCGACGCTCGTCGCCCACGTCGGATTCGCGATCTTCGTCGCCGGCCACGCCGCGATGACCGACCGCGACGCCGGCTATTGGCCGTACCTAACGCTCGCGCTGGGTATCGCGGGACTGGCCGGCTACTTCTTCTACGACGGCGAGCAGTAGTCTCGAGTCGCGCCTCGAAGGCGAACGCAGGTGGTGCAGAAACGGAGAACGTCGGGTGCGACTGGACTCAGGCCAGGAAGACGTGGCGCGGCCGGTCGGTCAAGACGTCGCGGCCGAACTCGACGGCCTCCGAGAAGGCGTCGCTGCGGAAGAACTGCATGGCGTCCTCGCGGGAATCCCAGCGGCTGGCGATGAACATGTCGTTTTCGTCCTCGCGGTTGATCAGGAGGTCCGTCTTTCGGTGGCCGTCCATCTCCGCGAGCAGTTCGCCGGCCTCCTCGAAGGTGCCGACAAAGTCCCCGCGGTGTTCGGGCTTGACGGAGTAGAACATCCCCATCGTGCCCCAGGAGTCGCCCTCGTCGTCGCCGGCCTGTCGGACGATATCGGGCAGATCAGCGAGGAACCCCGCTGCGGTGCTCGCGGCCCGTTCAGTCTCCCAGAGGCTGACAACTGCGGTTTCGCCGTCGTCACCGCCCACCTGGGGTTCATAGACAGCCGTCTTCACGTGCGTATCGTAGTGATCGAAGTTACCGCGGAGACCGTCGACCTCCTCGAACAGTTTCTCGGCGTCGGCCGCGGAGTAGAGCACGACCGCGTGGACGTCCTCGCCGTGGGGCTGGCCGGCGTAGACGCCCATGTCCTCGAGTTCGCTGCGGAGATCTTCGTCGTCGTCGCCGTGCGGACCGCCGGAGCCACCATGGTCGCCGCGGCCGCTGGAACTCGAGTCACCGTGGTGACCGGCGGAGTCCCCGTGATGGCCACCGGAGTCGCCGTGGTGATGACCGCCGCTCTCGCCGCCGGCGTGCGGATGCTCGCCGTGGGACTCGTCGCCCTCCCGGGGGATCCGCTCGCCCGCGAGGAACGCGCCGAGATCTTCCGGCGGGAACCGGCGGGCCGAGAGGAACCGGCCGAACTCGGCGAACCGAGAGCTCGAGGGATCGAAACGCATCTCGTAGAGGAGTTCCTTCACGTCGGTCGGATCGTCGCCGAACAGGGTGACGCCCCACTCGAAGTCGTCGAGGCCGATGCTGCCGGAGATGATCTGGGTGACCCGGCCGGCGTAGTCCCGGCCGATGTCGCCGTGCGAGGAGAGGTGCTCGGCGCGCTCGTCGAAGGGCAGATCGTACCAGTTGTCCTCCGGCTCGCGGCGCTTGTCCATCGGGTAGAAGCTCAGGAACTCGCTGTCGGGAATCTCGGGTTTGAGCCGGGTTTCGATGTAGCGCGCCATGCCGGTGTCCTCGACCTCCGCGTCCTCGTCGAAGAACTCCTGGGACATGTAGCCCGAGACCTCCGTCACCGAGAGGTAGGAATCAGCGCGCTCGGTGAACTCCGCCAGTGCCGTCCCTTCGAACCGGCGCTCTAACGCGTCGAGGTCGGCCAGCGTCGGGCGGAGGTGGAGAACGAGAAGGTCGGCCTTGTGGCCGAGCACCGCGAACGTCGCCGATTCGCCTTCCTCGGCGTCCGCGACCGACTCGGCGGCGGAGAGATACTCGATTCCCTCCTCGATCGCTTGCGAGCGCCGGCGTTCGGGGGCGTCTCGCCAGGCGTCCCAGTCGATCGAGCGGAAATCGTGCAGGACGTACCAGCCCTCTTCGGTCTGTGGCGGCTGCCGTCGTTCCATGGGCGACGATTAGGACGGCGAGGCTAAGAAGGACGGGGTTTCGGTTCGACGCTCGGGGTGGGTGACCAGCGCGAACCCGGGACTGGACGCCGAACGCGTTCGGTTTCCGACGCAAGGGTCGGCGGCTTCGGCGACGAATTTCGATCGACTGTGTCGCTTCCCTCGGCGACAGAACGCCTTTCCGTCTGCCCGTGTAATTCACGGCGCACATGCGGAAAAGTGGGCCGCCGAAAGGACTCATCGCCTATCTCGTTCTCGAGCTACTCGAGGAAAAGCCCCGCTACGGCTACGAGATCTTGAAGGAGATCCGCGAGATCAGCGGCGGCCACTGGGAACCGTCCTACGGCTCGGTCTACCCCATCCTCTACAAGTTCGAAGAGAAGGGGTGGGCCGAGCGGATCGACCGTGAGGACGAACCCGATCGGAAGTACTTCGAGCTCACCGAGGCGGGCTCCGCGGAGCTCGCGGATCGGCGGGAGAGCTGCGCCGAGAAGGCCCGCGACTTCGCCGACGTCATCCTGGGCTTCTTTCACGTCTACGCGGCGTTCTCGACCGACGAGCGGTTCGAGATCCCCGACCGAGACGGCGAGTGGCGCTTCGACGAGACCTGCAGCGCGTGGATCGTCGAACAGCTCGCCCGCCACCACGAACGCTACTTCGACGCCGCGTTCGAGCGCATCGAAGCGACGCCCGAGGAGTTCTCCGTGCGCCACGGTATCACGACGGATTCGGACGAGGGGACGCCGACCGACGCCGGCGACGCCTCGGACGCCGAGACGGAGTGACCGTCGGCGACGAGCGCGATACCAAGGGTAGCAATGTGTCGATCGGACGTTCAGAAACAGTCCAGTGAGCGGCGGCGCGAGCGTCCGACCGGTCTACTGGAGCAACGGAACGGACAGCATGAGCACGAAGCTCCCGAGCATCGTCAACCCGACGGCCGTCGTGACGGTGCGGACGTGCCCCCGGGTGGTCTCGAAGGGGAGCCGCGAGACGATCGCTTCGGTGCTCGTCCGGAGGATGTGGCCGCCGTCCAGCGGGAACGCCGGAATGCAGTTGAAGAAGCCGAGCTGGACGTTGATCCAGCCGGTCCAGAACAGGATGTTCGCGAGGAAGAAGACCGTCCCGTCGCCGAGCGCCGCCAGCGCCCCTTGCACCTCGTAGAAGTTCTGGACGCCGCCGGTGAAGCCGGCGAAGTTGAACGGGAGGAGGCCGGCCACGGCGCTGACCGGGAGCATCACCGCGAGGACGATTTTCCCGATAAACGAGTTCATCAGGGCGTTGCCAGTGCCGTCCCCGCCGCCAAGAATCGCCAGGTAGTCCTCGGCGGGGTAGAGCTGGACCCCGATATCGCTGAGTTCGAAGCCGGACGCCCCGGTGTGGCCGACGACGCCGAGGAAGCTCCCGTCGTTGCGCGGGTGCTCGCCGAGCGTGACCTCGTACTCGACGCGCTCCCCGTCGAGATACCCCTCGACGGTGACCTCGCTGCCGACCTCGCGTTCGTCGACCAGCGAGGTGAGGTCGTCGTAGGTGTGGGTTCGCTCGCCGTCGAACCGGGTGATGATCAGCGACTCGTCGATCGAGCCGGTCGCCTCCTGGAGGGGGCCATCGTCGGTGACGTCGACGGCGGCCCCGATCGGCAGTTCGCGCTCGAGTTCCTCCCCATCGCGTTCGATCGTCACGGAGACGCGCTCGTCGTCGCCGACGGCGTCGAGGAAGTCGCGTTCGGTTGCGACCGACTGGTCGCCGACCTGGAGGATTCGATCGCCGACTTCCAGGCCTCCAGGCCCGTTCTCGATCGCGGCGGTCACCAGCAGCGCGCGATCGACCGTCACCGTCCGCTCGCCGTTGAGTTCGAGTTCGACCTGCTCGCCCTCGGCGGCGTCCAGTCGATCGGCGAGCTCGTCGTTGGTCTCGACGGGCTCGCCCCCGACGGCGGTGATGCGGTCGTGGGGCTGAACGTCGGCTTCGTCGGCCGGCGAGCCGGGAGCGACGCCGCCGACGGCGGCGCCCGGAGCGACGGCGATCGATCCCGCGATCGGGCCGAACAACAGGGCGAAGACGAGGATCGTCACCGCGAAGTTGTTGGTGACGCCCGCGGCGAACATCCGCGTCTGGCCGCCTCGAGAGGCCTCTTTGCTGCCTTCCTGATCGGGTTCGACGAACGCGCCCATCGGGATGAACGCGAGCATGGCCACGCCCATCGACTCGATCTCGATGTCCTCGACACGACAGAGCAGGCCGTGGCCGCCCTCGTGGACGACCAGTCCGACCAGCAGTCCGGTGACGATCCCGGGCGTCGCCGATACCGGGAGGAAGTCGTTGACCCCGGGGAACGGGATGACGTTTCGCGGCTGGTTGATGCTGCTGGCCGGCTGCGGCGACGTCAGCGCCGAAATCGCCCCGAGCGCGAGCACGACGAACATCGCCGCCATCACGACGATGGCGATGCCGACGCCGAGGTTCGACCAGGCGCGCCAGAACCGTTTGGGCCGCGCGAGGCGGTCGAGAAACCGCCGGCCGCGCTTGGTGTGGAAGGTCAGAATCGGCCCCTGTGTACCGACGTACGACGGCAACAGCTCCGCTCGACGGAGCGCGATGATCCCGAACCAGTAGACGAGCAGGCCGGCGACGACCCAGGTCAGGGTCTCCGATCCGGCGAGTTCGGGGACCGAGACGACAGCAGGGAAACCGTAGTCCATCGGTCCTATCTCCGGGAGGCGTTCTCAAAGGGCTTTTGTCTATCCTGTCGGCAGAACGGGAGACTCGAGGACGAGGATACGGACCGCGCGATCAGCGTTCCCGGCGCAATCGGGCGACGACGAACTCGCGGTCGACCTTCGCGAGGAACGGGCCGAGTTTTGGCCCCTGATTCTCGTCGAAGAACAGGCGGTAGCCGGCGCCGAAGAAGTCGCCGACGTCGACGTCGTGGCGCTTGGCGGTCTCGTAGATCTCGCCCTGAATCTCGTCGGGTTCGCGGCCCGCCTCGATGAAGTCGGCGAGTTCCGCGAGGGCGTCCTCGGTCGCTGCGTCGAACTCGTGATCCGGAATCTCGGTGCGCTTGAGCTCGTAGTCGAACTCGTTTGCGGTCCGTCGGGCCCAGTTGCGGGCCTTCTCGACCCGCGCGAGAGCGTCCTCGACGGCCCACTCAGGAGCGTCGTCGGGGATGTGACCCTCCTTGCGAGCGACGTCTTCACGCAGGTCGGGGTCGTCGAACATCCCGAGGACGGCGGCGAACGTGTACGGAAGCCGAATCCGCTCTTCTCTGGGTTCCTCGACAACGAGCGGGTAGACTCGCTCCGCGAAGGCCGTCTCGTCCTCGTCGGCCTCGACCTCGCCGAAGTAGATCGCCTCGAGGCGGTCGAACTCGTCGACTAGCTGGTCGAGGCGCTCGATGCTGAAGTCTCGGGCCTTGGAGGGGTCCTTGGCGAAGAAGTACCGCAGTACCTCGGGCTCGAGCAGTTCGAGGACGTCCGAGACGAGGATCACGTTGCCCTCGGAGGAGGAGAACGGCTGGCCCTCGAGGGTGAACCACTCGTAGACCATCGGGATCGGCGGCTCGATCTCGAAGACGTTTCGCGCGACGTCCTGGCCGCTGGGCCAGGAGCCCTCGGCGTGGTCCTTGCCGAAGGGCTCGAAATCGACGCCGAGTTCCTTCCACTGGGCGGGCCACTCGAAGCGCCAGGGCATCTTGCCTTCCCGCAGCGTGGCGGTGCCCTCGTGGCCGCAGCCGTCGATCGTCTGGTCGCCGGCGTCCATGTCAGTACAGCGGTAGTCGACGGTCGGCGTCTCCCCCTCAAGGTCGACGCTCGTCACCGTCTCGGTGATCTTCCCGCACTCCTCGCAGATCGGGTTGAACGGGACGTAGTCTTCGTCGACCTTGTCCTGATACGCCGAGAGCACCTCGCGTGCGCGGTCTTGGTGCTCGAGGACAAAGCGCGTGACGTCCTCGAGGTCGCCGTTCTCGTACATCTCCGTGTTCGACACCAGGTCGATCGGCACGCCGACGGCGTCGGCGCTGTCCTGGATGATCGTCGAGAAGTGGTCGCCGTAGGAGTCACAGCAGCCGAAGGGGTCCGGAATGTCCGTGTAGGGAGCGCCGAGGTTGCGCCCGAGCGCGCCCGCGTCGACCTCGCCGAGATCGACGAGGTTCCCCTCGAGGTCACAGAGGGTGCGAGGCAGCTTGCGGAGCGGGTCGCGATCGTCGGCGGTGAACACCTGCCGGACCTCGTGGCCCCGCTCGCGGAGCACTTCGGCGACGTAGTAGCCCCGCATGATCTCGTTGACGTTCCCGAGGTGGGGAACGCCGGACGGCGAGATGCCGCCCTTGACGACGATCGGCTCGTCCGGGTCGCGCGACTCTACCCGATCCGCGACGATATCCGCCCAGAACGCGTGGCGCTCGTCTTCCTCGAGGTCGCGTTGCAGCGTATAGGGACTCTCGTCGCTCATTGCTCGTCGGCGGCCCAGTAGGTCGGTTCCTCGCCCGCTCCCTCGGGGATGACATCGGTCCCGTCGTGGTCGCCGTAGCGAACGGCGCGGGCGATCCGGTCGGGATCGGTGCCGTCGAGGACGATCGTCCGCATCCCCGAGCGCTCGATGATCTTCGCCGCCAGCAGGTCGACGGGCGCCGAGGCGCCGGCGTTCATCTCGAGGCCGGCGATGGCGTCGACCAGCTCCGCCGCGGAGAGGGAGTCGTACTTGGTCGCGTCGTCGTCCTCGTTCGGGTCGGCACTGTAGACGCCGGGGACGCTGGTCGCGTAGACGAGCAGATCGGCGTCGATGTACTCCGCCAGCGCGGCGCCGACCGCGTCGGTGGTCTGGGCCGGCGCGACGCCGCCCATGATACAGATATCGTCCCGGCGGAGCGCCTCGCTGGCCTCCTCGTAGTCCAGCGCCGGCGCGGTCACGGACTCCTCGCTCAACGCGGCGATGAGCAGGCGCGCGTTGAGCCGCGTGACGTCGATTCCGAGCTGATCGAGTTCGATTTCGTTCGCCCCCAGATCGCGGGCCGCCGAGATGTAGTCGCGGGCGACGCCGCCGCCCCCGACGACGGCACCAACGCGACAGCCGTCCGCGATAAGGTCTTCGACGACGGCCGCGTGTTCGGCCACCCGATCCGCGCCCGGCTCGGGCACGAGCACGCTCCCGCCGATAGAGACGACCACTTTCATACTACACCGGTGTAACCGGGTTGCTATCTTAAGGGTTGCCAACTCCGGATCACCGCGCGTGTCTCACTCTCACGGGACGATTCTCGAGGCGGCAGCCGGCCCCGAAACGGGAACGATTCGACCCGGCGCCGGCGCTACGACTCGAGCGCCAACACCAGCGCCTCGCCGTCGCGATCGAACGCGGTTCCGAAGGGGGCCGATAGCTCGCGCATTCGGTCGCGAGCCCACGCGGCGGCGTCGGGGCTCGCCTCGTGGACGGCACAGCCGTCGATCTCGGTCGGCTCGAGTCGCAGTTCGGTCGGCGTCCCGTCCTCGGTCACCGCGAGTTCGAACAGAAACCCGCGGTCATTGCGCAACTCGTCGTCGACCGCGTAGTCGTCGACGAAATCGCCCGCGTCGTAGACGATCGGCGCGCCATCGTAGACCTCGATCCCCTGGAAGACGTGGGCGCTGTGGCCGTGGATCACGTCGACGCCCTCCTCGACCAGCCAGCGGCCGAACGCCCGGAACGAGTCGGGCGGTTCGGTGACCATGTTCGGCCCCCAGTGTAGCGAGGAGACCAGCAGGTCGGGATCCGTTTCGCGGGCGCGGGAGAGCGCCTCGCGGACCCGCTCTCGCGTTTTCTCGTCGTCGACATCGACGTCGATCCACGCGGTTCCGGGCGACTCCTCGTCGGCCGCGTACTCGGGCGTGTTGTCGGTGAACGAAACGACGGCCAGCTCGAGGCCGTCGGTTTCGTCGCTCCCGCTGCCGTCGACGGTTACGACCGCCGGATCGAGCGCCTCGTCGATCGTCTCTCCCGCGCCGGCTCGCGCGATCCCGGCCTCGTCCACGTGCTCGAGCGTGTCTCGCAGCGCCACCTCCTCGTAGTCTAACACGTGGTTGTTCGCGAGCGCGCAGACGTCGACGCCGGCGCGCTCGAGGGCCGGAACCGCCCAGTCGGGGTCCGCGCGGAAGTGAAACGGGCGGTGAGTCCGCCGCCACTCGCTCCCGCGCGTCGAGAGCACGCACTCGAGGTTGATCACGAGCGCGTCGAGATCCCGGAGGCGCTCGCGGACGTTCCCCCAGACCGCGTCGACCGACCGCTGGCGCTGGCGGTCGTCGACCAGTCGCCCGGGCATGACGTCGCCGGTGAAACCGATTCGCCGGATCATGTGTGTGACTCGGTGGCGCAGTTCCAAAGTCCCTGTAGTACGCAGCCCCTCGTTGAACAGAAACGATAGCCGGCCGGTCGAGTGCGGCGGGCAGTGCTGAAAGAGGCGCGTGGGTGTGCGCTGGACGCCCACCCGCGCGGCTTTGTCGACAGCTACAAAGCCCGACGCCGCCATGTCACAACTATGCACGTACTCGGCATCTGCGACCGCGGCGCGGACCGCGACGCCGTCGAGCGGGTCTGCGATCGCCTCGTCGATCGCCTCGAGCGGGAGGGACGCGTCGGCGTGGTCAGATACGACGCGACGATCGCGGACGGGACGGCCGTCCACGACTCGACGACGGTCGGCGGCGACGTCAGCTACGAGCTCGGCGCCGACGGCGACTGGGCCGCGTCCGGGACGGGACTGGGCGTCGGCGACGCCCTCGATCGGCTGGCGTCCGACTGCGCGTACGCCGTCGTCGTGGGCGTCGAGGATCTCCGCCATCCGACGGTCGTCGTCGGGACGGACGACGCGGACGAGGAGGGCATTATCGCGGCCGTCGAACAGTCCGACGACCTCGATCCCGACGCCGTCGCGGCCGAACTCGAGTCGCGCGAGCCCCACGAAACCCTCCACTCGCTGGTCGATCGCATCAAGCGGTCGCCGAAGGCCGATCAAGCGGGGGCGATCGCGACGTTCACCGGCCGCGTCCGCGCGAAGGACGACACCGACGACGCGCGCACCCAGTACCTCGAGTTCGAGAAGTACGAGGGCGTCGCCGACGAGCGAATGGCCGCCCTCGAGACGGATCTCGAGGCCCGCGACGGCGTTCTCGAGGTCGAACTCTACCACCGAACCGGCGTCGTCGAGGACGGCGAGGACATCGTTTTCGTCGTCGTTCTCGCCGGACACCGCGAGGAGGCGTTTCGGACCGTCGAAGACGGGATCAACCGGTTGAAAGACGAGGTGCCGCTGTTCAAGAAAGAAGTGACAGTCGAGGACGAATTCTGGGTTCACGAACGAAGTTAGTACTTGATTCCATGAACTTTCCGTTCAAAATAGGTCAAGCCTCCCGGAACGGAACACTCTATCAGCCATGATAATCGAATGTGCGATAATAAGTTAGCGGCGGTTTTAAAAGGTCTCGAGCCCGCTCACCGTTCGATAAATAATCACCGAATCGAGAATAAAACGTCCATTACCCACCAAATACCTAAACACAACCGAAATTTCGCTAACCATCCTCCCTTTATAACATATCCCGGCAACAAGCAGTGGATGTCGATGAGCACGACAGCCCAACCCTCCACGGACAGCAAGGAACGACGCCTGAAACGATATCTCCGCGACCGCGCCGAAGACGGAGAGCTATACTTCAAGGGCAAGTTCATTGCTGACGACGTCGGGATGTCCCCCAAGGAGATCGGCGCGCTGATGGTCAAACTCTCGGAGTCGGCTACCGACCTCGAGATCGAGAAGTGGTCGTACACGAGCGCAACCACCTGGCGCGTCGAATCGGCCTGATCGTGCCCTCGCTTCGCTCGAACAGCCCCAGGTCCCCGGTAGCGACCTGACGAACGCCCTCGTACCGCGCGACACCCTGCCGGCCGGCGCGTCTCCGACGCCATCCGGCCCACCCTGAGGTCCCTTTCCTCCGTTTTCGTCGGCCCGTACTAGCGCTCGAGTTCGACTCGCCGAAGACCCTGCCGACGACAGTCGATTTATACGCCGGGCTCTTTAATCACGGATGATGGACGACGCCGATGTCCCCCGGGTCGGTCCGTCGATCGACGACGACCCCTCGCTCGGGGACGGCCCGCCGCTCGAGCGTATCGAGTCGGTCTTTCGGGTCTACGAGATGCGGGCCGAGGACGATCAGCTGGTGTACTACGGCGATCCGCGTACCAATCCGGAGCGGACGATGGAGGAGCTGTGGCCGGTATTTCGCGAAGCGGGCTACGACCCGCAGTTGACGGTGCGCCACGGCGAGTACGTCCTCGTCGCCGAGCCGATCAGCATCGGGATTGACGGCATCCCATGGACTAACATCCTGTTGCTGTGTGCGACGATCTGTTCGACGCTGTTCGTCGGCGCCTTCTGGTGGTATCCGGGAATCGATCCGTTCGGGGGTCCGATCGAGATCCTCGGCGCGTGGCCGTTTTCGGCCGCGGTGCTGACGGTGCTCGGTGTCCACGAGCTGGGCCACTACGTGATGAGCCGCTACCATCAGGTCGACGCCTCCCTGCCGTACTTCATTCCCATCCCGACGATCATCGGGACGA
This sequence comes from Haloterrigena salifodinae, assembly GCF_003977755.1. Lineage (NCBI taxonomy): Archaea > Methanobacteriati > Methanobacteriota > Halobacteria > Halobacteriales > Natrialbaceae > Haloterrigena > Haloterrigena salifodinae. Next base: position 1,641,987 of record NZ_RQWN01000001.1, read on the forward strand.
TGGGGGCGGTAATCAAGCTGAAGGGGCGGATGCCGAACCGAAAGGCCCTGTTCGACATCGGCATCGCCGGTCCGCTGGCGGGACTCGTCGCGACGGTCACTATCGCCGTCGTCGGACTCCACCTGCCGCCAGTGACGATCCCCGAACCGGTCGTGCAGCAGGCCGAAGAGAGCGGCTTCCGACTCGGGATCCCGCCGATGCTCGAACTGATCGCGGCGGCGATCGATCAGCCGCTGTATCTCGACGACCCGTCGCGAAACGTCAATCCGGTCGTCATCGGCGCCTGGGTCGGCATGTTCGTCACCTTCCTCAACCTGATCCCCGTCGGCCAGCTCGACGGCGGCCACATCCTGCGGGCGATGATCGGCGACCTCCACGAGACGGTCAGCGCGCTCGTCCCCGGCGCGCTGTTCGCCCTCGCCGGCTACCTGTACTACATCGGCGGCTACGGGCTGCAGACGATCTTCATCTGGATCCTCTGGGGGTTCCTGGCCACGCTCCTCGCGTCGGCGGGCGGAGCGCAGCCGGTCACCGACGGCCGGCTCGGTACCTGGCGGCAGCTACTGGGCGTCGTCACCTTCGGGCTCGGACTGCTCTGTTTCATGCCAGTCCCGCTCGAGGTCATCCAGTAGCGACGGACGCCGACGGCCCGGAGCTGTCTCCGATCGTCGACGACCTGTTTTCCGTCCCCGGTCGCCAATGGTCTGCTTTCCGTCCGCAATAGCTCACGTCCCGTGGGTATAGCCCCGATCCGGGAGTTTCTCGCCGTCCAGCGTGATTCCCTCGACCGGCTCCGTGACCGACCCGATCGCCGAGAGGTCGACGTCGATCGCCGCCCGCACCGTCTCGAGGGCCGACTCCGGAAGCGTCACGACGAGTTCGAAGTCCTCGCCGAAGGTGATCGCGCGCTCGAGCGGCTCCGCGTCCGTCCCCTCGTCGTCAGCTAGTTCGAAAAGCGCCTCGGCGACGGGGACCGCCCCTGAGTCGACCGCGAAGCCGCAGTCGCTGGCCTCGGCGAGCTGGTGGAGCGACCGGGCAAGGCCGTCGCTCGAGTCCATCATCGCCGTCGCGTGGGGCGCGAGGGCCGCGCCGGCCGCGACTCGGGGCTCGAAGCGAAACAGCTCGTTCGCCCGGTCGACGCTGCTGGCGTCTTCGTCGCTCCCGGCGTTATCCCGAGCGCTGCGTTCGAACAACTCGAGGCCGGCCGCGCTGCGGCCCAGCGTCCCGGTGACACAGAGCAGGTCGCCGGGTTCGGCCCCGCTACGGCGGACGGGGTTGTCGCTCCGGCCGACCGCGGTCGTCGAGACAGTGAACTCGGTGTGGCCGTCGAGGTCGCCGCCGACGTAGGTCGCGTCGACACGGTCACAGACGTCGCGTGCGCCCCGAACGAACGCGAGGAGTTCGTCGCGGTCGAATTCGGGGGCGGCGTAGGCCGCGACCGCGGCGGTCGCGTCGGCGCCCATCGCGGCGACGTCCGACAGCGACGCGCCGACCGCACGCCAGCCCGCCGTGTAGCGGGTCGTCCCCGTCGGGAAATCCGTCCGCTCGTGGAGCATGTCCGTCGTGATCACCAGGTCGTCGACGACGGCCGCGTCGTCACCGGCAGCCTCGAGTTCGCCCTCCAGCAGCGACAGGGCGGCGCGTTCGTCCATACGTCCCGTTTCTATTCCAACACGAAAAACCGCCCGGACTGCAAGCTGGACGCCTCGAGAAACCGCGGCCCGCCGGGCGCCGAGTCCCTGCGAGCGGTCGCCACACCACCGCTGCGCGGGACAACGATGGCCTTAAATGCCGGCGACGGGAACCACACGCCAATGGCTACGATGTACGACGTTCCGGCGGACGACCTCATCGAGGCGCTCGCCGACGATCTCTCGGATCGACTCGAGGAACCGGAATGGGGCAAGTTCGCCAAGAGCGGTGTCGCCAACGAGCTGCCGCCCGAACAGGAGGAGTTCTGGGCGACTCGCGCGGCGAGTCTCCTGCGGAAGGTCGCCGACCGCGGCCCGATCGGCGTCGAGCGACTCTCGACCGAGTACGGCGGCGCGAAGGGCGGTTCGAACCGCTACCAGGTCGCCCCCGACAAGCGCACCGACGGCTCGAAGAACCTCATCCGAACGATCCTCCAGCAGCTCGAAGAGGAAGACCTCGTCGAAACCGCCGAGGGTGAAGGCCGACGCATCACCGCCGAGGGTCAGAGCCTCCTCGACGACACCGCCGGCGAGGTCCTCGAGGAACTCGACCGTCCGGAACTCGAGCGCTACGCGTAACGCGAGATAAATTCAGTTTTCACGCCGAACACCCCTCGAGCGCCGACAGTATCGTCTGTCGTCCGAAATCATTTTCCGCCGTGCGAAACAACAGTTGTGATAGCAATGAGCGATGCACCCGACGAGGAGAAACTCGAGGAGCTGCGACAGAAGAAAATGGAGCAGCTACAGGAGCAGGCCGACGGCCAGCAGGGTGGCTCGCAGGAGGCCGCCAAACAACAGGCCGAGGCCCAGAAGAAGGCCGTCCTCCGCCAGCACCTGACCGACGACGCCCGCAAGCGGCTCAACACGGTCAAGATGAGCAAACCGCAGTTCGGCGAACAGGTCGAACGACAGGTCGTCAGCCTGGCCCGCAGCGGCCGTATGCAGGGCAAGATCGACGACGAGAAGATGAAACAGCTCCTCCAGGAGCTGAAACCCGACTCCCAGAGCTTCGATATCAAGCGGCGCTGATGGAGCTGGGACTGCTCTACAGCGGCGGCAAGGACTCGACGCTCGCGGCCCTTCTCCTCGAGGAGTTCTACGACGTCACGCTGGTGACGGCCCACTTCGGCGTCAGCGACGACTGGAAACACGCCCGCGAGACCGCCGCCTCGATGGGATTCGAGTTCGAGCGACTCGAACTGGACGCCGATGTCGCTCGCGAGGCCGCGGCGACGATTCGAGAGGATGGCTTCCCCCGCAACGGCATCCAGCGGGTTCACCAGCACGCCCTCGAGCGACTGGCCGACCACGAGTACGACGCCATCGCCGACGGGACGCGCCGGGACGACCGCGTGCCGACGATCTCTCGCGCGCAGGCCCAGAGCCTAGAGGATCGCCACGATGTCGACTACATCGCACCGCTGTCGGGCTTCGGCCGCACCGCCGTCGATCGGCTGGTCGAGGCGCGACTCGAGGTGACCGTCGGCCCGAGCGAGGAGATCGATCGCGCCGACTACGAGGCGGAACTCCGGACGATCATCGCCGACGAGGGCGGCCCCGGGGCCGTCGACGACTGCTTCCCCGATCACACGCAGACGTACGTGACGGGCGTTCGGCGAGCGAGCGAATAAGCCGCGTTGTGCCGGCGCGCTCGAGCAGAGAGAGGCGCCGAGCGCTACCGCGTGAACTCGAACCGCGCGCCGCCGTTTTCGCTTTCCGTGACCGCGACCGACCAGCCGTGTGCGTCCGCGATGGCGCGGACGATCGCGAGCCCGAGTCCGGACCCGTCCTCGGCCGTCGAATACCCCTGCTCTAAGATCTTGTCGCGTTCGTCCTCGGGAATCCCAGGGCCGTCGTCTTCGACGAAAAAGCCCCCCGAACAGACGCCGACGCGGATGGTGATGTCCTCTCGGCCGTGCTCGATCGAATTCCGAAAGAGGTTCTCGAAGAGCTGTTTCGCCCGCAGCGGATCGACCTGGAGCGTTCGGTGGTCGACCACCTCGTAGGTCGCCTCGTCGGTTGCGGTCGACGACCAGGCGTCGCCGGCGAGTTCCTCGAGGGGCACCTCGTAAGTCTCCTCGACCTGGGTCCCGCTGCGGGCGACCGACAGCGACTCCTCGATCAGCTCGTCCATCCGCGTCAGGGCGGCGTCGACCTCCTTGAGGTGGTCGGCGTTCCCGGTTTGGAAGGCCGCATCGAGGCGCCCGCGCGCGACGCTGAGGGGGTTCCGGAGGTCGTGGCTGACGACGCTGGCGAACTCCTCTAAGCGCTCGCTCTGCCGGCGCGCCTCGCGGGTCGCGGCCCGCTGTTTGATGTCGTAGATGCCGGCGACGGTGCCGGCGCCGACGCCCATCGTCCCGCTCATCAACAACAGGAACAGCGGCGAGCGGGAGCCGAGTCCGTCGAGGTAGGCGATGTAAAGGTGTAACGCCGCCACAATGAACGCGGCGAGAAAGCCGCCGAGACTGTACGCGAAGACGGTAAGTCGATCCCGCGCCGAGACGTCCTGCGCGACGAGGAACCGGTCGGCGAGGATGACCGCCGTCGCGATCACGAGCGGAAAGATGCTCTCGAGTATCGTCCTCGTCGAGAGGGTCTCGCCGGCGATCCGCACGCCGATGGTAGCGGCGAGGACGAATCCGAGGATCGACAGCGGCGAGACCGGGAGCTGTTTACCGACGTCCGCGACCCAGTCATCCTCTTCGAGCCGTTGCACGGGCGTATCTCAGCACCGAGCGAGCTATCAATGTATTGGAGAATCTCGCCGCGAAGTGCGTCGAACTAACGCCTCCAGCGGTCGAACCAAACGGGCGACGGCGAGAACGCCGAACGCACGGACGCTGACGGGGGACGAATCGCCACCCGAGCGACAAAGGACAGTTTGAAGCGCGGCCTAAACGAATCGGGGGACATGTACGACCACCTCAAGGGATTTCGTGACTTCTACCCCGCCGAGATGGGGGCGCGCCGGGAGGTTATCGACAGCCTGGAGGCCGCGGCACGACGGTACGGCTTCCGGGAGGTCGGCACCCCCGCACTCGAGCGCACCCAGATGTACGTCGACAAGAGCGGCGAGGAGATCGTCGAAGAGCTCTACGCGTTCGAGGACAAGGGCGGCCGCGAGGTCGCACTGACCCCCGAGTTGACCCCGACTGTCGCGCGGATGGTCGTCGCCAAACAGCAGGAGCTCTCGAAGCCGATCAAGTGGGTCTCGACGCGGCCGTTCTGGCGCTACGAGCAGGTCCAGCAGGGCCGGTTCCGCGAGTTCTACCAGACCAACGTCGACATCTTCGGCTCGAGCGAACCCGAGGCCGACGCCGAGATTCTCGCGTTCGCCGCCGACGCGCTGACCGACCTCGGCCTGACCGGCGAGGAGTTCGAGTTCCGCGTCTCCCACCGCGACATCCTCGGCGGGCTCTTCGAGTCGTTCGACGCCGACGTGGACACGGCCGCGGCCATCCGCGCCGTCGACAAATCCGAGAAGATCAGCCACAACGAGTACCACGACCTGCTCGTCGAGGCCGGCCTCAGCTACGATCAGGCCGCCGAGTTCGACGACCTGCTCGCGGTCGGCGAGGACGACCTCGACGAACTCGTCGAGTTCGCCGGGACGGACCGCGTCGAAGCGGCCGTGACCAACCTCCAGAACGTCCTCGAGGCCGCGGCGGACTTCGGCGCCCGCGAGTACTGTACGCTCTCGCTGGAGACCGCCCGCGGACTCGATTACTACACGGGCGTGGTCTTCGAGTGTTTCGACTCGACCGGCGAGGTCTCCCGGTCGGTCTTCGGCGGCGGCCGCTACGACGATCTGATCGAGAGCTTCGGCGGCCAGCCGACGCCCGCCGTCGGCGTCGCGCCCGGCCTCGCGCCGCTCTCCTTGCTCCTCCAGCGGGCGGACGTCTGGCCGGACGAGGCGTTTACGACCGACTACTACGTCCTCCAGATCGGCGACACGCGGTCCGAGGCCGCCCGGATCGTCCGCGACCTCCGCGAGCACGGCCACGTCGTCGAGACCGACGTCGCGGATCGCTCCTTCGGATCGCAGCTGAACTACGCCGACTCGATCAACGCCGAGACGGTCGTCGTCGCCGGCGAGCAGGACCTCGAAAACGACGAGGTGACGATCAAGGAGATGGAGTCGGGCGACCAGACGCAGGTCCCGGTCGATGAGTTCCCCGGCGACCTCGAGCGACCGACGTACGACGACTTCGCCTGACGGTCGCCGCTTGCCGGCACTGGTTTTCGATTCCGATTTCCGAACGGAAGCGCGCGTGACGGGACGAACCGACGGGTTCGAAGACGTCGAACAGCTTGCGGTTGCAGCCCGTCTTTTAAACACCCACTATTGCAGGGGAGATTCGGGCTCGTTCCACTCGAACGAGAATCTGAGCCCGTCTTAAGCCCGTATAGCGCCGAGTAGTGACTGGAAGGTGAGCGCTAATGGCAACTAACGAAGCAACCGTGCAGTGGCTGGGGAAGCGCCAGGAGTTCGACTACGCCGACGGGGTCGCCGGCTACGTGATGGTGGGGGTCCGACTGATCGTCGGTTACTGGTTCCTCCACGCCGGGTGGGGGAAACTCGTGGCCGGCGAGCCGTTCGACGCGGCGGGCTACCTGCAACACGCCGAGACGCCTATCGCCCCGCTGTTCGAGCTCGTCGCCGGGACGCCCTGGCTGCTCGAGTTCACCAACGTGATGATCCCGCTCGGTGAGTTCTGCATCGGACTGGGGCTCATTGTGGGGGCGCTCGTGCGCCTGGCCGCCTTCTTCGGTGGCGTCCTCATGGTGTTGTTCTATCTTGGCAACGCCGACTGGGCGAACGGCTACGTCAACGGCGACCTGCTCGGACTCCTCATGTTCGTGCTCGTCGGGGTCTTCGCCGCGGGACGGCTCCTCGGCGTCGACGCCTACCTCGAGGAGACCGAGTTCGTCCGTCAGCGGCCGTGGCTGGGCTACCTCCTCGGGTAATGCCGCGGGGTAGCCCGGCCCGGTTCGATCGGTTTCGGTTTTCCACTATTCTACTCCGCAGCAGGGCCCACCATTAACTACGGCGTCGGTGTACGACGCCCGATGGCCGACAGCCGCCCGAACGTTCTGTTCGTCCTCACCGATCAGGAGCGCTACGACTGCACGGCGCCCGAGGGGCCACCCGTCGAGACGCCGGCGATGGATCAACTCTCGAGCGAGGGGATGCGCTTCTCGCGGGCGTGTACGCCGATCAGCATCTGCACGAGCGCCCGCGCCTCCCTCATGACTGGCCTGTTCCCCCACGGCCACGGGATGTTGAACAACAGCCACGAGGCCGACGCGATCCGGCCGAACCTGCCGACAGACCTGCCGACGTTCTCCGAGGAATTGGCCGACAGCGGCTACGACTGCAGCTACACCGGGAAGTGGCACGTGGGCCGCGACCAGACCCCCGAGGACTTCGGCTTCTCCTATCTCGGCGGCAGCGACAAACACCACGACGACATCGACGAGGCGTTCCGCGAGTACCGCGAGGAGCGCGGGGTTCCGCTCGGCGAGGTCGATCTCGAGGAGGAACTCTACACCGGCGACGACCCGCGCGATGCGAGCGAGGGGACGTTCGTCGCGGCGACGACGTCCGTCGACGTCGAGGAGACCCGCGCGTACTTACTCGCCGAGCGGACAGTCGACGCGATCGAGGACCACGCCGAGAGCGGTGGCGACGCGCCCTTCTTCCACCGCGCCGACTTCTACGGTCCCCACCACCCCTACGTCGTCCCCGAGCCCTACGCCTCGATGTACGACCCCGACGAGATCGACCCGCCCGAAAGCTACGCCGAGACCTACGACGGGAAGCCCCAAATTCACGAGAATTTTCACCACTATCGGGGCGCCGACGGCCTCGAGTGGGATCACTGGGCCGAGGCCACCGCGAAGTACTGGGGGTTCGTCTCGCTGATCGACGACCAGCTCGCGCGGATCCTCGAGGCGCTCGAGGACCGCGGACTGGCGGACGAGACGGCCGTCGTCCACGCCTCGGATCACGGTGACTTCGTCGGCAACCACCGCCAGTTCAATAAGGGCCCGCTGATGTACGACGACACCTACCGGATCCCCCTCCAGGTGCGCTGGCCCGGCGTCGTCGAGCCCGGATCGACCTGCGAAGCGCCCGTCCACCTGCACGACCTCACGGCGACCTTCCTCGAGATGGGCGGCGTCGACGTCCCGGAGTCGTTCGACTCGCGGAGTCTGGTGCCACTGCTCGAGGCCGGCGGCGACCCGGACGCCGCGCCCGACGACTGGCCCGACTCTACCTTCGCCCAGTACCACGGCGACGAGTTCGGCCTCTACACCCAGCGGATGGTCCGCACGGAGCGGTACAAGTACGTCTACAACGGCCCCGACATCGACGAGTTGTACGACCTCGAGGCCGACCCTGCCGAGTTGCAGAATCTGATCGACCACCCCGACTACGCCGACGTTCGCGAGGAGATGCGAGAGCGGCTCATCGACTGGATGCACAAGACGGACGACCCGAATCAGGGGTGGGTTCCGGATGTGCTCGAGGACGTCTCGTGACGGACCCGACGAACTACGTGCGGTGGCGCGCGGCGTGACGTGGTGAGCGAACGGCGAACCACGTCACGAAGTCGTGCGAGGGATGAGCGAGCGACGGGAGGAGAGAGCGAGTCGGCTGGGGAGGAACGTGGAAATCCCCGTTGCCACGGGTGCAGGGTGCTCGTCGTCGGTAGCCGCCGATCATTCGAGAGCGAGCCGTTCGCTCTCGAACCGTTCGCCAGCAGCATCCTCCCGCCACCGCCACGAGCCGATCTCGAGAGGCTCGAGCGAGACGATCAGGTACGACCGATCGGGCCAGGTCGCCTGCGTTTCGTCGGTCGCACTGGGCTGGGGTGGCCCGCGGGGATGGGAGTGATAGAAGCCAACGATTTCCTCGCCGCGGTCCTCGAGGCGCTCGAAGACCTCGAGTTGCTCCTCGGGATCAATTCGATACCGGGTCCGCGGCGTCTCGGCGATGTTTTCGGCGGGATACTGCGAGTGAACCCGACTCCGTCCCTCGGGCTCGAAGTCGCCGCCGAAGATTCCGCAAATCTCCTCTGGAGCGCCTTCGCGGGCGTGCTCGAGGATCGCGTCACGAATCTCGGTCGGAACGATGAGTTCGGGATCGGAACCGGTCACGGGTAGCTATGCCTCCGCCTCGAGTCGATCGGTCAACTGCTCGAAGGGGACCGCGATCTCCTCGAGCGCGACGGGCGGCGTCTCGGAGTCGAACAGCTCCGGCTGGACGACCGGGGCCAGCGCCTCGAGGGTATCCACCAGTCGCGGACCCGGCCGGTTCAGGTAGTGGTGACCGTCCATCGCCCAGACGCGGCCCTCGCGGACCGCGGTGAGGTCGTCCCACCCCTCGTGCTCGGTGAGGTCCGTCGTGTTCTCAGCAGTCTGCTCGAGGCCGAAGCCGCAGGGCGCGACGACGATCAGTTCGGGGTCGTACTCGCGGATGGAGGCCCACTCGCGGGGACTCGAGCGCTGGCCCGGATCGGCCAGTCCGTACTCGCCGCCGGCCCAGTCGACCAAGTCGGCGGTCCAGTGGCCCGCGATCATGACGGGGTCAGTCCAGTCGAAGATCGCGACGCGGGGCCGGTCGTCAGGCTCGAGGTCTGCTCCGGCGGTTCGCTCTCGAACGGCGTCGATTCGGGACTCGAGGTCCGCGCGAACCGCTCGAGCGTGTTCCTCGCGACCCGCCGCGCGGCCGATCCGCTCGAGGTCCTCGAGCATGTCGTCGACACTGTGCGGATCGGTAGTGAGAATCTCCGGGTCCGCGTCGATCTCCTCGATAGCGTCCTCCATGACCACTTCGTCGACTGCACAGACGTCACACATCCCCTGCGTGACGATCAGGTCCGGCTCGAGGGCCTCGAGGAGTTCGGTGTCGACGTCGTAGACGCCCCCGTCGTCGGCGGTCTCGAGCACCTGTTCGTCGATCTCCGAACTCGAGGCGTCGGCGTCGATCCTCGAGTCGGTGACCGATGGGACCGACTCGACGCCGGGCGGATAGTCGCACTCGTGGGAGACGCCCACGGGTTCGATCCCGAGCGCGGCCACGGTTTCGGTCGCCGAGGGGAGCGTCGTGACGATTCGCATGGCTTGTCGTAGGTGGGGAAGGGTGAAAAACCGCCGCCTCTCCTCGAGTTCGTCCGTCCTCGAGTTGTTCATCCAAGGAATCAGATTGCAACGATTACAAAGACAGACGAAGACTCGAGCGTTCTGCTCATGCTGGCGGCGAGGGTTTCCACACGCCTCCCCAGCCGATTCGCTCACTCACTTCGTTCGTTCACTCATCCCTCGCGCAGAGTCGTCGATCGATCCTCGCTATCGCTCGGCCGATCGATAGCGCGCGCCACCGCACGTGGTTCGACCGGAGTGCGACAGAAACGCCGATAGACGTTCAATTAAACTTCACACCGACGTCGTGCAGGTCGTCGTTGTACTTTGCGATGTTGATCACGAGTGGCGTGACGCTCTCGACCTCGGCCGCGTTCGCGAGGGGACCGACGTCGAGCGCGCGCAGGCCCTCGATCTCGTTGGCGAGGTTGCGGACGGTCTCCTTGGCGTCATCGTCGTCAGCGACGAGGAGGGTGTCCAGGTCCAGCTCGTTGTCCAGATCCGAGAGCGCGTCGGCCGCGAGGTTATGGAAAGCGCCGACGACGGGCACCTCGTCGGGCGCTCGTTCGGCGACCAGTTGGGTGACGCTGCCGGTTCCCGGCGGGTGGTAGTGCAGGCCGTCCTCGTCGCCCTGCATGCCGACCGCGGGGGTGACCAGGATCGTGTCGGAATCGAGGTTGTCGGCGACGGCTTCGACGGTGTCACCGGCGTAGTACGGCGGGACGCTGAGAACGACGACGTCGGCCCGGTCGGCCGCCATCTCGTTGGCGAAGCCCTTGACGTCCGCGTCGGCGCCGCGGGACTCGAGGTTCTCCTCGTAGGTGTCGACCGCGTCGCGGGCCTTCTCGGGATCGCGCGAGCCGATGAGGACTTCGTGATCCGTATCGCGTGCAAAGCGCAGGGCCAGCCCCTGCCCGATATCGCCGGTTCCGCCGAGTAGTGCGATTCGCATACTCGCCTTTCGGGACGGCATCCGAATAAAAGGGGTGGAGGCCGGCCGATATCGCCGGATTTTCCGAGATCAAGGAATAGCCGCCAGATCGGCTCACTCGCGGATCGACGGCCCGAGTCCGAGGGCCGACGCGGCGATCCCGAAGCCGACGAGGATCCCGCCGATTCCAAGTGCGGTTCCGCCCGACGAGGGATCGGCCAGCACTCGAGCGCCCGTGGCTACGAACAGAAGCGCGAGGCCGAGCAGCAAGACCGTTCCGAGGACGTCGAGCAGCGCGTCCCTGACGGCGGTCCGGATGACCGTATACAGTTCGTCTCGCTCGAGGGCAACCACCACGTCGTCTGAGCCGACATCCCGTCCGGAATCTGTTGTCATACTAACGAGTTATCGCTGGTCCCGATAAAGATGACAGGATCGACACCAACGCACGGCGACGGAAACCTCAGGGCGCGTCGTCGTCCTCTGGGTTCATCGCCGCGCCAAGCCCGCTGTCGTACGCGTCGCGCTCTTTGATCTCGCGAATGCGCTGGTCGAGGCGCTCTTCGAGTTCCTGCCGTCGCCCCTCGTCGACGTCGGGATCGTTCCCGAGATTTTCGATATCCTGGCGAGCGGTCCGCAGGACTGACACCGCCTCGTCGGTCTCGAGGTCGGTCGCGCGGTCGAGGCTCCGTTCGACGTCCTCGAGGGTGGTCTCGGTCATGGGAACGGCTTCGGGTGCGAGCGGGGTGAAAGCTGGGCCGTCAGTGGTCGGGTACGGAGCCGTCGCCGACCGAGAGTCGGCAAGGGCTCGGCGAAAGGCTACACACTTCCCGCGCTGCCCCCATCACGAGGTATGGAGCTCTCGATCGTCGATCTCGCACCGATGCCGGAGGACGGTACCGCGACAGAGGCGTTCGACCACACGGTCAAACGCGCCCAGCGGGCCGAGCAACTCGGCTACTCGCGGTTCTGGGTGGCCGAACACCACGACTTCACCGACTCCGTCGCGAGCACGACGCCGGAGGTGGTGATCCCCTACGTCGCCGCGAAGACCGACGAGATCCGGGTCGGCTCGGGTACCGTATTGCTCAACCACTACAGCCCGTACAAGGTCGCCGAGACGTTCGGCGTCCTCGACGCCCTGGAGCCCGGCCGGATCGACCTCGGTCTGGGCCGGGCGACGGGGAACCCGGCGAGCGACCTCGCCCTCCAGCCGGATCGCAGCCAGCGGCGACGGACCGGCGACGATCAGGCGGAGAAGATCGACGAGGTCGCAAGCCACTTCCATGACGGATTCGCGGACGACCACCCGTTCGGCGAACTCGAGATCCCCCGGTCGGGCGACTCCGCGCCCGAAATCTGGGTCCACGGCTCGAGTCCCGCGAGCGCGAAGATCGCCGGCGAACTGGGACTGCCGTACTGTTTCGCCGCGTTCATCCGCCCCGAGCCGGCCGTGCAGGCGTTCGACACCTACCGGGAGCACTTCGAGCCCTCGCCGGACGGCGCCGGCCTCGAGGAGCCCAGCGGCGCCATCGCGGTGAACATGACCTGCGCCGAGACCGACGCGGAGGCCGCGCGGCTCCGCGCGACCGCCGAAGCCTCGTCGCGACTGCTCCGCAACGGGCAGGTCGACCGACTCCCGATCCGGTCGGTCGACCGGGCGATCGACGTCCTCGGCGGGGTGCCCGATCCGACGCCGACGGACATCGAACCCGGCGACTGGCCGCGGTACCTCTCCGGCGGGCCGGAGACGGCCCGCGAGATCCTCGAGGAACTGACCGCACAGGCCGGGGTCGACGAGGTCGTGATCCAGAGCCAGCACGCAGACCCCGAAACGACGCTGCGCTCGCACGAACTGCTCGCCGACGCCGTTGGACTCGAGGCGCGGTGACAGGAACTATCGACCTTCGGACTGACGAACTGAGTGCGGTGGCGCGCGCTGGGACGTGGTAAGCGAACAGCGAACCACGGCGCGAAGTCGTGCGAGATCTTCGTGAGTGAACGAACGAAGTCGTTCGAGACGGCTTCGCCGTCTCGTGATGCGAAAAATCCCCAATTTTTCAGCAGCTTGTCAGAACTCACTCTGACAGTGGATGTGTGAGCGAGCGCAGCGAGTGAGCGTTAGCGTGGAACCGGAGGTTCCGCGAACCATGCGAACGGGCAGAGCGCGGCGCAACGCGCCGCGATTGTCGGGACGGCGGAGCCGTCCCGCAGCGCCCGTGAGCAGAAATCGGTTGGGGAGGGTGTGGCAATCCCCGTTGCCAGGATGAGCAGCGTGCGAGATTTGTTTCCTCGAGTCATCGAACGCTATCCTCCGACGAATACCCACGAGAACACAGCCTCCATTAGCCCCGCCGTCGTCCTCCGACCATGGACAGTCCAGCGGTGATCGCCCACCGCGGTTACGCCGGCGTCGCCCCGGAGAACACCGTCGCAGCGGCCACAAATGCGGCAGCGAACGACGAAACGGCGATGCTCGAGATCGACGTCCAGCCCGCGGCCTGCGGCACGCCGGTCGTGATCCACGACGAGCGCCTCGAGGGCACCGATACCCGCGACGGCCGTCCGCTGACCGACGCAACGGGCCTCGTCTGGGAAACGTCGCTCGAGGAAATCCGAGCCGCACGCGTCCTCGGGACCGACGAGACGGTGCCGACGCTCGCGGAACTGCTCGAGGCGATCCCCGAAACGGTCGGCGTCAACGTCGAACTCAAAAATCCGGGGACGGCCGACCTGCGGTTCGGCGAGTCCCTCCCAGCCGAGGATCGGGCCGACCGCCGCGAGGTCTGGACGCCGTTCGTCGAGCGCGTGATCGAAACCTGCGACGCGTTCGACGGCGAACTCCTCTTCTCGTCGTTCTGTGAGGGCGCGCTCGCGACCGTCCGCGAGATCGCTCCTCGGTACGCCGCCGCGACGCTCGTCTGGGACGACCTCGAGGCGGGACTCGAGATTGCCCGCCGCTACGACTGCGAGGCGATCCACCCGCCGAGAAACGCGATCGCCGGGACGGCGCTGGCTGACACCGAGTACGCCGGGTTCGGCGCCGGCGGGCCCGAGATCGACGTGCTCAAGGACGCCCACGCCGAGGGCCGGACGGTCAACGTCTGGACGGCCGAGAACTGGCGCCAGTTCGAGGCGCTGGCCGCCGCCGGCGTCGACGGGATCGTCGTCGATTACCCGGGGCTTGGAACGTACTCGAGCGATCAGTAGCCGGTAGCGGGACCGAACGCCCTACGACTCGAGCAGGTCGGGCAACGCGTTGATCGACTCGAGGACGGCCGAGGCGTCCTCGGTCTCGTACTTCTGACGCCCCTCCTCACCGGTGAGACCGCCCGTGAGGACGCCGATCCCGTGGTACTCGCGGTCCGGGTCCGCCTCACGAGCGTTATTGGCCGTCCGAACGTCGTCTAACGTGTCGCCGACGAAGACCACGCTGTCAGCGTCGAACCGTTCGGCGAGCGTCGTCAGCGCCCGCGGGTGGGGCTTCCCTTCCTCCCAGTCGTCCATCGTGAACCGATGCTCGAGCGGAATCGCCGCCTCGAGGCCGACGCGCTCGAGGGCGATCTCGGCCTCGGCTTCCGGCCGCCCCGTCAGGATTCCGACGTCGATCGCATCGTCCTCGACGATCGCGTCGCGGGTCGACTCCTCGAGCAGGACCGGTTCGTCGTGGATGAACCCGCGCGTCTCGACGTCGGGCTCGCCGCCCTCGAGCCCCCGGTAGAGATCGGCGCCGAGGTACAGTTGCTGGAAGACGTCGCGAAGCCGCTCGCGGTCCCAGCGCTCGAGAACGCGCTGGGTCGCTCGGGCACCGAGATCTGCGCGGATCGCGTCCTCGGCGGCCTCGAGGCCGCCGCCGCGGGCGGCGATCTCGTCCGTGAAGTCGTCGATCGACGCGCCGTACCCCTCGCCGGTCGCGAGGACGTACAGCGCGGCGGCGTAGGTCAGTTCCCAGTCGTTGTTGAACCCGCCGGCGTCCTTGAACTGCTGGATGTCGGCCTTGCGGATCGTCCGGTCGTAGACGCGCTCGACGGAGTCGACGATCGCGCGTCGGTAAGAGTCGGCGACGTCGACGAGCACTCCGTCGACGTCTAACACGACGGCGTCTGCGTTCATACCCGTCCAGACGGGCCGCCGAAGATAAAGGCGGTCGGATTCCGCTCGTGGGAACGCCCCAACTATGTGCGACCTGCGTCTCCCGGCGCAGCGACCAGGAACGACGCGATCCCTCAGAACCCGAGCCCGCCGACCGCGTAGAACGCCAGCAGACAGAGCCCCAGCGCGTACAGGACGTCGGCCCACAGCCACGAGAGCAGGTTCACGACGTAAATCACGACGACGACGGGGACGCCGAGCAGGACGACCGGTCGTCGCCGCCACTCCGAGCGGGAGTGCGTCCAGAGCGTGTTCGCGTCGCCGGTGCTCGGGAACGCCTGCACGCCGACCGCGAGGCCGAGCCATCCCAGCGCGATTGCGAGCGCGAGTTCGCCGCTCGAGGCCGCCGCGAGACCGTCGCGCAGTGCGGTCACCGACGCAATCGGGTCCGCGGTCGCGGTAGCGAGGGCGTCCGCGATTCCGAGCGACGACGCGAGCGCGGCGAACCCGAGGAAGGCCGCGACCGAGACGACGGTGTTGACCAGAAACGGGGCGACGCTGATCGCGAACGACTCGCGGTACCGTCCGGGCTGGGCGTGGCGGACGTAGCCCGGCGGGTCGCCGAACCGGAAGTAGACGACCTCTTTGACGGGCACCCCGACGAGGTGACAGACTTGCTTGTGGGCGAGTTCGTGGACGACGACGCCGGGGGCGGCGAGGAGGCGCATTACGACTCGGGTGATAGAGCCGACGACGGAGACGATCACCGTCACCGCGACGAGAACGGCGAGGGTCGCGACAAGGGGCGAAGCGGCATCAGGGATCATCGGTAACTGAACTGTTCCGAACGGTGGTAATTCCTTCGACCACGAACAATGGGGCGCGGCCGACGATCACCGCCGGCGTCCGGCCGCCGCTCGAGCGACGTACAGCGTTCCCGTCTCGATCGTCCGGCGTTCGACCGGGATCGCGGGCTGGTCGCCGCCGAGGGTCGTAAACAGGAGGTCGGCGTCGGCCTCGCGGGCGACCGCGAGCGCCGGTCGGTGGAGTTCCGGGGGAAGGTTCAGCGCGTAAATCGCGTCAGTCGCGGCGTAGACCGCCGGGTCGGGGTCGACGATATCGTCGCGGACGAACCGCACGCCGTCGGGGACCGACCGGTCGTGGACGTCCGTCGCGGTGACGGCGACGCCGCGATCGGCCAGCGCGGCCGCCACGTCGGTCCGACGACCGATCCCGACCTCGACGAGCCGATCGTACTTGGTCAGGGTCTCGAGCAGCGTCTCCGCGTTCCGGCGAGAGTGGGCCACGGCGGGACGTTTATGCCACCCGCGGCCATAGCCCTTGCCATGCTCGTCGATATCGTGCCGGTCGGCAACGTCCCCGCGAACGTCAAGCGGGCGGCCTCTACAGCGTTGCGATCGGTTTACGACTGCGACGTCACTGTCAACGACTCGCAGTCGATCCCCAACGGTGCTTACGACGCCGACCGGAACCAGTACGCCGCCGAAACGTTCATCCAGCTCGCCGAACGGGTCGGCCGCGGGACGAAAAACATCGCGATCACGCCACACGACCTCTTCTACCGCCGGCGCAATTACGTCTTCGGGCTGGCCTACCTCGACGGCAGCGGGAGCGTCGTCTCGACCTATCGCCTCCAGACCTCGAGCGACGGCGGCTTCTCGAATCAGAGCGCCGAGGATATCTTCGAGGATCGAGTCCGCAAGGAGATCGTCCACGAGATCGGCCACACCTACGGGTTAGAACACTGCGACAACAACCGCTGTGTCATGAACTTCTCGCCGACGGTCCGCGAGGTCGATATCAAAGAAGAGAACCTCTGCGGGAGCTGTCAGCGGCTGATTAGCTGATCATCGGGCCAGAAGGTCGCTTCGGATCTCTGCTGACTGGAGCCACGGCTCACCGGTTCGGATATCAGTATCGTTCGGACGAAAGATCGGTCAGGACCGACGTTAGGGCGCGTAGTAGTACTCGCCGTTCTGCTTCTGCTGTTTGTCGAGTTGCGACTCGGGCTTGTTGATCCGCGGTCGCGAGGTCCGCTCGTCGCGGCGGAACGTGACCTCGAGGTTCGCGAGGAACTCGTTCATCCCGTCGCGCATCGGCTGGGGCTGGCCAGCGCGGCCCTGGACGGCGGGTTCACCGTCGAAGACCATCAGCCGGTCGGCCAGCAGGTCGATCATGTAGATGTCGTGGTCGATGACCATGACCGTCGCGTCCTGCTGTTCGGCGTAGCGTCGGATCGCCTTGGTCGCCTGAACGCGCTGTTCGACGTCGAGGTGAGCCGAGGGTTCGTCGAGCAGGTAGAGGTCGGCCGATTCGGAGAGGCAGGCCGCGATGGCCACCCGCTGGCGCTCGCCGCCCGAGAGGTCCGAGAGGTTCTGCTCCATGATCCGCTCGAGTTGGAGCGGCTGAGCGATCTCGGTGTTCCAGTACGAGGAGCCGAACTGGTCCGTGATCGAGGAGAGGAAGGCGTCGACCCGCATGTGCTGGTCGATCGTGACGTACTGGGGCTTGTAGGAGATGTCTAGATCGAGGTCCGCGTCGCCCTCGTCCGGTTCGAGATTGCCCGTCAGGAGCTTCGCGAAGGTGGACTTCCCGATCCCGTTCGGACCGACGATGCCGAGCACCTCGTTTTCCCGGATCTCGCCGCCCTCGACCTCAAGGGAGAACTCGCCGTCGCCGTAGCTCTTGGTGAGGTCGGGGTACTCGACGAGTGTGTCGCCGCGAGTCGCGGCGCGAGGAGCGTGTTCCTCGAACTCGATGGGATTCGGTCGGATCCGCATGTTCTCGTTGTCGAGGTAGCCCGAGAGGTACTCGTTGATCCCGTTGCGGACGGACTTGGGCGCCGTGATAACACCGTAGGCGCCGGGCTCGCCGTAGGCGACGTGGAGCGTATCGGCGAGCAGATCCAGGATCGCGAGGTCGTGTTCGATGACGAGCATCGACCGGTTCTCCTCCTCGGCGAGTTCCCGGATCAGCCGCGCCGCGGTGACGCGCTGCCCGATGTCGAGGTAGGGCGTGATCTCGTCGAGGAAATAAAAGTCCGTGTCCCGGGCCAGCGTGGCCGCGATGGCGACCCGCTGAAGTTCGCCGCCCGAGAGGTCGTCGATCGACTGCTCCATGACGGGGCCGATCGAGAGCCGCTCGACCAGCTCGTCTAAGGCACCGCGCTCGTCGGTCTGCTCGAGCAACTCGCGGGTGTTGCCGTCGAAACTGTTCGGAATCTGGTCGACGTACTGTGGTTTCCGCGCGATTGTGACGTCGCCGTCGCGCACGTCGGCGATGTAATCCTGCAGTTCCGTGCCGCGATAGGCCTCGAGGACCTCGTCCCAGCCCGGGGACTCCTCGTGGCGGCCGAGATTCGGCTCGAGTTCCCCCGCGAGGATGCGAACGGCGGTGGTCTTCCCGATCCCGTTGGGTCCCAGAATCCCCGTTACCTGCCCTTCCTGGGGCGCAGGAAGTCCGTACAGCGAGAAGGCGTTTTCGCCATAGCGGTGGGCGGGATCGTCCTGCAGTTCCTCTGGCAGGTTGATGATCTCGATGGCGTCGAACGGACACTTCTCGACGCAGATCCCGCAGGTCTCGCCGAGACAGATCTCCTCGGAGATGTGGACCTGGTCGGGCTGGCCCTCGTCGGCCTCCTCCCCACGGAGGGTGATACACTCCTTGCCGGTCCGGTTGGGCGGACAGTAGTTCTTACACTCGTAGCTACAGCGGTCGGGTTGGCACCGATCGAGGTCTACGACGGCGATGCTGTCGTCGGCCATGGTTACGCGACGGCCCCCGTCGTGAGCAAGATTCCCCACGTCACGAACCACAGGGCAAATGTCATGAACACGATGAACAGGTAGTGTTTCGGTCCGAACTCGTCGTCATCGTAGATGCTCGTGAAATCGTAGAGCACGAACTGGGCGAGAATCGCACCGGCGACGAGCATGAGCGTTCGCGTGTCGTTCGCGGCCGCGTCGGCCGATGACACGTCACCCACCAGTGCCATCGAGCCGAACGCCGCGGCGACACCCAACAGCGCGGCCAGAGCGGTCACGCTGATCGAGCGGATGTGCTCGCGTCGGTCACTGATCGATTCGGTCGACATGGATCGAATTCAGTGGCCGGTGGTGAAAAGGGGTTCGGGTTGGTCTCGAAAGAACGTCAGAATTCGAGGTCCAGAGCGAACAGTATTCACGACTCGTAGCGACCACAGGTCGCCTCATCAAGACAGAGATCGAACGTTTTGTGACTATCGTCACCAAAATACGCGGTCACGCGGACGTTTTCGCCGTCCATGCTAACCTTATTACCGGACCCATCTGTAAACCGGCTCAGTTCGAAGGTGGCCGTTTCATTAAGCGAGAGTTCAAAGTCGGTATCGAAACCATATCGACTGTGGGACTTGGGATCTGTGCTATCGATCGTGATTGACGTCGTGATGAGATCGCGTTTGTTTCCAGAGAGAGCCGCTCCGTTGTTTTTCGGCGTTACTGCCTGAACATCGCTCCGCGTCGTCGCATCAATCCCAATTCCAGTGAGAGTAATGGGTTTGTCGCCGGTGTTCTCGAGTTCGAACTCGAACTTCCCGCTTCCACCCGGACTTTTGGCCGTTCCCGTGAAGTCGGTTATCGCAGACTGTGGGGCGCTGAAATCGCGTTTCAGTGTTATTTCGCCACTCTTGGTTCCGTTATCGAACAGTTCGGCGGTAACAGCGACGAGTGCGCTTTGAGCAGTATCTTCCGTCTCTACGGTAATCGTCTCGCTCCCGTTCGGACCGAGCGAAAAGCGATACGACGAGTCGTTTCCGTCGAAGGAAATAGTGGTATCGGGATCAGTATCGGTCAGTTTCACGTCCATTTCCAGTGTCGTATTGTTCGTGAACACTGGCTCATCAGTCGTATCGATGTTCTTAATTCCGAGGAGGGCTCCCTCGTGATCCTCAGCAGTAGTGACGGCGACTCCCCGATCAGCGGTAAGGGAGCTGAATGCGCCGGTACTGAACAGTGCACCGACACCGATCGACGTGGCCCCGACGCACATGAAGACACGTCGTTTCATTACGTATTCATTACACTCAAATAGTATAACTCTTCGTAGAGTGATTATCAGGAAGACGACTATACCGATCAAAGTATGTTACGAAGACGGTTTCTTGACGACGAATGTGGTCACATATCCCCCGAATACGCCTCATCATTACGGTGGTCGCTCCATTTCACCGAGTCGCATCCGTCGGCTCTGTACCACGTGCACAACTGCCGATACTGCAAACAGCGCGAACACCAGCGTCGCCCAGCCGAGTTCGGATACCGCCCCCGTCGGTACGACCTCGAGCCAGAGCCCCGTCATCACGACCGAGCTGACGATGGCCAGCCCCAGATAGTACAGTCCCCAGGGGATCGAGTCCGCCGGAACGACGTCCAGATAGACGTCTAACTCCGAGGCCTCGTCCGTGAGTTCGATCGTTCGGTTATCGAACTCGATCATCTCGGCTCGCTCGAGCGTCGGCAGATGCGTCTGCTGTAACGACGTGTACACCCGTTTCCGTTCGGCGGAGGTGATCTCCTCGACCTCCTTGTCGAGTTCCCAGGCGGCGACGTGCTCGGCGAGGTCCCCCAACGTGACCGGCTCGTCCTCGCGCTTGCAGTAGTGAATCGCGTATCGCCGTCGATGGTTGCTCAGAAGATCGAAAATCTTCCCCTGATTCGAATTACCCCCTATCTGCGTTGCCATTGGTTCGTTCGTATTATAGAGAAAATACGCTTTTCTGATATATAATGCTTATTGCCGCGAAATGCGTCCATTTCCCACCGTACGGGCCCGGGCTCGACTAATCAGTCAGCACCGTATGGCAACTCCGGTCGTGACTACCCGGCTGCCGGGCGAAAACGGACGGTGGTCAACGGTCGATCGCTACGGTCCGTTCGGAAACGTGTACCGCATAGTTAGCGGTACCCCCTGTCTCGTAGTTCACGGCGAGTTGCATCTGCGTATCCATCTCGAGGTCGATCTCTTCGTTGACGATCTCCTCGAAGAGATCGAGCAGTTCGTCGGGATCGGCGGTCTGGTAGTAGTTCCCGCCGGTCTCCGCCGCCCACCCTTCGAGCTTGTCCTCGGGTATCGAGTCGTGCTCGAGGCCAGCGAGACCGACAGTGTGAAGGGTGTAATTGAGATCGTCCGACCGATCGACCAGTTCGTCCATCCGCTCGTCGTTGGCAGCGTTGGAGTTCTTTCCGTCGCTCAGGAGAATAACGACTCGCTCGCGGTCATCGGCACCGCGAGTGGCGTAATCATTGAGTGCCGCTTCCAGCCCAGCGGCCATGTTCGTCCCGCCGTAAGCGGTGCCGGCGACGCTCTCTTTTGCCGCCTCGAGATCGCCGCTAAGGGGGTGGAGAGTCCGACCACTGCCGGCGAAGTCATAGACTCCGACCCGATCAGCGCTGGGGTCGAGTTCGTCGATAACGTTTCTGGTCGCCTCGACACGCTGGCCCGTCGGATCGTTCCCGGGGTGAGCGTAGACGCCGATCGAGGCTGTGCTGGAGCCGTAACGGAACTGATAGTACGGATGGACCCGAATCTCCGTCCAGTCATCAGGATGGGCAAATTCTAAGGGCTCAAGCGTTCTGGTCATCCCGTTTTCGTCTCGAACTTGGAGCACCTTCCAGCCATGCGTATTTCGGAACGGTTCGTCCGTCGGAATCGGTTCCCACCTCTCACCGACAGCTAGCTCGTAATCGGGCGCATACGCGTTTCTGGACGACGGGTTGTACGGCCCCATCGATCCCGACCGGTCGAGAACGAAGGTTACGTCGACCGGAGGCCGCGTGTTGCTGTACTCGAATAACAGATCGGTGTCCTCCTCAGATAGCGGTGTTGCACTCCGCAGCGAGCGATCGAAGTTAATCTGAACGTCGTCGCCGATTTCGAGCGTGCCGCCACGCCCGGCCGCATCGCCGGCGATGACGGCCCCGTCGATAGTCACACCGTCCTCGATCTCGAGGTCGGCACCGGGAGCGTAGACGACCCCCTGAAAGTCGTCCTCGATGGTAATCGTCGAATCGCTGGTGGCGTACACCCACAGTGCGTCCGCTCGGTCGTCAGGTCTGATACTGACGTTCGAGAGTTCAGCGTGACCGTCGACGTAGAAGTTCGTCTGATTGTTACCGTTAATTTCGACGTTCGAGAGGTCGAGATTGCCGTCGACACCGACATTGACGTTTCCATCGGCGGAATCCGTCGACTCGATCCCGTCTTCTCCACTGTACATGCCCGCAGAAACGTCACCGTCGGCCGACGGGTTGCCGGCGAGATACGCCGTCAGGAGCCGCTTGATCTCGTCGTCGATCGGAGCAACGTCGGCGTACGGTTGCGAAAGTTCGGTGGCGAGTGCCGTTCCTTCGACGCCTTTCCCCTTCCCTTCGTTCTCCGCATCTAGCCGATACAGGTTCTTGCCGCTCTCCGATTCGCCCTGCTCGGTCCCGTTGACGGTTACTCCATAGCCGATCGGTGAGATCGACGGATTACCTTTCGAACCAAGTTCGCCGTTTACGACCGGGATACCTTCGATATCGGCGTGATTGTGAAGATAGAATTCATCGTAATTCGCGAGCAAGAAGCCGGGGGAGCTGGCGCCATTCGCGTTATGATTTTCGTACGCGTTCATCGAAAGTGACGACCGTAGCGTACCCGTTTCACCGTCGATGTAGAGGCCACTGCGAACCGTCGGCTCGATATCGGCGAGTTCGCGGAGCGGTTTCTCGCCATCGACGTTTGCGACGACCGTAACCGTCTCTTCCGATTTGTCGTGGCAGATGATGTTCTCGTCGATCGAGCCGGAGATATCACAGTCGTTGGCATCGGTCGCGTCGAACTCGTCTTTCAGAAAGTTGTACCAACCGTGGTGGTAAGACGATCCAGAGACCTCGACCGTAGTGTAACTGACGGCCTCGATATCCTCCCCGAGCGATTCGAACGAGTCGGTATCGGGATTCGGGATTTCTCGAACCGTATGCTCGCCCGTGCCGACGCTTCCCTCGAGCGTGACTGGTTCGATATCGACTCGTCCGACTTCCCCGTCTTCGGTCGACTCGTAGTAATACCGGAGGTTCGGATCCGAAACGGCAGTCGCTCGATCGCCGGAAACGTCCCAGGCTCCGCCGGCTTGATACGCGAACTCGTTGCCACCCTTATCGGTTGCAACCAGCGTCTCGAGCTCTATCGAACGACTATCGTTCACGTATCCGTCCGAGACGGTGACCTCGAGCTGTCCGTCGGTAACCAGTTCTCCGTCTAAATTATTGATTTGAACAGATTTCGGGGTATCGTCCTGCTTTCCGAGCGACGATATCGTCGAATCGAACTGCCGGAGTTCCTGCTGACTCTGTTCGTGATACGCCTGCGACTCGGCGGCGTCGAATGCACCCATCCCGACGACGTAAATACTCGTTGCGCCGAGGAATACCATTACGAACAGCAATACAATCCCTAACTGAGGGCTCGTCCCCCGGTCGGCCCGTTCGGAAAGAGAGAGCTCAGCTTTTCTACCAATCCGTCCCATTACGAATCCATATTAATTACTGTATTATAAAATGTAATGAGTGTTGATCACATCGGTAATAGACCAATCCTGATCGCTAACGAACAATGCGATCGGAGAGAATCCGACGAGCCTCTTCCAGTGCTACTGGCGATGAGTTGCTCCAGTTCGCCGTTATCAGTAGTTGTAGCGGCCGTAGACGCCAATATATATTCTTCAAGACTATCTTGAACGGGTGTATTACCGAGCTTTCAGTATTTCTGGCGACCTAATACAAAGTGGGTTGCCGTCTACGGTGAGCGTAAGAACCGCGTCAAGTCTCCCCGCCTCGAGGCGGGAGTCCAGCACGCGGTCAGACGGAACCATAACCATGAGAATGAATCGACGCAATGTGTTAGTCGGACTGGGGACGATTGTCGCGGGCGGCGGAGCAGCGCTTGGGACGGGGGCATTTAGCAGCGTGGAAGCAGAACGAACCGTGTCGGTCGGGACAACGGGAGACGGGCAGGCGTATCTGGGCGTCAGCGTTACTAATAGTGCGTATGCGGTGGACGGCAGCACTGATAGTGAGGCTGCTGTCACGATCGATCTGGGAGACTCGGGCAATGAGAGCGTCGGCTTCAACGACGATGCGACGACGTACGTAAATGGTATTTTAGAACTCACCAACAACGCTGCCGACGGCAACAGTATTGAGGTCAGCCTCGGAAGTGCCGCAAACGGTCACTCGAAAAGCCAGACCGTTTCGATCGCCGGTGCGGACGTCACCTTCACGCTGAGCGACCCGGACACAGGTGCAGACGGTGATCTGGCGTACGCTACCGTTGCAGCTGGAGGAACGACAACCGTTGACGCTGAAATCAATACCGCTGTCGATAATAGCGGCGGCGATGAAATGCTGACTCTCTACGCCGAAGACGGCAGTAGCTAGTAGAGATCCGTCTACCCGACCCGACCTCGGTAGATCGGTAAATACCGGTATCCGCTTCTCGGGGACGGAGGACACTGGCTACGGAACGACCGAACGTGTCGCCAGTAAACTACGGCTCTCGAGTCGTGCCAGCGAACCGCACAGATGCTATCCACCGACGTCCTACTTACCGCCGTGGCTGCTTGCGTTCTCCTCGTGTTCGTAGTTCCGACGGTCGCGATCACGGTAGGTGAGAATTCGGCGGCTAATGACGTCCACCTCGAACCGACGTCTCAATACGCCACGATCCAAGACAATCAACTCGAACTCGACCTCGAGGAACTAAACAAAGACGCAATAACAACCGCTGATGTCTTCACGATCGCGATCACCGATACCGACGTCCAGCGGGTCTGGATCGAGAACGACGTCGAAGGCCTCGAGTTCTACGCCGGAAACGATCCGACGGCCGAAATCGCTAGAGCAATCCCGATCGAGCCGTCAGCGGGCGAGACGATCCACGTCGGCGTCGCGGTCGATACACACGTCACTCACACGGGGACGGAGACGTTCACGGTACACGTCCGCTACGATGATGGCGAGGACGATGAAGACGAGGAGGACGACGAAAACGAGACACCCCAAGGAGTCACCCTCGAGTCCCTCGCAGTCTCCCCGACGAACCTCGAGGCCGGCGAGTCGGTGACGGTCGAGGGGACCTACCGAAACGAGAACGACACGGCAAAGCGACACACCGCGAAACTGACCGTCGACGGCACCGTCATCGACAGCCGAACAGTCGAGATCGAGAGCGGCGAGACGCGAACGGTCTCCTTCGAACGGGTGATGCAGTGGCCCGGCGACTACGACGTCGGACTGGATGGCGCGGCGAGCGAACGGGTAACGGTCACGGGATCGGGTGCCGAGATCGGCGACGCGTCGGTCGCCGACATCGAACTCACCAAAGGCGATCGGACGACGATCTCGGCGACCGTCGAGAACCCGACGAACGAACCCGTCGAGCGCACCCTCGAGTTGGCGGTCGACGGGATCGTCGTCGATACCAGAACGGTCATCGTCCAACCGGGTACGGAGCGAACGGTGACGTTCGAGCGCCAGTTCGATGCTCCCGGAACGTACGACCTGGCGATCAGCGGCGTCGACGCCGGTTCGGTCACCGTCTCGGAGCCGGAGCCGTTTCCGATCCGGAATCGGCAGCTGTCGGCGGCGACGACGGCTGCGCTCGCGCCGCCGCTGACGATGGGGATTCTGTTCCTCGGCGCCGCCGCGAACCGTCGCTGGGCGATCGTCTCGAGCGAATACTGATCCGACGATGAGAACCGACGAACACCTGCATCCCGGCTCGTTCGGGACTGTTAAGACGGCCCGATTCGAACGTCGTCTCGATAGACTGGTCAGAAATCGATGATGTTTCTCGAGGGGAGACGATGACGGGGACGGCGCTCCTGAAGCGAACGCTGGGGGTAGGGATCGCCCTCGTCGTCGTCCTATTGCTGGTCGGGCAACTCCTCGGACAGCCGATCCTGCTCGGGTACGTCGCGACCGGCAGCATGGAGCCGGCGATGAACGCCGGCGACGGGTTCGTCGCGGTTCCCAGTCTCGCCGATAGCTCGGTCGAACAGGGAGACGTCGTCGTCTTCGAGGCCAGGGAGCTCCACGGTGGTGGGCTGACGACCCACCGCGTAGTCGGCGAGACCGAGGAGGGGTACGTCACCAAGGGTGACGCCAACCCCTTCACTGACCAGGACGGCGGCGAGCCCCACGTCACGGACGGTCAGATCGTCGCAAAAGCCTGGCAAGTAAACGGCGAGGTCGTGACAATTCCCCATCTCGGGACGGCGATCATGGGCGCCCAGCACGTCGCGGAGTCGGCCTCCGGAACCGTCGCCTCGGTGGTCGGACTGACGGCGACCGACGACTCGGAGGGACTCGGCGCCGTCCTCGTCGCCGTCGGCGTCGCCCTGCTCGGGTTCGGGACGGTATTCGAACGGCTCGGCCCGGCGCGACGCGAGACGCGCCGATCGCGCTCTCGAGAGAACGTGATTGCGTTCTGGACGGCGCTGGGGCTGGTCTTGCTCGTGTTCGTGACCTTCGCGACCGCGGCGATGGTCGTCCCCTCCGGCACCGCCGAATACGAACTCGTAAGCACCGACTCGCCGACCGACGATCCGCAGGTGATCGCTCCCGGCGAGACGACCGAACTCACCCGCACGGTCGACAACGCAGGCTATCTCCCGATCGTGGCCGTCCACGAAGCCGAGAGTAACAACGTCGCGATCGGGCCCACCACGCAGACCGTCGGGATCCGATCGAGCGGAGAGACGACGGTCTCGCTGACCGCGCCCGACGAGACCGGATCGTACACACGACACGTCGGCGAGTACCGCTACCTCGCAGTGCTCCCGCCGGCGGCGATCGTCTGGCTACACGGGCTGCACCCGCTCGCCGCGATCGCCGCGGTCAACGTCGTCATCGTAGGCCTCGCCGTCGCGATCGTGCTCGTCGTCTTCGGGCACGACGATCTGCGCCTTCGCTCGGTGGGCGATCACGTTCCCGCCTCGACCCGCCTCGAGCGGAAACTGCGCGAGTGGCTCCGGGAGTGATCCGTTCGCCGACGGCCAATATCGTTATAATGGTCGGATCGGATGAATGAACGAACGAAACTCCGCAGTCAGTCGAGGGGTCAGTGCGGACGATCGGGGGAAGAAACGCCGTACGGGACGGCTTCGAGAGGGGTGTCCAACACGTGATCGATAATCCGCGTCTCGACCTGGTGCTCGCCAAATACGGGCGGTCGATCGTCGTCGTGCTCGTCGGGATCGGCATCCTCGCGTTTCTCGCCTCCGGGTGGGCCGTCGCGACGCCGTCGACGTCGACGAGCCACCAGTACGCCGACGAACGCGTCTCGAGCGACGTCGACACGAGCGCTGTCGTCGTGCAGAACGGAACGCTCTGGAACGAGGGCGACCGACTCGAGAACAGCGGCGTCTACATCCTGAACACGTCGCCGGAACTGACGCTTCGCCCGGAGACCAGGCTGACGAACGCGACCGCGGAGGCGCCCGTCAACGACGGGACCGTGAGCCACGAGCTGACGCTTCGGTTCGAAGCGACTCGCGAGGGTACGGTGTTCTGGAACGAGACCAGGTCGCTCGTCGACGAGTCGCCGGCGGTCGAGAACGGCGTCGCGAGATCGGAGACGACTATCGACGTCGAATCCGTCCGCGATCGACAGCGCGAGATCGAGCGCGAACTGTCCGGCGTCGGGGCCGTCGACGTCCGCCTCGAGTTCCGCGCCGCCTACGATACGGGCGCGGGACGGGGGGTACAGGAGGCGTCGACGACCCTCGAGATTACCGACGACGCCTACTGGGTGGCGGACTCGCTGTCGGCGTCGGACGAACAGCGCTACCGGACGGGAACGACGGAGACGACCGAGTCGCGGAACCTCGGGCTGATCGCCGGCCTCTCGCTGCTCGGAACGCTCTCGCTGGCCGTCGCCGTCTCCCTCGCCCGTCGCTCGCCGGTCGACGAGGCGGCCGCCCGACGAGCCGTCCACGAGCGGCGCTACGCCGAGTGGATCTCCCGGGGATCGATCCCGATGTGGATCGGCGACTACCACGTCTCGCTCGACACCCTCGAGGACGTCGTCGACGTCGCGATCGACACGAACGAGCGCGTCGTCCACGACACCCAGCGCGGGCTGTTCGCCGTCGTCAACGACGGCGTGGTCTACTACTACAGTGACCGCGGGCTCTGGGAGGAAACCGCTTGGCCCGAGATGGACCTCGACGACGGATCCGCGGTCGTCGACGCCGACGCGCCGCTGAACCCGGAAGAACTCGAACTCGAGGGGAGCGACGAGTTCTCGGATCCGGACGACGGGTTCGACGACGACGCGGATGTCTGGCGAAAGCTCTGAGCGTGTGGGAGACCGGGCGCGGCCGACTGCTTCTTCGACGACTGCCATCGGGGGCCGACAACGAACGTCGACGACTCCGGGAGATCGTGCCAGACCTCGGCAGGAGGTCGTGTTAGACGCTCTCAGAGAGGGCGTCAGACACCGGCGCGATGAGTCGTCGACCGACCGTCGCAGCGCTCTCGGTAGTCCCAAATTTCACCGACCCCTGACCAGCCAGTCAACTCTCGATATCTCGGTTCATAGGGCCTTGCTACGTACTTTACTTCCCAGAAACTGTTGGAAAATTTTGTGATCGGCACCGTTCGTAAGGCTCAACTTTTATGCTGCTGGGAGCTTTCGATTCGTAATATGGCAGAGACCGACGGGGAGGACATCGAAGATTTGCCACCGAGCGCCAAACTGGTCTTCAAGGTTCTCGAGTACGACGGGCCGCTAACCCAGAAACAGATCGTCGAGGAATCGATGCTGTCAGCCCGAACCGTCCGCTACGCGCTCGAGCGGTTAGAGGAGATCGGGATCGTCGACGAGGACATCTACTTCGCCGACGCGCGCCAGAGTCTCTATCGACTCGAGGAGCCGGTGGCAGCCGACGGGAACGGCGTCGAGGAGTCCCCGAAGAAAGACGCCTGCTGCGCAGAATAACGGCGCGGAAACCGGGAGGATTATTTTCAGTCGGTGAACGTCCACCAGTATGGACAAGGAGACGCTGCCCCGATGGGGATGGCTCTTGTTAGGACTGTTCGCGATGGCGATCGTCGCGAACACGTTCAATCTCTTCGTTCTCGGTCCGGCAGGAGTCGCCGAGCGGTACCACGTCGTTACCGTCATCACGTCGATGGCGCCGGTGTTGATCTACGTCGGTGTCTGGTACGACGACGACCGCCAGCAGTACTGGGACCACTCGCAGGAACACATCGTCGGCGATCTCGTGTTCGTCATCACGGGCGCGGCGATCGGGGCGGGCATGGGGGTCGTCGCGACCGAGGGGATCGGGCTCCCGCCGTTCGTCAAGGACGTCATCGCCATGGGCATCGGATTCATGCTCTCGTGGGGATTGTTCTGGTGGCGGAACACGGAGCTGTATCGCGATCTCGATAGCCGCTGATCACGAGAGTTGCTACGTCGCTCCGACGCGTGTGACCGCGTTCGCCGCCGCTCACTGACTTGTCAGCGATTGCTCGGCGCCGCGGTCGGCGATTCCGGGCGTCGACGGCATCGATCGCTTGTGCTCGGTTTCGGCACAGAGCCACGCGATCGACCGCGCCGTCTCGCGGTCGATCTCGAGTGTCGCCGCGGCGTCCTCGATCGACTCGTCCTCGTCGACGAGCCGCTGTAACAGCGGGTCGATGACGTCGTAGGTGGCGCCGAGTTCGTCGGCGTCGGTCTGGCCTGCCCAGAACCCCGCCGACGGCTCCTT
This sequence comes from Haloterrigena salifodinae, assembly GCF_003977755.1. Classification (NCBI taxonomy): domain Archaea; kingdom Methanobacteriati; phylum Methanobacteriota; class Halobacteria; order Halobacteriales; family Natrialbaceae; genus Haloterrigena; species Haloterrigena salifodinae. The sequence goes on from NZ_RQWN01000001.1 coordinate 1,671,667, forward strand.
GCTGACGATCCGGCGCGGAACGCCGATCCGCTTCGCGAGCGCCCGGACTTCGGTCTTGTAGAGGTCGCCGAGCGGATACGCGTCGGCCGCCCCGTCGCCGTACTTAGTGAAATAGCCCAGCAGCAACTCAGAGCGATTGGCGGTGCCGAGCACGATCCGGCGCTGGCGGTTCGCCGCGTAGTAGGCACAGCACATCCGCAGCCGCGCGATCACGTTGCCGAGCGCGTGAGTGCGCTCGTCGGGACGGGTGTCGTCACCGTCGTCTCCCGGCTCGAGTTCGATCGCGGCCGCCTCCTTGAACGCCTCGAGAACTGGCCGCAACTGGATCTCTCGGAACTCGATGCCCAGCCCTTCGGCGATCGTTCTGGCCTCGCTCACGCCGACTCGTTCGCTCTTGTGGCAGGGGAGCCCGAGCCCGAGAACCCGATCGCTGCCGAGGGCCTCGACGGCCAGTTCGGCGGTCGCCGTCGAATCGATCCCGCCGCTCATCGCGACGACGACGCCCGTGGCGCCCGCGTCCTCGACCGTCGTCCGGATGTCGTCGACGATCCGCGAGCGGACACGCTCGAGTCCCGGTCGATCCGTGATGAACGTCCCGGTCGTGCGCCCGATTCCAGCATCGACGATCGTCTTCCTCTCAGCTCCCATAGCGATCAAACACCATTTGTTTCACACTTCCCCAGACATTTGTCTCGTATAAGTGCTTTATCCTTAAATAATATATTCTCCCATGCGCAATCAGAGGCCAAACAGTTGCAGATATATAGTAATCGACTGCAAACGTCCATTCCCTATCCCCTGTTCGTTCCTCGTAGAATTCAGTTAGTATACAATAGTTCCGGAGGCGAACTACGATGCAGCTGGGTTCAGTCGTCTCCTCTCCGTTTGCGGAGGTGGACGCCACCCAGGCTCGAGGAACTGGGCTGTGCAGGAAACGATTCCTCGTCGATGACCGGATCATCGCCGTCACCACCGAGGAGATGTACGGCTTCTGGAAATCGCCGGGACAACCGTCACCGGCTCCTTTCGGTCGATCGCCCGCTCGAGTTCGTCCGCGATCACGCCTCCTCGAGAGACCTGGATCTCGCGCGCGGACCTTTTCCGCTCGGGTCGCCTGCGGCGACCGCTCCTCGAAAAATCTCCACTAAAAAGCCGTTCACTCCGTTCGCGGTACGACTCCTACGACGGCACGATCGTCACCGGCTCCTTCCGATCGATCGCCTGCTCTAACTCCTCGGCAATCGCACTGCCCCGCGAAACCTGAATTTCGCCGCCGCGGCTCACCGTCGCGGTGAAGAGGTACTCGCCGCCGGCCTGGACCTCGACGGTCTCGCCGTGGTTGCCGTCGACGGGGATGACGATGTGTCGCGAGGTGATCTCGGGGGTGACCATCTGTCCGGCCTGGGTACCGCCTCCGCCTCTGCCGTCCGCGCTGGCGCTGCCGCCTCCGCTGCCGGCCCCGTAGTTGGGGTTCTCGTCGTGAGTCCGGACGTCGATGTCGATCCCGAGGCGGTTCTCGACGTCGGTGATGCGACCGCCGCCCTTGCCGATGACGCTCGAGATGTCGTCCTCCTCGACGTAGACGACGGCCTTGTCCTGGCTCTTGAGTTCGACGTCGACGTAGCCGCGGGCGATCGAGCGGATCTCGCGTTCGATCTCCTGTTTGGCGATGCGGTCGACGCCGGACTCGTTACCGGGGCCGCCCTCTTCGTCTTTGAGCGGGACGGTGACGACCTGGCGGTTGAAGGTGTAGATCTCGTACTCGGGTTCGTCCGTCTCGAAGTTCGTGACCTGAATGACCGGCCGCGCGAGGTCCTCCTCGGTGAGTCCGGCGGGGACCTTGACCTCTGTTCGGACGTCGTAGACGGTGTTGACTTCCCCGGCCTCGATGTAGACGACGGTGTCGACGACCTGCGGGATCATCCCGAGTTCGACGCGACCAACGAGTCGCTGGAGGGCGTCGATCGGCCGCGTCGCGTGGACGACGCCGATCATGCCGACGCCGGCCAGCCGCATGTCCGAGAAGACCTCGAAGTCGTCGGTCTTCCGAACCTCGTCGTAGATGGTGTAGTCGGGCCGGACCATCAGCAGGGCGTCGGCCGTCTTGGCCATCTGTCCGCCCAGTTCCGTGTACTGGGTGATGTCGGGGCCGACCTGCAGGTCCCGCGGTTTCTCCATCGTCTTGACCGCATAGTCGTGATCGGAAATGAAGCGGGCGACCGCCTGCGCGAACGTCGACTTCCCGGCTCCGGGGGCGCCCGAGATCAGGACGCCGCGCTGGCGCTCGAGCAGCCGCTCTTTCAGTTCGTCGGCGTTCTCGTAGTCCTCAATGTCGGTCTGGGCGATCGGTCGGACGGCGGTGATCTCGATGCCGTCGGCGAAGGGGGGTCGGCCGATCGCGATCCGGTAGTCCCGAAACTGGACGATCTTCATCCCCGGCTCAGAGAGCTCGAGGAAACCGTCGGGGGACTCCTTGGCGGCGTCGACGATCTCGCGGGCGTACTCGTCCATCGTCGCCTCGTCGAGGGGCTCGTCGGCGATCGCCTCGTAGCGCATCTCGCCGAGTTCGCCGCGCTTTGCCTTGGGCACCGCGCCCGTCTTGAGGTGGACGCTCATCGTCTGATCGTCGAAGTAGGTCTCGACGGTGAGCGTGCCGACCTCGCGGGTCTCGGGGGAGACGTGTTCGACGTCGAGCCCCTTCGCCCGGGCGACCTCCGCCTGGACGACGTCGCTGGTCAGGAAGGTGGCGCCGAGATCCTCGGCGAGATCCCGAATGAGGGCGTCGATCTCGCCCTCCGAGGCGTGGCCCCGCTCGATGGCGTTGGGCCGCTCGCCGACGTACTCGAGTTCGATGACGCCCTCGTCGGCGAGGTCGGCGAGACGCTGGAGTTCCTCCAGCCCGTCCCAGCCGGTATCGATCCCGTCGTTGGCCTGCGCTTCGAGTTCCGCGACGACCGCTTCCGGTACCGAAATCGTCGCTCCCTCGAACTGCCCGTCGTCGACTGTCGCCGAGACGCGGCCATCGATGACCACGCTCGTATCCGGCACGACGTTCATACGCTAACTGGTCGACGGACGCCTATAAGGGTGTTCCACCTGCGAAAGTCGTATCGGCGGGACCTACGACGCTCGTAGTTCCCGTATTCGACCTGCTCGAGGCCACGACCGTCTTCGCGTTCGACAGGAACCGAGCGGCCGCTCTGCCGACTGCGACCGGTGGCCTCAACTCGCCGCCCGTCGATGACTCGCCCATGGAGGTCGCCGAACTGACCCGCGAACTCGTCTCGATCCCCAGCCACGCGGACGAGAGGGCCGCGGGAGACTACATCGAAGCGTGGCTCCGCCGCGAAACCGACGCCGACGTGGTTCGGGACGAGGTCGGGAACGTACTCGCCCGTCGGAGCGGAGACGGAGGCGCTGGCGCAGGTGCAGACTCACGGACGGACTCGAGTCCGGGAGACGAGACGACGCCGGCGGGACGGTCGCTGGCGCTGGTCGGCCACCACGACGTCGTCGAGCCGGCCGACGCGCAGCTCGAGGACGGCGAGTACGTTCTGGAGGAGCGGGACGGTCGCCTCTACGGCCGCGGTGCGGCCGACATGAAGGGTGCCGTCGCAGCCGCCATGCTCGCGTTTCGCGACGCTGTAATCGGGAGCAACGAGGGGGAGGAAGACGGAGACAGAGATGGTGACGGGGCGGTGGAACTCGTCTTCGCGAGCTTCGTCGGCGAGGAGGTCGGCGGCGTCGGCGCGCGCCACGCCATCGACCGCGGGTTCGCGCCCGACTACGCCGTCGTCGGCGAGGGCTCGACGGGCTACTCGGGCCCGGGCGTCACTGACGTCGCGGTCGCTCACAAGGGCCGTCGCGGATCGACGATTACCGCCCGCGGGACGGCCGCCCACGCCAGCGAGGTCGGCGCCGGCGAGAACGCCATCTATCGCGCGACCGACGCCGTCGATCGCGTCCGCGACCTCGAGCCGCCGTCGGTCGAGGTGGCCGGCGAAGACATCGAGGGAAGCCTCGCCGTCACCGAGATCGAGGGCGGCTCGGCGATGAACGTCGTCCCGGACCGCTGCGAACTGACCGTCGACGAACGGACCGTCCCGGGAGAGCGGGCCGCCCTCGAGCGCGTCGAGGATCTCGCTGGCGTCGAGTGGACCGTCGACCAGGACTTACCGCCGATGCGCTGCGACGACGAGGCGTTCGCGACGGCGGTCCTCGAGGCGGCCGACGACGTCCAGTCGGGGTCGCCGAAACTGATCACGAAGCCCCACGCGACCGACGCGGGGTGGCTCGCCGAGGCCGGCACGGAGTGTGTGATCTGTGGCGCCGCCGAACCCGGCGAGGCCCACACCGAAGACGAGAGCGTCTCCCTCGAGGTCCTCGAGCGGTGCCGGGAGACCTATCGGACGGTGGCGGCGTCGTGGCTCGACTAGGCGCAACGGGAGAAACAGTTACTTCGGCGAGCTGTGCGAGTCGTCGGAGAACCAGTCGTCGGTGACGTCCGCCGGAGACGCGGTTTCCGAGGATCGGACGGTCCGGTAGAGGTGCTCGAGTTGCTCGAGCGTCTGCCGGACGTCGTAGCGCTCGATGGCCGCTCGCGTGTCCCGATCCGACCGGAGACAGCGTTCAACGGCGTCGGCCATCGCCTCGAGGTCGCCGTATGCGAACCGTTCGCCGTTATCGGGACCGATCGTCCGGTCGAACGGCGGGACGTCGGACGCGACGACGGGCGTGCCGCAGGCGTTGGCCTCGAGCGTCGAGAGTCCGAGCGTGTCGGCGGTCGAGGCGGTGACGAACGCGTCGATCGAGGAGTAGAAGATCGGTAGCTCCTCGCGGGGGAGAAAGCCGCGGATCTCGACGTTGTCGGGCGCTTCGCGCTCGAGGCAGTCGCGGTAGGGGCCGTCGCCGACGATGACGAAGTCGTACTCCGGGAGCGTCTCGGCGACGCGGAGGATCTCGCTGACGTTTTTCTCCATGCTGAGCCGGCCGCTGTAGCCGATGACTGTCCGGTCGGGGTACCAGTCTTCGTCGGTTGGCTGGAAGAACTCCATGTCGATGCCGACGGGGAGCTGAACGTGTTCCACGTCGCGTTCGATTCGGCTCGTTGAGGCCGTGATGATGTCGAAGCTCCGGAGGAGCGCGTTCTCCAGCGGGACGTACAGCTTCGAGAGCACGTTGGCGATCGACTCGAACTTGACGTTCTGGTGAAAGTACTCCTCGATCGGCGTGTGGTGGGTGTACACCGCGGGGAGATCGTGTTTCCGGGCGTAGTACCGACCGAGTATGCCGACCGTCGCCGGTCCGTGACAGTGGACGACGTCCAGCTCCGGAAGGGTCGACGGGCGTTTGAACACCGGAATTCGGTACCCAGGGTAGAACGGGTTCGACACCGATTTGACCGGGATTTCGCGATCGCCGGGCTCGTAGTCGCCGTCCGGGTAGACGACGTACACCTCGTGTCCGTCCTGTTCTAACTCCTCGCGCCAGAGTTTGATCGTATACGTGACGCCGTCGATCTCAGGGAAGTAGCTATCCGTAAAGAAACCAATTTTCATTCAGGTCACCTCGTTGTAAAGTGTCTGGTACCGGTTCGCGACCGACTCGAGCGTGAACGCCTCGCTCCGTTCGGCTGCGTTCGATCCGAGTCGCGCCCGGAGGTCTGGATCCTCGAGTCGCTCGATGGCGTCCGCGAACGCGTCGACGCCGGCGTTCGACGCCGACACCTTCAGGCAGTCCTCGCCGTCCTCGAGCCAGGAGAACGTCTCGATGTCACGGATGAGGACCGGTTTGCCGGCCGTCATCGCTTCCAGCAGTGCGATGCCCTCGTTTTCCTCGTAGGTGGGGAAACAGAAGATGTCTCCCGCTGCGAACGCGCCGCGGATGTCGTCGACGTAGCCGGTGAACGTGCAGTTGTCCGGCGACTCCTCGATGAGCCGCGTCGTTTCCCGACCCTTGAGCGAGAGGTCCAGCGGGCCGAACCACGCGAAATCGAGGTGGGGCAGCCGGCGGGCCAGTTCGACGAACGTCTCGAGACCCTTGCGCTTGATCACGTGGCCGACGAGGAAGACCGTCGGCGACTCGAGGTCGTAGCGCTCGCGGTACTCCGCCTCGAGGGACTCGAACCCGTCGAGTTTCTCGCCGTCGACGCCGTTCGAGACGACGGTCGTCCTCGCGTCGGTGTACGTCTCGATCAGCCGTCGGTTGTACTCGGAGGGACAGACCAGCGCGTCAGCCAGCCCGTAGGCCCACTCGAGGTACGGTTTCAGGGGCCTCGCGAGCGCGTTGGTAAACCGGAAGCTGTCCCCGAAGTCCTCGGCGGTGACGTGGGTGTGGGCGACGACGGGGATCCCCTGCGACCGCGCCCGCCGCGCGTACCAGACCGAGCGCGGGCCCATGAGGTTACAGTGGAGGACGTCGGCGTCCAGCGTCGGCTCGGTCGTGTACTCGACGTCCAGCTGATCCAGCATCTTCCGCTGGTGGACGACCGACTCGCGGATGCCGCCGGTGACGTGCTCTTCGAGTTCGAAGTAGTGGCTGATCTTCATCCCGAGTATCTCGTGGCTGTGATAGGGTCGGTCGCGTTCGGGGGGATCGACGGGGCGGTGCGGTAGTGGTGACCGTGAGGTGACGTTACTCGACCTCGAGCCACGGCACCTCCATGAGCGGCGGGATGTACGTCTCGATGTGGTGTTCCCAGACGCCCTCCTCGCCGAAGGCCTCGCCGTGGTCGGCGGTCACGACGACTCGCCCGTCCAGTTCCGAGACCAGTTCGGCGACGGACTCGAGGGCGATCCGCAGGTTCTCCTCGTAGAGCTCCAGGGCCGCCTCCCGCGTGCCGTTCTTGACGAGGTCGGTCGGATCGAGTTCGAGCCAGAGGCCCGCTTTCTGCGCGAATTCGCTGTCCTCGAGTCGGCTCTCGACTTTCGGTCGGATGGTATCGCTGAGCGACGACAGCGTCCCGTTGCCGCCGTCGGTCGCCTTCTCGGCTTCCTCCTGGCGACGGATCCCCTTCTGGATCTGCTTGAGCTTCTGTCCCTTTCCGCGGGAGAGGTACGGAGCGTGGGGCTGCATGTAGTGGAGGACTGTCCGGTCAGCCCGCTCGACGGCGTCCTGATTGTTTCGGAACGCCTCGGCCAGTCCCTCCGGTGGGACCGTTCCGAGGTCGTCGTCCCAGCCGGACTTCCAGACGTCGAAGACGTTGCTGATGTGTTCCGACGCCGTCCACTCGTAATCGCAGCTGGCCCCCCATTTGAGTTCGTTCAGCGGGATTCCGAGGTCGTTGATGAACGGGTTTCCGGAGAAGTAGGCGATATCGTGCTCGTCGGTGAACGTTCGATACGCCCACTCTGGCGTGGACGAGCCGGTGCTCCACCGCTTTTCGAGCGTTCCATCGAGGTACTCGTCATAGACGTCACGGAACACGTCGTACCGGCACGCGTCCAGCACCAGACAGTAGTCCCACTCTGACTCGAGGAAATGCTGGTCCTCCATCGGTTGAGTTGGGGTTTCGAGTCGACAAACGTATGCTTACTGGTGTCCGGACAGTCACTGTAACTTTCCCGTCCTGATCAGTATCGGCCCGTAAACAGCCCTCAGGCCGCCTAATTCGGCTGTGCTACTCGAGGTAGCCGAGTTCGCGCAGGCGGTCGCGGGTCTCCTCGTCGGCCTCGGCCAGCGCGTCGGCGTCCTCGGCGTCCGTCTCGCTGGGGTCGATCCACGCGCCGCCGGCCGCCTGCTCGAAGCGGGCGAGCGCACGTTCGGCGGCGGCGACGACCTCGTCGTCGGCCGGGTCGACCGGCGTCGATTCCGCGGGGTCCTCGTCGAGTCGGTACCCCTCGTCGGGGATGCGGTCGGCGCGGACATACTTCGCGTCGGTGCTGCGGGCCGCGCGCAGGCGGGAGTAGGCCCGGTGATCGTCGGGCAGTTCGATCCCGGCCTCGCTGGCCTTCTCCTCCAAGTGGTGGAGTTCGATCACCGGCTGGGCATACTCGACGAACGCGTAGTCGTCAGCCACGTCGCTGCTCGATGCGTCGTCGGACGCCTCGCCGTCCGCGGCGTCGAGCACCGCCCGCTGTCCGGGATCCGGTTCCGGAGCCGCCTCGAAGGCGCGGTACTCGCTCGAGAGCAGGGACCGCGTCGGATCGCGGCCGGCGACGGAGCCGTCGTCCGCCGGCGCGAGCGCGTCGGCTGGATCGACGTCCAGCGCCTCGAGGACCGTGTGATAGCAGTCGAGCAACTCGACGAGGTCGTCGCGCCGGTCGGCCTCGAGGGCGGGGTGTTTGACCAGCAGCGGGACGTTGATTAGCTGGTCGTAGAGGGCGAACTCGTGGCCGTAGAGGTCGTGTTCGCCGTGGAGTTCGCCGTGGTCGGCGCAAACGACGACGGTCGTCTCTTCCCATTGGCCGGTCTCACGGAGCCAGTCGAACAGGCGACCGAGTTCGGCGTCCATGTGAGCGATCTCGGCGTCGTAGAGCCCGCGGATGGCCTCCCACTCCTCGTCGTCGATGTCGCGGGCGCCCGAGTTGTACTCCTTCGAGTTCTGGCAGACCGAGCCCGGATCGACGCCGGGAGCGAACTCCTCGCGGTACTCCTCGGGCGGGTAGTAGGGCAGGTGGGCGTCCATCAGGTTGACGAAGGCGAACCAGCCCTCGTCGCTCTCGCTGTCGTCGACGAAGGACTTCGTCCGGTCGATGACCGACGGCGTCTTCGTGTCGGCGCCCTCACCGCTGGCGAGTTTCTCGTGGGCCATCGCGCCGAGCCTAACGAGCTTCGACGCCAGGTCCCGAAGGTAGTCGTTGTCGTTGACGGTCTGCCAGGCGCTGGCCAGCGGCCCCGAGAGGACGTCGCCGGGGAGGACCTCGAAGAACGAGTCCTGCGCGTCGAACCCGTCGGTGAGGCCGGTGTAGGGAGTGATCCAGGCGTTCGAGGAGTAACACGCCGTGTCGTAGCCGGCCGCCGAGAGGACCTCCGCGAGAGTCGTCTCGTCCTCGAGGTACGGACTCCCCTGATCGGCCCCGTGCTGGCTCGGGTACCGGCCGGTAAACAGCGAGGCGTGGACCGGCAGCGTCCACGGCGCGGGCGCGACGGCCGACTCGAAGACGGTCGCCTCCTCTGCGAACGCGGAGAGTTCGGGCGTCGTTTCGCGCTCGTAGCCATACGGACCCAGTCGGTCCTTGCGGACCGTATCCAGCACAACGAAAAGGACGTTGGATTGCTGAGCGTCGTCCATTACGGAAGACAACTGAGTCCATCTAAATAAAACGCGCCAACTATCTCGAGTCGGCGTGAAAATCGTCAACGATAGTAAATTTCTGGGAGCTGACTCGTCTCTCCCGTATCGAACCGCCTCAACGATAATCAGACGTTTCAAGTCCGCTGACGATCCACGTCCGCTATGAACGAGCGAAATCGGCGGCGGCTTCTCATCGGCGCGTTCGGCGCGCTCGCCGTCTTCGCCGTGCTGTTCTTCGCGGTCGGTGCGCGCGACGTCATCGATAGCCTGTTCTCGGCCGCGCCCTCGCTGGTCCTCGCGACCTTCGCCCTCGCGCTGTGCTGGCTGGCTGCGTGGAGCCTGATGCTCCGGACCGTACTGGTCGCCCTGGACGTCAAGCTGCCGGTCGTCAAGGCGTTTTTCGTCTACGCCGGCGCCGTCTTCGCCAACAACGTCACGCCGTTCGGCCAGGCCGGCGGCGAGCCGGTCGCGGCGCTACTCATCTCGAAGACCTCCGACGCACGCTACGAGACGGGGCTAGCGGGGATCGCCAGCGTCGACGTGCTCAACGTCGTCCCCTCGATTTCGCTGATCCTCGTCGGGGTCGGCTACTACGGGACTACCGCCGCCATCGGCGACCGCCTCGAGACGGCGGTCGGCTCGGCGATCGTGCTGATCGCGGCGATCGTCCTCGCCATGGCGTTCGTCTGGCGACACCGGAACGCGCTCACCGAGCGGCTGCCGGCCGTCATCGCCCCCCGCCTCGGTCGCCTCGGACTCGCCCGCTTCCAGAGCGACACGCTCGAGGCGGACCTGACCGATCGGATGGGCCGCTTCTTCGAGAACATCGAGCGCGTCTCGACGGATCGCTGGCGTCTCTCCGCCGTCGTCGGTCTCTCGCTGGCCGGCTGGCTCTTCCAGACGGTCGCGCTCATGGCCGCCTTCGCGGCGCTGGGCGAACCCGTCGCGCCGTACATCCTGCTGTTCGTGATTCCGCTCGCGAACCTCGCGGGCGCCGCCCCGCTCCCCGGCGGGCTCGGCGGTATCGAAGCCGCCTTCGTCACGCTGCTCGTGCCGACCACCGGCATTCCGGCGTCGACGGTCACTGCGGCCGTGCTCATCTTCCGCGGGGCGATCTACTGGATGCCCGTCTTGATCGGCGGCCTCTCGGTGTCCGCCTTCGGCGTCAAGGCCCTCGAGTGACGGCCGGGCGCGAGCGACCGAGCGGTTGATCCCCGTCGGGCACGGACGATCGGTCGTCGAAACGCATGTACCGAGGTGGTCACATCGGCTTCAACGCCCTCCTGTACGCCCCGTTCGTCCCGCTGGTGAGCCGCGGCTGGTCGCTCGAGTTAGCGCTCGCGGGAGCGGTCCTCGCCGTCGGACTGGCGAACCTCCCTGACGTCGACCAGCCGCTGCCGCGGATCCCCCACCGCGGGCCGACGCACACGATCTGGTTCGCCCTGCTCGTCGGGCTGTTGGCCGGCGTCGCGACGGCGCTGGTCGCCCCCTCGACGCCGTCGGCCTTCCGATTCGGATTCGTCGTTGGAACCGGCAGCATCGTCGCCCACCTCGCAGGGGATATCGTGACGCCGATGGGGATCAGCCCCCTCGCGCCGGTCTCGCGATACCACGTCACGCTCGACTGGTTCAAGTCCAAGAACGGCCGGATCAACCGGGCGTTCCTGCTGGTCGGATCGACCGCGCTACTCGCGTCGCTGGGTCTGACGATCGGACGGATCGGAACGGTCGCTCCGATCGGCTGATCGGTCGCTCAGCACCGACGCGACGAGAGGGTCCTCCGTCCGCCACGCGAGGACGCCGAGCGACGCCGCCCAGAGCGCCGCCGTCGCCGCGGGGCCGTGAACCGAAACGCCGAGCCCTGTGGTGTCCGCGAGCGGGAACAGCCAGTCGATCCCCTTCGCCGACAGGGAGTCGATAGCGAGGTGCGAGCCGATCCCCAGTCCGACGGCGATCGCGACCGTCCGCTCCCGCCGGAGCGCGTACGCGCCGGCGACGACGGCGGCCGCGAACAGCGGCGTGTGCGTGAGTCCGCGGTGAACCAGCGGCCACTCCCACGCCGCGGGGAACAGGAAGTCCGCGTCCGGGAGGAGACCGAGAACGATGCCGAGTCGCGGGTCTGCGTCGGTAGCCCCTCGAACGAGGGCGTAACCGACGACCGCGTGGGTGGCGAAGGCAACGGCGAGAAACGCAATCCGCGTCGTGTCCATCGGTTCGACAGTCACCCTCCGTTACTACATGCTTTGTGACCGGTGACGCGCTCGAACGAACCGCCGTGCCGATCGCGGACCTCCGGGAATCAACAACGCTTACATTCGGGACGGAATAGGATCAGGATATGGTACCGCTGCAACTCGAGGGGATGCCGTCCTGGCTCGAGTCGCTGTTCACGTCGGAGTTTGCGTTCGCGGTCTTGTTAGGGATCTGTATCCTCGAGGGGGCGATGATGCTGCGGTTCATGCCGAGCGAACTGGTCGTCCCGGCCGCGCTGGCGCTGATCGGGTCGTCGATCCCGGAGACGGTCGCGATCGTCGCCATCGCCATCGTCGGGACGACGATCGGTCAGTTCCTGCTGTTCTGTCTCGTCCGCCGCGCCGGGCGAGAGTACGTCATCCAGAAACGGTGGTTCCCGCTCACGGAGTCGCGACTCGAGCGCTTCGACGGCTGGTTCGATCGCTGGGGCGGGGTCGCCGTCGCCGGGAGTAATACGATGCTGGTCGTCAGAGGCCTGCTCACGATTCCCGCGGGACTCTCGGAGATGGACGGCCGGACGTTCGTCGCGCTGTCGGCGCTCGGCTCGCTTTCCTTCCAGTCGATTCTCGCCGCCCTCTACCTGTTCGGCGGCTATCTGCTAGCCCTGTGACGGGGGCCGGTGCCCGGTGAACGGGCGCGTCGTCGACTGTGCCACACGCTAACGGCTCAGCGCGACCGAGCGATCGGTCGATGCGCCCGCTCGAGACCACCGCCCGCTGACAGTCCGATACGTCGCGGGTTTTTGGCCAGACGAGTCGACTCGGGTGATATTCTCGTCGCGGATCTGCGATCTGCCTCGTCGGCCGACGAAGGTTCATACCGTACGTCGTTGCAATCGGTACCATGTCGCCGTCCCTGCCGATCGAGACGGGCGGTGAGGGAAATCGGGATCGATCACTGGCGGGCGTCCCGGTCGAACTGTATCCGATCGTCCTCATCGCGGCTGCGCTGCGGCTGTTCCGGCTCGAGTCCGAGAGTTACTGGGTCGACGAAGTCGTCTCGGTGACGATCGTCACGTCGAACACGCCGTCCGAACTCCTGGTCAGCGTCCCGGGGAACGATCCCCATCCGCCGCTGTACTATCTCATCCTGTCCGGGTGGACGGCGCTCTTCGGAACGAGCGAACTGACCGCGCGACTGTTATCGGCCCTCGTCGGCGTCGCGACCGTCGTCGTCCTCTACGGCGTCGGTCGACGGCTGTTCGACAGGGAAGTCGGGGCGATCGCCGCGGTGCTCGTCGCCGTCTCACCGTTCCACGTCTGGTACTCACAGGAGGTGCGAATGTACAACCTGCTCGCGTTGCTGACCGCGATCTCGTTCTACTGGTTCGTGCGAATACAGGCGGAGAGATCGACCGACGAGAGCGGCGTTCGGGACGATATCGGGTACGTCGTCTCCACGGTTCTCCTCGGTTACACGCACGTCTTCGGGCTGTTCGCGATACTCGCCCAGAACGCGTACGTCTTCTCTCGGCCGCTGGTCCGGACCGTTCCCCGGTCGCGACTGACGCTCCGCCGCTGGATCGCCCTCGAGGGAATTACCGCGCTGCTCCTCCTCCCGTGGTTGGCGCGGTTGCTCCGCCGAACGGTGGCGGCCAGCGGCGGCGCTGCGGGCAACGTCTCGTGGATTCCGCTCCCGACTGCCGAGACCGTCAGGGAGACGTTCGCCGCGTACCTCGGCGGATACCTGTTCGAGGAGTCGTACCCGCTTCTCGTCTCGCTGGTCGTCGCAGGCTGTCTGGTGCTCGCGCTCTCGAGCGGCCGTCACGCGTGGACGGGTGTCGACCGCGATACGGCGAGGGAGACTGAGCGCGGGACGACGACAGAGGGCGGCCCCGAGAACCCACCGGTAAACGCCGTCTACCTGGTCGTCCTCTGGTTCATCGTCCCGATCCTCGTTCCGATCGTCCTCTCGCACGTCGTTACGCCGATCTTCGTGGATCGCTACTCGATCGGGGCGTCGCTGGCGTTTTTCCTCCTGACCGCGGTCGGCGTGCGGACGCTCTCTCGCCCGTCGCTTCGATTCGTCGTCGTCGGGGTGCTCCTCGTGGGCCTCGCGGCTCCCCTCCCGACGTACTATCAGGACGACCAGAAAGAGCAGTGGCGGGCGGCCGCCGCCGACGTCGAGTCGAGCGTCGACGAGGGCGACGTCGTCCTCGTGAGCAGACCGTTCACCGAGCGGACGTTCGGCTACTACTTCGACGCCGCGGACGTGCCCACGGTTCGGATCCCGCCCGACGCGTCGACCAACGAAATCCGGGCGGCCGTCGACGGGCACGACGACGTCTGGATCGTGCTCTCGTACACCGATTCGTCGACGAACCAGCGGATCGTCGACGCCGTGGAGAGCCGCGACGACTACCGCGGCCCGGTCGAGGTGAACCGGTACAACAGCATCGTGGTGGTTCGACTCGAGCGGACGTCGGACGGCGGCTAGACTCGCCGACGACGGCTGCCTCGTCGGTCACACCCGCTCGAGTCCGAGCGCGTCGAACCCTATAGTAGCCACTGACAGTCACTGCACACCCAATCGCAAGACGGCTTCGCGATCAGTGTGTACTTCGTTTCAGTGGCTACGATAGCCGCTATCGATTCGACGCGGCCACCCGTCGCACTGTCGCCTGTCCAGTCGGTCGTCGGTCATCGCGATCCACCGCACCTCGTTCCAACTCAGCCGATAGTGACAGGTCTCCGGTTTGATCTGCTCCCAATAGATCGTCTGCATCGACGGAACGTCGGCATCGTCGGGCGTTATCGGCAGGGACTCACTCTCCGGCTCAGCCACCGCTTGGCGCGTCTGGAGCGTCGACTGCGAGGTCGGTGAGCCAAAGTGCCAGGCGAGTCCCGAGAGAACGAGCAGCGCGATCACCGCGACGACGGCGACCGCCGTCCACCGGCGGATGGAACGGGACGCGTCGTCACTGCGGCGATCCGTCGGCACCGATCCACCGGCGGTCACGCGTTCTACCGCGACGGCGACGCCGAGCGCGACGAAGGCGAGCCAGAGAAACGCGTCTGTCGAGCCGTCGAGATCGACGAACAGCACCTGGGCGGCGAGTAACAGGCCGCCCGCGGGAATCCACCACCGCTCCCGGACGTCACGGATTCCGGCGTATGCCCAGCCGTAGAGCGCGACCGGGAGGAGCAGCGACCCGTAGCCGAACACCAGCAGTATCGTGTAAACGCGCTCGGCCACGGTGTACGACGATCCGGCGGTCAGCGTCGCGACGACCGTCTGGACGAACAGGGGAACGAGCGCGCCTGCGGCCGCGAACGCGAGGACGACGAGACCGGTCACGACGCCGCCGCCCGCGACGGCTGAGAGCGCGCCCCGCCGCCCGGATCGCTGGGACGCCATCCCGACGATCAGCAGCGCGAAGACGCCCCCTAATTGCCAGGATCCGGCGCTCAGCGCCGCGATCGCCCCCGAGAGGAACGGTCGGTCGCGGAGAGCCAGCGCGAGCGCGAGGACGCCGAAGAACAGCGCGTAGAACTGCGCCCGGACGCCCTCGGGCGAGAGGAGGAAGAGTTCGGGCACGACGAGCATCGTCAGGCCGGCGGCGACCGCCGCTGCGTCCGTTTCAGTCACGAGGTACGCCACCCACCCCACGAGCAGGACGCTCACGGCCGCGACGAGCACCGTGAGCGTCGTTCCGAGGGCGTGCAACACGAGCATATCTCCGCCGGAGAGGGCAGCGAGCACGGCCGTGATTCCGAACGGGACCGGCGGGTTCACGTCCCAGACGTCGACGTACGGAACGCCGCCCTCGAGGACGTACCAGCCCGTGTGCTGGAAGAACGCGGGGTCCGTCGCGAGCGCCGGCCAGGCGACGAGCAGGTGCCTACCGAGGCCGGCGGCGAAGCAAACGGCGACGATCGGCCCGAGGACGACGAGCCAGTCGATACGATCCCGGAGACGTGGCTGTGGGACCATCTCAGATCCGCTGCGAGACCTTCTTCGCAACGGCGAGGGCGCCCTGGTCCCACGCGACGCGGTGGTCGAGGCCGGTCTCGTCGGCATCCTCGTCGGCCTCGTAGTTCTCGAGGTACCACTCGTAGGTGTCCACAAGCGCCTCCCGGTTGGAGTACTCGGGCTCCCAGCCTAGACCCTTCAGCTTCTCGACGGAGACGTAGGAGTCCTCGTGGGCCGTCTCGTAGACCCACGGATACAGCGGGGAGAGGTTCAGTTCGTCCAGCACGCGGAGGACTGCAACCGTGAGGAAGGCGGGCGTTCCGATGGTTCGTTTGCCCGTCCCCGCGTAGTCAATGGGGGCCTGGAAGTCCTCCTTCATCGTACCGAACTCGTCGGTACCGACGTTGAACGTGTCGTTCACCGATTCCTCGTCCTCGGTGAGCAGCAGTTCGATGGCGGTGACGAGGTCGCGGACGTGCAGCAACTGGTAGCGGTTGTCCCCCCAGCCGACGAGCGGGACGTTCGCGCCGTCTTCGATCCAGTCGAACAGCACCTGAAACACGCCGAGTCGCTGCGGACCGACGAACGTCTTCGGGCGAACGATCGGGACACACATCCCCATACGGCGGAAGTCCTGGCAGACCTTCTCGGCCTCGATCTTGGCCTCGCCGTAGGCGCCGACCCCGTCTAGCGGCGACTCCTCGGTGATGGGATGCGTGTCGTGGGTCCCGTACACCGCCGTCGAGGAGACGTAACAGACCCGCTCGACGCCGCAGTCGTTCGCCGCCCAGAGCACGTTTCGCGTCCCGTCGATCGTCGTCTCTCTGATGCGGTCGTCGTCCCACAGCGGGAGCGCGGCCGCCGTGTGCACCACCGCGGTGGCACCGCTCTCCTCGAGCGCGTCGGCGACGGACGCCTCGCTTCGAACGTCCCCCTCGATGAACTCGATCCCGTCCGTGTCGTCGTCCGGCTCGAACGGCTTGAGATCGAACGCGGTGACGTCCCACCCCTGATCGCGGAAGTACTGACACGTGTGCAGGCCGAGGAATCCGGTCCCTCCAGTGACGAGAAGCGAGCCGCTCGAGTCGTCGTCCGCGCGCTCACTATCGCTCATCGTGATATCACGCTGAACGTCGATACGCCGAGTCAATAGTGTACCGGGGTGTATCGAATCCGTACAGTCTCGAGTCGATTGAAATCGAGACATCCAGCGCGTGATACATTCTGTGAGGGAGTCACAGGCAAGCCGGTCCTTTTTGCCATCATGTGAAGTCGAGGAGACAGATGGCCCGCGCCTATACCGACCGGCGTCGGTTCGTGGGGACCGTCTCCGGGCTGGTAAAGGAGACGCGTCCCTGGCAGTGGTACAAGCAGGGCATCCTGCTTCTGGGGCTCGTCTTCTCCAAGAGCCTGTTCGATCCGGTCGCCGTCACGAACGTCGTCCTCGGAATCGTCGCCTTCTGTGCCGTCGCGGGCGCGACGTACATCGGCAACGATATCCTCGACGTCGAGGAGGACCGCAACCACCCGCGGAAGAAACACCGACCGATCGCCAGCGGGCAGGTTCCGATCCCCGTGGCAGTGACGTTCGCGGTCCTGCTGTTCGTCGGCGGGCTCGGCCTCTCCTGGCACCTCGGCCCGCTGTTCCTCCTCGTCGTCAGCGCGTATCTCGCACAGAACGCGCTCTACTCCGCGGTTCTGAAGGAGGTCGTCATCGTCGACGTGATGGTCATCGCCATCGGGTTCGTCCTGCGAGCCGTCGCCGGCGTCGTCGCCATCGACGTCTACCTGAGCCCCTGGCTCGTCGTCTGTACGTTCCTCGGAGCGCTGATGCTCGCGCTCGGCAAACGCCGCCACGAGATGATCGTCAGCGACGATCCGGCCGCGTCGCGCGCGACCCTCGCGGAGTACACCGAGGAGACGCTCGACCAGTTTCTCGTCGCCGTGCTGGCCGCGCTGGTCGTCTCCTACTCGCTCTACACGTTCTTCCGCGGCGGGCTGTGGATGATGACCACGCTCCCGTTCGCCTTCTTCGCGGCGTTCCGCTACCACCTCCTCGCCCACACGCGGAATCTGGGCGGCGACCCGAAGTTCCTCTTCGGCGACCCCCCGTTTTTCGTCAACCTCGTCCTCTGGGGGCTCCTCGTCGTCGCGGTCCTTTACGAGGTTCCGCCACGACTCCTCGAGGTGATCGCGTGACCGTCTCACCCCGCTCCGAATCGATCCCGCCATGACACGACGATACGATCTCCAGGTGCACACGGACGCCTCGCCCTGCTCGAGCACACCTCCCGAGCGCGTGGCCGAAGCGGCGGCCGAGGCCGGTCTCGACGGCATCGCAGTCACCGACCACGATACGCTCGCCAACGTCGACGCCGTTCGAGACGCCGCGCCGGACGGTCTCGAGGTGATCGCCGGCGTCGAAGTGACGACCACCGAGGGCCACCTGCTGGCCCTCAACGTGACGGAGGCGCCGCCTCGAGTCGATCCGCTGACGGTGATCGACCGCGTCCACGAGCAGGGCGGCGTCGCCGTCCTCTCGCATCCGTTCGACGCGCTGCGACAGTGCTACGAGACGGACCTCGAGGCCCTCGCCGACGCCGTCGACGGGGTCGAAGCGGTGAACTCCCGCTGCGTTCGACGCCGGTTCAACGAGCGCGCGGCCTCGTTCGCGGCCGCCCGCGACCTGCCGGCGACCGGCGGCAGCGACGCTCACTTCCCGATGGAAATCGGCCGCGCGTACACCCGGGTCGAGGGCGCCGGAGCGCTCGCGGACGCAGTGCGCGAGGGGCGCGTTCGGCCGCGCGGTCGCGGACGATACTTCTCGGGGCACGTCGCGACGAAACTCCACCAGTTCCGCACCGCCTCCGGTCGCGCCGTGAGGGCCCTCACGTCGGGGCGATTCCCATGACGACGAGCGGCGAGGCCGAGGGGGTCGGTGCGACCGTCGTCGACCGCTGCCGGCGGGCCGTCCGCGAGCACGGCGTCTGGCTGACGGCGCTGCTCTCGGTCGTCGTCTTCCTCGGCCTCGCCGCCTATGCGGACGTCGGCGACGTGACGAACGCCCTCGCCACCCTGCGCTGGCGGACGTTCGCGACCGTCATCGGCCTGACGACGGTCGGCTACGGCTTCCGCTTCGCCAAGTGGCACTACTACCTCCGGCGTCTCGAGGTGGACGTCCCGCTCGAGGCGAGCGCCATCACCTTCTTTAGCGGCCTGATGATGGTCGTCACGCCGGGGAAGGCCGGCGAGGTCTGGAAGGCGTGGTTCCTCCGGGACAAGCGCGGCGTGCCGGCGAGCGAGACCACCTCCGTCGTCGGCGCCGAGCGCGTCACTGACCTCGTCGCGCTGAGCGCGATGGCTGCGCTCGGCCTGCTGGTCTACAGCCGGTCATCGCTTCCCATCGTCATTGTCCTCGGCGCCATCGGAGTCGGGATCGGCCTGCTCCAGTGGCGGCGGGCCTGTCTGGCGATCCTCGGCCGACTCGAGTCGCTTCCGGTCGTCGGCGAGCACGCGACCGAACTCGAGCGGTTCTACGAGAGCGCGTACCGGCTGTTCCAGATCCGACCGCTTGTCGTCGCGACGCTGCTCAGTCTCGCGGCGTGGGGGTTAGAGGGCCTCGCGCTCTGGCTGGTCCTCGAAGGATTCGGCGTCGAAGCCACCGTCGTCATCGGCCTATTCGTCTTCGGACTCGGGTCGGTCGTCGGCGCGGTGTCGATGCTCCCCGGCGGACTCGCCGCGGCGGAGGCGTCGATGGTCGGCGTGCTGGTCACGTTCGGCTACCCCGAAGCCGTCGCGGCCGCCGCCACGGTCGTGATCCGCGTGGGGACGCTGTGGTACGCCGCGGCGCTCGGCACGACCGTGTTTCTCGCGTACAAGGCGACTCGCTGAACGGTCGACGGCCGGCCGCTCACTCCGCAGCGAGTCGTTCACGGGCTTCGATACCGATAGCGGTGGTAAAATCGAGGGCCGGCTGGGATCAATTGCCCCGTCGGTAGACGGGGAGGCGGAACCGAACGCCGGCGTCGCGGAGCTTCCATCTCGTCTCGAAGCCGATCCACACCAGCCCGGTCAGGATCGCGATGCCGACGGCCGCGAACTCGGACGAGCCCATCCAGACCGGTGACGCGAAGAGGAGTCCGTTGTGGATCCGGTGGGGCAAGAGATTCTCGATGAGGTCGCCGATCCAGCCGAGCGGGTCGAAGTCGAAGAGGCCGCTGCTCCCGCCTCCGCCGTCCCCGCCGTCGGCCGTGCGCGACTCGAGGCCGAGTTCGGCGGCGCTTTGGCCCCCTTCGCTCTCGGCGCCGGTCTCGAGGCGTTCGGCCTCGTAGGGAAGCGTCGATGGGACCTCCCAGACAACGTCGCCGGACTCGTTGACCTCCATCACCCGGTTGCCGTGACTGTCGGCGATGAGCGTGTTCCCGTTGGGGAGGCGGTCGGCGTCGCGGGGCCACTGGATCTGATCGTCCTCCCACTGCCAGGTGCGGTTCCACTCGCCGTCCTCGCGCTGGAACTCCTGGATGCGGCCGTTTTCGGAGTCGGCGACGACGATCGCCGGCCCGCCCTGCGATTCGGGGATGTAGTCGGGGTTGTGCTGTTCGTACTGGACGTCGTGCTCGTTCTCGCCGCCCAGCGTCCAGTTCTCGACCAGCCCCTCCTCCTGGTCGAGGAAGACGACCTGATCCTGATTCCGGAGACTGGCCATGATCCGCCCCTCGTGTTGGCCCTCGTCGATGTACTCGACGTCGTTGATGTGGGCCCAGTCGTGGGGGTACGGACCGGCCTCCTCGACGGGGAAGTCGCTCTGGGCGTCCCAGAGCCACTCGACGACCTCCGTCTCGGTGTTGACGATGAAGACCTGGTCGGCGACGATGTCCGCGACGACCACGTGGGTGTCGTTGATGCGGTCCGCGTCGTGCCACTCACCGGCGGTCTCCTGGTGATCGTATCGCTTGTAGATGACTTCGGGCTCGGGATTCTCGTCCTCGAGGTCGACGCGCTCGATGACGTTCAGCGCACACGGCGGGTCGCTGCAGGTCGGACCCTCGCTGTGGATCGTGTCCGTCGCCGTGTACTCGATGGTCATCGGATCGCCCTCGACGGGGTCGGCGTCGAAGTACTTCGTCCGCGTGTTGTTGTAGTACGCTACCTCGCCGTCGGGCTCGTAGACAGTGATCGTCCCCGCCCGTCCGGACTCGGTTACGACCGTGTGGTTCTCGGTCGCCGGCGCCTCCGGAACCGTCTCCTCGGACGCGGTCGAAAGGTCGTCGCTCATCGCCGCGCTCGCCACGGCGGTAGCCGAGAGGAGAATAACGGCCAGAAACACGACGCGGAGGCGGTTCCGCGAGAGCGCCGACCAGGCTCGAGAACTTCCCGAGCGAACGGCTGCGAGCGGCGATTGCGAACGGTCAGCCACGGTCTACCACCCTCGAGTGTCGAAACGCCAGCTGGGTACCCATCGGGACTTCATTTCCCGAGCGACGTATTAGTGTTTTTTCTACCAGTCCGATACCACGGCCGGGGAACGAAACGACGGATCGCGTAGTCGCCCCCAGGGCCAGGGCCGGTTCGGATCGCGACGCTGGACGACTCCCCGCCCGACGCCCGGTGCTCGCGACCAAAAAGCGTATGCGACCGCTCCCGAACCTCCGCAGCAACGGTGAGCGAAACGGAATCTCTCCAGTCCGGGACGGAACGCGCCGACGCCGCCCCGGTAAACGACGATCGCCCCGTCCTCGAGTCCCGGCGGCGCCGATTGCGCGCGTACCTTCGGCACAACGCCGAACGGATCTGTCGCGACGCGGTCGTGTTGGCCGGCTGGGCACTGGTGATGGTGCTCTGGATTCAGGACTTCGGGGTCCCGCGCTGGCTGTGTTACCTCGCCACGTTCGTGGGCGTCGTCGGCTACACGCAGGTGACCGCCCCGTGGGTGCGCCCGTACACGAGCCCCGACGACCTCGAGTCGAGGCCAGCGGAGGGTCGAGGGCGGCTACAGGAATCGAAGCAGCGGCACGAGTAGCGTCACGACCCAGAGGAGCGCGCCGAGGCGCACGTAGTCGTGGTCCTCCGGATCGACTCGCACGGTGTGGGACGCCCCCACGGCGATGAACCCGAGCGCGACCGCGGTCGAGAACCGGTGGACGAGCACGTTAAGCGGAAGCCGGGTCACGCCGAGCAGCGTGTAATCGAGGAGGATCGCGGTCGCGAAGCCGACCGCGCCGGCCGCGAAGGCCGTCGGCCGGTCGAGCGACCGCGCGAAGTAGTACGTACAGACCGGCAAGCCGACGGCGAGCAGCGGATAGAACGCCGCCGCGATGAACCGGGGGTCGATCCCCTCGAGGCGCGCCTCGACGGCGATGGCGCCGAACCGGACGAAGAGGTAGAGTCCGAGCAGCGACCCCGCTAAACACAGCGCGCGCGGGACGCGAGCGGTGACCGGATTCGGGAACGAGGTCCGCGTCGAGACCCGACTCGCGAGCAGCAGTCCGGGAAGGAGGCCGACAATCGCGACGGGGGACGGCGGGTCGCCGCTCTCGAGGTCGACGACCGTCACCCAGCCGTCGGAATCGAAGCCGCGGCCGTTGCCCAGGTGAACGCGCGAGACGTTCGACACGTACTGCCGATCCATGAACTCGCGTTCGACGTAGCGCTGGGAGTCCTCGGCGCTGTCGACCGTGTGGCTGAGCCGGAACCAGTCCCAGTGTTCACTGTGGGCCTGGATCGCGGTCCACTCCTCGTCGGAGTCGGGCGACTCGTAGGCGCGGATGTGTTCGCGCGAGCCGAGATAGTCGCCGTCGTGGAGCTGGTAGCTCTCGTCGAGCCACACGCCCTCGGCCGTCTCGTTGGTCGTGGAGACGTAGACGTACCGCGTCGAGCCGTCGGCGCTTCGCCAGGCCGTTTCGGTCCCGATGACGTCCTCGGGGTCGGTCTCGCTCACGTCCTCCTCTTCGGGAGCGGTCTCGTTCCAGTCGCCGCGACTCCGCTCTTCTAGGTGCCGGCGCGTCTCCGCTGGATCGCCGTTGATCAACACGTTGATTGCGAGCGTCCGTTCCTCGACGGTCGTCGCGCTGCTCGTGTACGGCCACAGCGAGGTCTCGTCGCCGGTGCTCACCAGCCGCTGGTGTCGGTCGGCTTCGTGGCCGTCCGCCGACGTGGCGGCGGTCGCTCCGAGAGCCAGCGCGAAGCACGCGACGGCGACCGCTCCCAGAACGATCAGCGTCTGTCGTTCGATGGGCGGTCACCCCCGTCAGCGATCGTTCGAGTGTCCATCGGTAGAACGACGGGCCGGGCCCGTCAGGTGGCTACGTAGGACCCGTCTCGGTCCGCTTATAGGCTTTCTCGTCTCCGCTGTCGGGTGTTCTACCGATGACTGTCAGGGTTTCGAACGGATCGCGGTGACGTCCGCTATCGGGCGGACGAGGTCAGTCCATCTCGTCGGCACGGCGCGTCGTGAGAACGGGAACCGGCGACGTGCGAATGACGCGCTCCGTGAAACTGCCAAGCAAGTGGCGGTCGATACCGGTCCGGCCGTGGGTGCCCATCACGACGAGGTCGATCGCCTCCGCCTCGGCGTAGGCGAGAACCTCTCGAGGCACCGAGCCGGTCTCGATGGCGGTCTCGACGTCGGCGGCGCCCGCCCGCGCGGCGGTCGCCGCGTCCTCCTCGAGTGCCTCCCGTATGTTCTCCTCGAGTTGGGCGGGGAGCGGAGCCGTTTCCGCGTCGGCGACCTCCGGCAGTTCGTCCATGACCGACAGCAGGTGCAACGTTCCGCCACAGCGGTTCGCGAACTGCGCGCCCAGTTCGACCGCCGCCCTCGCATGAACGCTCCCATCGGTCGGCACGAGGACGTTTCCGTAGGGGTAGGTCGCCCTCGCGTCGTCGGCCGCGCGAACCGTCAACACCGGTACCTCACTCCGGTTGACGACGTAGTCCGTGACGCTGCCGAGAATGTACTCTCCCAGGCCGCGTCGGCCGTGGGCCCCCATCACGACGAAATCGAACGCGACGCCGTCCGCGTCGTCCGACTCCGACTCTGACTCCGCGCCGGCGGTGACGAACTCGACGATCGTCTCGCGCGGTTCGCCCTGGACGACGTGCGTACTGACGGCCACGTCGCGCTCCGCGGCCAGTTCGGCGGCCGTCGACACGATCTCCTTGCCTTCCTCCTCCAGAGCGTCGACGACCTGCGTGCCGAGGCGCGTGAGACTCGGCTGGTTCGTGTCCGCGACGTTGAGGACGTGAACGACCGCATCCTGGTTGGCGGCGATATCCAGCGTGTGCTCGAGGGCCGCCCTCGCGGAGTCGCTTCCGTCGATCGGAACGAGAATGCGAGTATCCATATCCATGGACCGTGATTCGGGACGAATCCGCTTACGTCTATGGGACTACACTCGCAACGTGGGGCTGGAGACGGGGCTCGGCACCGCTCAGGCGCCGGGGATGCCAGCGGCGTCGAAGGCGGTGATCCCGAGCGCGGCGAGGGCGTAGAGAACGACCAGCACCGTCACCCAGGCGACGAGGCCGATCATCGCCGCGGCGGTCCAATCGCCGGGGTACTGGAAGTTGATCACGCCGATGTACGCCAGCAGCGCCAGCAGCGGCCCGAGCAGGGGGATCCACCCGACGAAGAAACCGACAAGCCCCCAGACGATCGCCCCGATCAACGCGGTGACGATCGCGTGGTCGTAGTCGTCGGCCCCGACAATGATCCGGGCGCCGATGTAGATTCCCAGTGCACCGATCAGCAGGCTCACCACGAACACGATGGCTGACCCGATTGGTGACGCAGCGACCATTGTACAGGAACACACGTCAGATAGCCCGAACAATCCACTGCTTGCAAGTTCTATACAGCGCTCATCGGTAGCGTATATTGGCGCTACGGCGCCGCAACGAGGCGTTGATACGGGAGCGATACTGTCGGCGATTGCGACAGCTTCCGGTCGGTGAGCTCGAGGCGGCCGGGCAGGCCGACCGTCGATTCGCAGTCGGCTCGAGGGCCGACGAGCGCACGAAACCCGATCCGGACGCGACGACCGACGACTGTGAAACCGCCGGAACCACGATGTTGATACGGCCGCCGCGTGTATCGGTCGTTCATGGCGACCGATCAGGCTCAGAGCGAGGCGGCCGACGACAGCTACGCGGCGTTCGAAGAACGCGTTCGGCGGATCGCGAACGTCTCGAACGCGTCCGGCATCCTCCAGTGGGACCAGGAAGTCGTGATGCCCGACGAGGGGACGCCCGCCCGCGCACAGCAGCTCTCGGCGCTGTCCTCGATCGGCCACGAACTGCTGACGGCCGACGAGACCGGCGCGTTGCTCAAGGAACTGGAAGACAGCGATCTCGAAGAGGACCAGGCCGCGGTCGTCCGGGAAGTCCGGCGCAAGTATGACCGCGAGACCAGCGTCCCACAGGAACTCGTCGAGGAGATTTCCGAGACGACGACCAACGCCCACCCCGCCTGGAAGCAGGCCAAGGAGAACGACGACTTCGAGGAGTTCGCGCCCGTCCTCGAGAAACTCGTCGAACTGAAGCGCGAATACGCCGAGCACATCGATCCCGACGCCGACCCCTACGAGGTGCTGTTCTCGGACTACGAGCCCTACATCGACCTCGAGACGGCCGAGCGGGTCCTCGAGCGTCTCCGCGAGGAACTCGTGCCGCTGATCGACGCGATCGAAGAGAGCGACGCCGATCTCACTACGGACGCCTTCGCGGGCGAATTCGACGATGACGACCAGGAGGCGCTGGCGCGGGACGTCCTCGACTCGCTGGGGTACGACTGGGACCGCGGTCGGCTGGACACCGCGCCCCACCCGTTCTCCTCGGGGACGCAGTTCGACGCCCGCGTGACGACCCGTTTCGAGGAGGACGATCTGCTGGGCTCCATTACCTCGACGATCCACGAGTTCGGCCACGCCAACTACACGCTCGGCCTGCCCGACGAGGGCTACGGCACGCCGCTGGGCGAGGCACGGGACCTCTCGGTCCACGAATCTCAGTCTCGCCTCTGGGAGAACCACGTCGGGCGCTCCCGTCCCTTCTGGGAGCAGTTCCTCCCGACCGCCCGAGAGCGGTTCCCGGAACTCGAGGACGTCTCTCCCGAGGCGGCCTACGAGGCCGCGAATCAGGTCTACGACGACAACCTCATTCGCGTCGAGGCGGACGAACTCACCTACCACCTCCACATCGTGATCCGCTTCGAGATCGAGCGCGGTCTGATCCGCGGGGACCTCGCGGTCGACGACGTCCCGGAGGTCTGGAACGACAAGTACGAGGAGTATCTGGGCGTCCGACCCGAGACCGACGCGGAGGGCTGCCTGCAGGACATCCACTGGTCTCACGGCTCCTTCGGCTACTTCCCGACGTACTCGCTGGGTTCCGTGCTCGCGGCACAGCTGTACGCCGCCGCCGTGGACGAACTCGGCGATCTCGACGACGATATCCGCGAGGGCGACTTCGAGGCCCTCAACGGCTGGCTCCGCGAGAACGTCCACCGACACGGCAAGCGCTACATCACGCCCGAACTGATCGAGCGCGCGACCGGCCAGGAGCTGACGGCCGACCCCTTCCTCGAGTACGTCACGTCGAAGTACGGCGAACTGTACGACCTCGAGGACTACTGACGCCCGGGGTTACGTTTCGATCCCCACCAACGGGCAGCGGCTATTTTCTCCCCGAGGGCTTCGCTGTGTCCGTACCGGACCGTAACGGAAGCCAGGTCGGGACATGAAAGGTGGTCCTTGATACCAGTAGGCAAGATAGCTTCGGCGCATGCCACGTATCACGGCCGAGGACGGCGTCAACGTGTTCGCACGCGACTTGGGTGAGGGTGACCCCATCGTCTTCCTGCACGGCTGGCCGCTCAATCACCGGATGTTCGAGTACCAGTACACCCACCTCCTCGACGAGGGCTTCCGCTGTATCGGCATCGATCTCCGGGGCTACGGAAAGTCAGAGAAACCGTACGGGGACTACAGCTACGACCGCTTCGCCGACGACGTGCGCGCGGTCCTCGACGAACTGGACGTCGACGGCGCGACGTTAGCGGGGTTCTCGATGGGCGGCGGCACTGCGACGCGGTACATGAGTCGACACGATGAGGCCTGCATCGACAAGCTCGCGTTGCTGGCCCCTGCGAGCCCGGTTATCACCGAGAAGCCGGACTTCTCCGAGGGGCTCGACGAGTCGGACGTGAACCCGCTCATCGAGGGCGCGCGGACCGACCGCGCGAAGATGAACGCCGACTTCGCCGAGATGCTGTTCCATACCGACCAGAGCGACGAGATGATGGATTGGATCTGGAGCCTCGGGATGGAAGCCTCCGGGCAGGCGACGATCGCCTCCGCCGAGACCTGGCGCGACGCCGACCTCCGGCCGGACATGGACGACATCACCGTGCCGACGAAAATTTATCACGGTGTCCACGACGAGGTCACCCCGATCGAGATCACCGGAGAGGTGCTCGAAGAGGGTATCGAGAACGCCGAACTGATCCGGTTCGAGAACAGCGGTCACGGCCTCGTCGCCGACGAGACGGAGACGATCAACGAGCAACTGGCCGAATTCGCCGGCTGACTGGCGGAACCCGGATCGCAGTTCGGCTGCCGCGGTTGCGTTACCGGAGCAATACCGGAATCCCCGCCAGTCGTTCGGTGCCGTCGCGTGCGGGCCGCCGAGTAAACGACCAGTCCGTCGGACCGATCGGGGGTCGAGTCAGGTTGCTACGGCTCAGGGACGACTCGAGGGGCCTCAGGGAGGTCGTCGATCGACCTCAGAGCGCGCACCGCAACCCGGGCGTTTTAGAGGGCGTTCGTCGTGAGTGTCGACCATGACCGACGCGTCACTCGCCGGCGAGACGGCGATCGTCACGGGAGCCAGTTCGGGAATCGGCGCCGCGACCTGTCGCGAACTCGCGGCCAGAGGTTCAAACGTCGTCCTCGCGGCCCGAAGCGAGGATCAGTTGGCCGACCTCGCGGACGAACTCGAGGCCGACCACGGCGTCGAGACGGTGGTCGTTCCGACGAACGTCCGCGAGGAATTAGCGGTCGACGCGCTGATCGACGAGACCGTCGAGACCTTCGGCGGGATCGACGTGCTGGTGAACAACGCGGGGCTCTCCCGGGGCGGCGAGGTCGAGGAGTTGACGACCGAGGAGTACGAGACGATGCAGGAGACCAACGTCGACGGCGTCTTCTACGCGACGCGGGCGGCGATCCCCCACGTTCGGGAGCGCGACGGCCACCTGATCTTCGTCGCCAGTTTCGCCGGCCGCCACCCGCGGCCGGCCAATCCCGTCTACGCCGCGACGAAGTGGTGGACCCGCGGCTTCGCCAAGAGCGTCGCCGCCCAGATCGGCGACGACGGGGTCGGCATCACCGTCGTCAACCCCGCCGAAGTCCGCTCGCAGTTCGAGACGAGCGACGGGCGGGCGTTCGCCGACGCGTTCGACGAGGACGAGGCGAGCGAACCCGAGGAGGTCGCCGAGGCCATCGCCTTCGCCGCCAGTCAGGACCGCTCGAGCATCAGCGAGATCGATATCAATCCGCGGGACAAGTTCGCCGACACCTTCTTCTGAGCCGTGGCAGTCCGCGACCGCGGGAAAACTGGGGTGGCAGGTGCCGGGTGCAGACTCACCCGCGGTGGCTCCCATAGCTCGCGTATGCGCGTCTCAATTCCGGGCCTTCCCGGCGTCTACTACGATACCGACTCGGGATCGACGGCCATCGGCGTCGCCTCGACGGCCATCGGTCGCAAAGCACCGAAACCGCAGGGGTACGCCATCCAGTTGCTCCCCTACGTCTGGTCGTTCGACGTCGACCTGCGGGAGGTCCCGAACGACCACCCGATCCAGTACCTCCACCCGGAAGGTGCCCGAAGCTTCGGCGAGCTCTCCCCCCAGCGCGGCGTCCGCGAAGCCGGCAACGAACTCGAGTCGGTGCTGCGGTTCGTCTGGTCGGTCAACCAGGAGGTCGAATCGACCGCGAACCAGTTGATCGGCCGCGGCTCGGCCGGGGACGGCGTCGTCATCGAGATTGAGGAAGGGACAGTCAGCGTCAGCGGCGACGAACTCGCGACCAACGAGTTCGACCTCGATGAGCCGGCGGCTGGCGGGACGGCCGGGGACGCCGTCACCACCGTCGAAATCGCCGACGGAACGGACGTCATCAACGGAAGCGACGCCGCCGAGGTGGACACTGACGAGGAACTAGCCGTCGACGAAACGGACGAAACAGACCAACGCGACGAGACGGACTCGGAGGACGTGTTCGGCGCCACCGAAGAGCCGCCGGCCGACGAGACGTTCGATCGCGAGGAGACGTTCGGCGCCGACGAGTCCGCGTCCGACGAGGAGTCAGCCACCGGCGGGGAGACCGGCGCTGACGACATCGATCCGGACGAGCCGTAAGAGGCGTCAGCGCCGTCGCTGATCGAGACGTGGCGTTCGCGAAAAACGGCGGCTCGAGGGGCCCGTCGCTTACGCGCCGGCCGATTCGAGGGCGTCTTCGATGTCGTCGCGCTGGGTGACGCCGACGAAGCGCTCGACGATGCCGTCGTCGTTCTCGATGATCAGGGTCGGCAGCGAGCGAACCTGGTACTCGTTGGCGACGTCCTGCTGTTCGTCGACGTTGATCTTCTCGACCTCAAATCGGCCCTCCCAGTCCTCCTCGAGGTCCTCGAGGATTGGATCCTGGGTCTTACAGGGGCCACACCAGTCAGCGTAGAAGTCCTTGAGTGTGACAGTCATCGGTTCATCGCTAGTTCCGACGCGGCGCGCATAAGGGTTTCCCACCGGTCTGTGCTTGCCGCAAGCGGTGACGTCAGTGATACTGCCGGACGAAAGATTTAGTGCCACCCGTCCGTAGTAGAGGGTATGGATAAAGGACAGAACAGCGGTGGGCTGATGTCCAGTGCCGGACTCGTCCGGTACTTCGACTCCGAGGACTCGAACGCGATCAAGATCGACCCCAAGACGGTCATCGCGACCGGCGTGATGATCGGGGTACTGGTACAGCTGCTGACCTTCGTCGCGTAGACCGACGCCCACTTCTCGACGCCGACCACCCGCTCGAGAGCGGTAGCGCTCCGCTCGCCGTTGCTCGCGGCTCGATCTCGAGGACCGCGGAGCGAACGACGAGGACCGTCACGCTCGACGCGACTCGCTATCGGTCGATCTGACCGTGCGGTCAGGTAGCATATATACGAGCGCCGCGTCTCTCCGGTATGAGCGACTCTCGGGATCGATTACCGGCGGCGACTCGCTTGGGACGGAGCGTACTGACGGTCAGCGACGAATCGGCCATGGTAGCTTTCTACCGGGACGTGATCGGCCTCTCGGTGCTCTCACGAGACGGATCGACGACGGTGCTCGGCGCCGGCGACGCGCCGCTGCTCGAACTCCGGCACGCGCCGGACGCCCGACCGCGGCCGACCGATGCCGCGGGACTCTTTCACAACGCCTTCCTGGTCCCCAGCCGCGAGGCACTGGGGGCCGGACTGGCCCGAATCCGCGACCGCTGGTCGCTCACCGGCGCGTCCGACCACGGCGTCAGCGAGGCGCTCTACCTCGACGATCCCGAGGGCAACGGCGTCGAACTCTACTGGGATCGGCCGCGTTCGGAGTGGCCCCGCGACGGCGAGGGGGGCATCCAGATCGGCTCGTGGCCCCTCGATCTCGAGTCGGTCGCGGCCGCCGCCGACGACGGGGCCAGCGACACCGTCCCGGGCGGAACGACCCTGGGCCACGTCCACCTCGAGGTGTCGTCGCTCGAGACCGCCCGAGAGTTCTACGTCGACGCGCTCGGCTTCGACGTGAAGACGGCCTCCCCGAAAGCGCTGTTCGTCGCCGCCGGCAGCTACCACCACCACCTCGGCTGCAACACCTGGAACGACCGCTCGAGTCCCACGCCGGCCGACGCCCGCGGCCTCTCGCGGCTCGACCTCGTCGTCCCCTCGAGCGAAGACTTGGATCTGATTCGGGAGCGACTCGAGGACGCGGGCGCGGCCATCGATGAGCGCGCTGGCGGCCTCGAGTGCAGCGATCCCGACGGGATTCGAATCCGGTTTCGAGCAGCGTAGAGACGACCGGATTCAGTCGCTGACGGTCGAACGCGGGACGCGGCCTTTTTGCCGTCCCCCTCCCTAGCCGCGGGTATGTCACTGACCGCCGGCGTCGTCGCCGTCCAGGGCGACGTCGCAGAACACGCCGCCGCCATCGAACGCGCCGCCGCGGCCCGCGACCGCGAGGTTACCGTCCGCGAGATCCGCGAGTCGGGGCTCGTCCCCGACTGCGACCTGCTGGCGATGCCCGGCGGCGAGTCGACGACCATCTCCCGGCTCGTCCACAGCGAGGGGATCGCCCCCGAAATTCGGGCCCACGTCGAGGCCGGCAAGCCCCTGCTGGCGACCTGCGCCGGCCTGATCGTCGCCTCGAGCGACCCGAACGACGACCGCGTCGAGGAACTCGGACTGCTCGACGTCGGCGTCGAGCGCAACGCCTTCGGCCGGCAGAAAGACAGCTTCGAGGCGCCGCTGGCGGTCGACGGACTGGCCGACGACGACCCCTATCCGGCGGTGTTCATCCGCGCGCCGGCTATCGACGACGTCTCCGGCGGAGACGCGCAGGTGCTCGCCTCGTGGGACGACCGACCAGTCGCCGTAAAACAGGGGCCGGTCGTCGGCACCGCGTTCCACCCCGAACTCACCCCCGATAGCCGCATCCACGGGCTCGCCTTCTTCGAGAACGAGGCGGCGACCGTTCCGGTCCTCGAGGACGCACAGTAGTTCGGTCGACGGTCGGCGCGAACAACGGAACGAGAAAGAGTTACGTTGGCAGTCGGCGATCGAACGGCAGTCAGCGATCGGAGGCGTCTGGCGCTCGGAACGTTCGGATGGTGTCTCGCTTACCCGTCTGGACATCGACTTCGTCGAACCCCAGGTCGGTGAAGATCGCGCTCCAGTCGCGGTAGTAGAGCGGGAAGTCGTCGTTGACGTAGCTCACTTCGGGATCGGTCGATCCGGCGTGTCCGGCTTCGTCTCGCTCGGTCTCACGCTCCTCGAGTTCGCTCTCGTTTTCCACGGTGATGAGGAGGTCGTCCGTGATCCGGGCCAGCTCCTCGAAAACCCACTCAGCGTCGGGGTGGAGGTGCTGGAGCGTCTCGACCGAGTAGACTGCGCCGAACTGGTCGTCGTCGAACTCGCGGACGACGTCTTCGATCGCGTCGAGATAGAACTCGCCGTCAGCGGCGAGGTCGGGGTAGTGGTCCTCCATGACGTCGAACGCGTCCGCGTTGAGTTCGATCCCCACCGGGGAGTCGAACCCGTGTTCGTAGAGGTGCGAAAGATGGCGGCCCGAACTGCAGCCGAGTTCCAGAACCGGCGCGGCCGGATCGACGAATCGCTCGAGCGTCCGGAGAATAGCGTCGCTCGTCTCGTTCGGGCCGTAGTAGGCGTAGTATTCCGGTGAGTACTCGCCGGACCGCTCCGCCCACTGACGCCGAACATCGTTAGAATCCACAGGCCCTAGCAGTTGGAGGAGACGTAAAGCCTCGTCGGGAGGCGTGTCTCGGCGCCGGGGCCGACGCCGAGCGGCACGGCACATCTCTCGAACTGGAGATTCCACAGAAGCTTCGCGGCAGTCCGACGAATCGGACGCGATTTCCCGGATAACCGATGGTGTATGGACAAATAGATTTTCAAAGGCGTGTTTAGATGATGTTCGAACAATATACACGCCATTTTCCATACGAATGCGGAACACTTAACCGTGTATTCCCTCTTCGTTTAGTCGCAATGGCAAACGGTAAGGTTGACTTCTTCAACGACACAGGCGGCTACGGTTTCATCGAGACTGACGACTCCGACGACGACGTGTTCTTCCACATGGAAGACGTTGGCGGCGAGGACCTCACGGAAGGAACCGAGATCGAATTCGACATCGAACAGGCTCCCAAGGGCCCCCGCGCGACGAACGTCGTCCGCAACTAACTACGGACTCACAGTGTCGTTGAGAAGCGGCAGCACGTGATTTCGTTTCTTCTATCCACAACACACCGAGAGCGACCGCTCGAGCGCTCCGTCGATACCGCACCGACACTCCGAAGAGCGAGTGCGCCGATGGCCTGAGATAGCTACCCGTCCCATCCACGTCGAGCCGAGCGACTGCCGAACGGCCTCAAGCGGAGCACGACGCTTGCCCGACGGCCGGGACGTGCTCGCGTGCATGCATTCGCGACCGGACATGTTTTCTCCCTCGCACGCGAGGGTGACGATATGCAGGCTTCTATCGACGCGGTTCGCGTCGCGGGAACCCCCGAGGGACCGGTTCCGGTAGTGGTCCTCACCGTCGACGGCGAGGACGACGTGGTTCCGATCTTCATCGGCTTCAACGAGGCGACGAGCATCGCCCGCGGCCTCGAGGCCGACGATATCGGTCGCCCGCTGACCCACGACCTCCTCCTGGACGTGATGGAGGAACTGGGGAGCCGAATCGATCGCGTGGTCATCAACGAGATCGAACAACGCGAGGACGGCCAGGGCGGGACCTACATCGCCGACCTCCACGTCCAGACCCCTCGCGGTGAGACCGTCATCGACGCCCGCCCCAGCGACTCGCTGGCGCTTGCGGCCCGAACGAACACATCCATCGAGGTCACCGAGGACGTCTTCGCCGACGGCCGCGACGAGAGCGAAAAGTTCGAGCAACTCGAGGATATTCGCAACGTATCGGGTGACATGTAGATGGACGACACGCTCGAGGAGTTGTTCGCCGTGATCGAGGACCGTAAGGAAACGCTGCCCGAGGACTCCTACACCGCCTCGCTGTTTACCCACGAGAAAGGCGAGAACGCGGTGCTGGAGAAACTCGGCGAGGAGTCGACCGAACTCGTGCTCGCGGCGAAAGACGACGACCGCGAAGAGATCGCCTACGAGGCCGCCGACATCGTCTACCACCTGCTCGTCTTGCTCTCGATGAAGGAGATGAGCCTCGAGGACCTCGAGGCCGAACTCGAGGCGCGACGGTAAGGACTCGAAAGCGCGGAGAGTGTGCGTCGGTCCCGGGCGAGCGCTAATTTGTGGCCGACGCGAGAGTTGCGTCCCGGCCCCAGGACGCTGAGGCGCTTCTGCTATCGTGATCGCACGCGGAGGATACCTTAATGAACCGGCAGGTTCCACCGTTCTGTTGTGAAGGCAACTGGTCGGCCGACCGTCCGCGGGCCGACCGCTTCGACGACGAATCGACTCCGCCCTGAACCGACCGCCGCCGGTATTCCAGCAACTCGAGGTGCTACGACGTGCCAGATCCCTCCGACGATCCGACGGACGACGGCCCCGACTATCGACAGCTCTCGGTCGTCGCGCTCGCGGCGCTGGCGATCGTGCTCGCGGCGTTTCTCGCCCCGGCCGGCAGCGGGATCATGAGTCCCGACGCTAACGTCAATCCCGACGCCGATCCGAACGTCGACCCGAACGCGAACCCGAACGTCGATCCGGGATCGGCCCCGGCCGAGCCGCAGGGCGACGGTCCCGACAGCATCCCGAATCTCGATATCAACTGGGACGGACTGCTCGAGTGGACCGAGTTCGACTGGCTCGGGAATGGCGACCCCAAGCCCAACGGCGAAATCGATCGCGGGCCCGGGCCGGGCGACGGCGGCCCCTCGAGTCCGGCGTGTGCGATCTGGCTGGACCGCGAACCGACGCCCGGCAGCGAGGTGACGGCGCGGATCCAGTACGAGGGCGAGCCCGTCGCCGGCGCCGACGTCTGGTACGACGACGATTACGTCGGGAAAACAGACGAGCAGGGGCGCGTGACGGGAACGGTCCCCTACGTCGAGAACCTGAACATCCGCATCGAGTCGGACGAGTATCCGGGGTGTTCGGGAACTGCGGAGACGGCGAGCGCGACGGCGTCCGCGACCACGCTACTCGGTGCCGGCGTGGGGACGAGCCCGAGCCTGGTGCCGACCGGCTTGACGGCGAACGCGCCAACGCTCGCGAGCGCCCAGGAAGTCGACGAGGTCGACAACGGCAGCGTCGAGTACGAGGTCGACGGGGAGGTCGAAATCGCCGTTCGCGGGCCGCCTGACCCGGGTGAGTCTGTGACGGTCGAGGCGTCCATCGAGGGCGTCCCGATGGCCAACGCGAGCGTGACGATCGACGGCGAGGAGGTCGCTGAGACGAACGCGGACGGACTCGCGGTTATCGACGTCCCCGACGACGGCACCGAATCGTTCGAACTCGGCGTCGCCCGCGGCGATTTCGGCGGAACGACGACCGTCGAGGTCCGACTGCTCGAGGTGTCGCTCTCCCCCGAGGGATTGGCACCGATCCCCGGAAGCCCCGGCGTCCTCGAGGCAACTGTCGACGACGAGCCAGTCGCGGACGCCGAGGTGCGGGTCGGCGACGAGGTGATCGGTACGACGGACGACGACGGACGCCTCGACCTCGCGTTCCCCGTCGATCCGACGACGGTGATCACGGTCAGCACGGCCGATCGGACCGAGACCGTGAGTCTCGCCGGCCAGTACGGCAGCGTCGCGGTCGTTCTCGGCGTCGCCGTCGTCGGACTGACCGCCGTCGCCGCCCGGACCCACGGCAGGCGCGGCGCGGCCGGCGTCCTCGGCGCGACGGGGGCGACGCTGGTCGTCCTCACCGTCGAGGCGTTCTACGGGCGGGCCGCCGGTGCCCTCTCCCTTTTGACTCTCGGAGCGCTGGCGCTCGGCGTCACCTACGTCCGGAGCGACCGCACCATTCTCGACGCGCGGCCGTCACCCGGCGACGCCGCGGGCGGCGTCCTCGAGTGGATCGTCAACCGACTTCTCGCGCTGGTCGCCCGCCTCGAGCGCGTCGTCGACTGGGTCCGCGCGCGGCTTGCGGCCGCTCGAGCGTGGGCCGCGTCGCTGCCCCGGTCTGGCAGGGCGCTGGCCGCGGCGTTCGGCGGCTGGCTGGCCGCGCTCCCGTCGCGAGGACTCGCGATCGGCCGTCGCTGGCTCGAGATGCTTCGACGGATTCCGTCGGCGGCTGTTATCGGCGTCCTCGCCGCCGGTCCCGCCGTCGCCGCCGGCTACGTCGTCGACGGACCGCGGGGAGCCGCCGTCGTCGCGGCCGCGCTCGGAGTCGCGGCGCTGCTCTACCGAGGGCGCGACGAAGACGATCCCGAGGAGCGCGAGGACGACGACGAGAACGAACGCGTCGAACGGACGGCCGCCGCGCCCGACACCGCGCCGGAGACCGACGATCGCCTCACCTTCCGCGAGCTGTGGCGGGCCTTCGCCCGACGGGTCGCCCCCCGTCGATGGCGCCACTACACGCCCGGCGAGGTCCAACGCGCCGCCCGACAGCAGGGGTACCCCGACCGGCCGGTCGACGAACTGACGACGCTGTTTCGGGAGGTCGAGTACGGCCGCCGCCCGCTCTCGAGCGGCGTCCGGGATCGAGCCGATACGGCCTACGCGGCGCTCCTCGAGACGGAGGACGACGATGGTGACGACGCGGACACCGAGGGCGGTGTAGCCGACGGAGGCGGAATGGACGAGACGGACGACGCAGGCAATTCAGACGGGTCAATGGCCAGTAACACGCCCGATCGCGATCCAGGAGGTGAACGGCCGTGACGCGCCGCGAGTGGCTGCTCGTGGTCCTCGGAATCGCGTTCGTCGTGGCCGGCCTCCTGTTCGGCCTCGAGGCGCAGCCGGCGTGGGCGTGGACGGCGAGCGTCGCGTTCGGCGTCTTCGTGCTCGCGCTCGTCGCGGTTGCGGTCGGCGGCGCGAAGATTCGCGGCGCGCTCGATACGACCGCCGACGCGCCGCCCGTCTCGTGGGCGCCCGGCGACTCGTTCGCCGCGCCGACCCCCGAGCGGAGCGATCCAACGCCCGAACTCTCGAGCGACGAGGTCGCGTCGGTAATCGAGCGAGCCGGCGAGCGAGCGCGCCACCGCGAGACCGTCGAAGACGGCCTCGAGGTGGTTCGCCCGCCGCTCCGGGAGGCGTTGGGCGAGGCCCTCGTTGCGGGCGGGCAGTCGCGGGAGGCAGTGAAAGCGACGCTCGCTGACGGCTCGTGGACCGACGACCGACTGGCCGCGAGCGTCCTCGAGCCGTCGATCAACCCCTCTGATCGGCCGTTCCGCGAACGAATCCGGGCGTGGCTCTTCCCCGAACGGGTCGCCCGCGAGCGAAGTCGGCGGGCGACGGGCGCCGTCGCCGAGGCCGCCGATGAGGCGCTCCCGTCGGTCCCCGGCCAGTCGGCCCCCCGGACGAAGCCCGTTCTGCAGCCGCGACTCGAGGAACTCCGGCGCGGTGCCGACGGCCGACTCCAGCGAGCCGTCGATCCGACGGCGACCGTCCGCGGGCCGCGACCGCCGCGGCCGCGGCTCGCGTCCGACGATGCCGACAGTAGTACCGAGAGCGGCGCGGGCCCCCCCGAAGTAGACGGGCCAGACGGGAAACGCGAGGTGGCGGACCGATGAGCAGACGGCTGCGCTGGCGCGGCGCGATCGCGGCCACGGTGGTGCTCGTCCTCGCCGGCCTGCTCGACGCCAGCCCCGTCCTGTTGCTCGCCGCGATCGTCCCGCTCGTCTACGTGGCCTACGGCTCGCTGTCGACCGTTTCGGTGCCTGAGGGACTCGCGGCGGTCCGCGAAGTCTCGCCGACGCCGGCGGCGCCCGGCCGTCCTGTCACCGTGACGCTGACGGTGCGAAACGAGTCGGATCGGGCGGTCACCGACTGTCGACTCGTCGACGGCGTCCCCGAAGACCTCGCCGTCCTCGAGGGATCGCCGCGGGCCGGCGTGACCCTCGAGCCCGGCGAAGAACGCCGAATCGAGTACTTGGCCGTCGCCCGACGCGGCGAGTACGAGTTCGACGCGCCGGAGTGTCGCGTTCGCGGGCCCGGCGCGAGCGCGGTCGCGACGACGCGGCTGTCGACCGCGGGCGCGGAACGGCTGGTGTGTCGGCTCGACGCCGACGCGCCGCCGATCGAGGAGGTCGGACGCGGCCGGATCGGGCAGCTGGCGACCGACCGACCCGGCGAGGGTCTCTCCTTCCACTCCGTTCGCGAGCACCGGCCGGACGATCCGGCCGACCGGATCGACTGGCGCCACTACGCGAAGCGCGGGACGCTCGCGACGATCGACTACGAGCGCCAAGTCGCGGCGACCGTCGTGCTGGTCGTCGACGCTCGCCCGTCCAACGTGGTCGTCTCGGGGCCCGGCCGACCGACCGCCGTCGAGTTCGCAGCCTACGCGGCGACCCAGACGCTGACCAACCTGCTCGGCCACGGCCACGATGTCGGCGTCGCCGTCATCGGTCGTGACGGCGACGGGCCCGCGGGCCTCCACTGGATCGAACCCGCGAGCGGCCGCGAGCAGCGCACGCGCGCACTCGAGGTCATCCGTTCGGCGACGGCGGACGAGTCCTCGAGCGGCCGGTTCTCGCGACCGTCCTCGGAGAGGCAGGACCGTGGACAACTGCCCCGACAGGTCCGCAAGGTACTCGAGCTCGCGCCGGCGGGAGCGCAGGTGGCGCTGTTCTCGCCGGTGCTCGACGATCGGTCGGTCACGGCGGTCGAGCGCTGGCGCGGGGGCGGCCTCCCCGTCGTCGTGCTCTCGCCCGACGTCGTCCCGGCGAACACCGTTAGCGGCCAGTACGAACAGCTCCGGCGGCGGACCCGATTGGCTCGCTGCCAGGCGCTTGGCGCCCGGACCTTCGACTGGCGCCGCGGGACGCCGCTGCCCGTCCTCATCGAACACGCCTTCACGGCCGACGCGCGGCTCTCGAGCGCCCGGCTCTCGGGCGGATCCGGCGGTGGTAGTGGTCGGAACGGCGGCGAAGCCGGCAGCGCGGACGGATTCGGTGGCGAAACCGGATCCGGGACCGATGGCGTCGATTCGACGGCGTCGGCGACGCTCGAGTCGGAGTCGGAGACGGCCGAGTACACGTGGCGGTCGCCGGCCGACGACTCCGCGGGAGCCGAGCGCGACGGAGCGGTCTCGACCGACGGCGACGACGCCTCGCCGCGACAGGGAGGTGATCGGTAGATGGCCATCGCCGGCCCCCGCCTCGACAGTCCGTCGGCGATCGGCGACGAGGGCAGACCGCGGGCGACGAGCCTCTGGGTGGCCACGCTCGTCGTCGTCGCCGTCGTCGGCGGGATCGGTATCCGGACCGGCGAGCCGTCGCTGTTGCCGACGCTGGCCCTCGTCGCCGGCGGCGCCGTCGCCGGCGTCGCCCTGCTCAAGCGCGACTCCTTCGCCCGGCTGTTCGTCGGTCACCTCCTGCTGGTAACTGCCGGCTCGGCGCTCGCGGTTCTCGTCGTCGTCGGACCGTTCCTCGACCGGGCGCTGTTCGTCGTGGCCGCCTGCGCGCTCTCGCTGGTCGGCGTCGCGGCGGCCTGGGCCGACGTCGGGAGCGACGATGTCGCGCGGGCGGTCAAGAGCGCGGCCGTGACCTACGTCTCGATGCTCGTCAGCGCGATCGTCGTCACCGTGCTGCTCGCCATCGCCGTCGCCGGCCGGGTCGCCATGCAGTGGGTCACCGGACCGGCGGCGCCGCTATGGTCCGTCGTCGGCTTTCTGGCGGTCGTGTGGGCGACCGCCGCGGCGCTCCTGATCGGCTACCGGCAGCTTCCGCTCCGACAGCTGACGCCTCGGTCCCGCCGCGAGCCCCTCGAGTCGCGACTCGAGCGCGTCCATCGAGGCCTCCGGTGGACGCTCTTCGGGCTCCCCGTGCTGGGGATCGTCTTGACGGTACTCTGGACCTGGGGTGGGTTCGGCAGCGGCGTCCGACAGTTCGGCCTCGAGGCGCTGTTCCGGGGACTATCGTCGCCGTTCGTCGTCTGGCCGCTCGTCGCCGTCGGGTTCGCGGTCGCACTCACCGGAACGCTGGCCGGCGCCGCGCGGCGCCTGACCCGCCAGATCAGCGTCGAGTCGACCCGGAGCGCCGTCGCGATGACCGTCGGCGTTGCCATCACGGTCGTCGGCGTCGTCTGGGCCGTCCTCCTGTTCTTCGGGCTGGTTCGGGGCGTCCCGCGGCTGGCCTGGGGGCTGACGACCTCCGGCGCGCCGGTCGCCGCGCTGTTGCTGGCCGGGCCGCTGGCGCTGTTCGTCGTCGGCGGCGCCGCCGTCCTCGCCGACGGCCTGGAGTTGCTCCCGACTCGAGCGACCGGGCCGGCCGTCGCCGCGACGGGGCTGCTGTTCGTCGCGATCGGACTGGGCGGGGGCGAACCCATCCTGACGTTCGCGACCGTCGCCGGCGCCTTGCTCGTCTGGGACGTCTCGACGTTCGGCCTCGGGCTGACCGCCGAACTCGGCCACCTCCCCGACACCCGCCGCCTCGAGCTGTTCCACGCTGCGGTCGCCGTCGGCGTGGCGCTGGGCGCCGTCCTGCTGGCGGCCGGTCTCGAGGCGCTGCGGTCGGGCGCGTTCGCGGGGATCGGCACTGCTGGCGGCGCCGTCGTGATTGCGTTCGGCGCGGTGCTGTTGCTGGTGCCGTTGCGCGGGTAGCGGTTCGGCTCCGATGGGACCGATCAGGGGATTGATGTTCACCGAGTATCACGTTCGCATATGGACGAATCGAACGTGACGCCCGCCGGCGCCGAAGCCACCGTCCGCGACGTCGTCGGGCGCATCGAGGAAGCCGCCGTGGTCGACCACGGCGTGCTCTACGCCGTGCTCTCGGCCGTGTTCGCCCGCGGCCACGTCCTGCTCGAGGACGTGCCGGGAACGGGTAAATCGGTCATCGCGCGGACGATCGCCGAGTCGATGGGTCTGGAGTTTACGCGCATCCAGTTCACCCCCGACCTGCTGCCCTCCGACGTGAGCGGGTCGACGGTCTACGACGAACACAACGGCGAGTTCGAGTTCTCGGAGGGGCCGGTGTTCGCCAACGTCGTGCTGGCCGACGAGATCAACCGCGCGCCGCCGAAGACCCAGGCCGCGCTGCTCGAGGCCATGGAGGAGCGCCAGGTCAGCGTCGACGGGACGACCTACGACCTGCCCGAGCCCTTCGTCGTGATCGCGACCCAGAACCCGATCGAACAGGAGGGAACATTCCGCCTGCCGGAGGCCCAGCGCGACCGCTTCAGCGTCAAGACCTCGCTTGGCTACCCCGACGCCGACGGGGAGATGGGACTGCTCGAACGGCGGGCGAACCGCCGGACGCTGTCGCCGAGCGTCGAGCCGGTTACCGATCCAGACGCGGTGCTATCGATCCAGGAACTGACCGAAGATGTGACCGTCGACGAGAAGCTCCGGCGCTACATCATCGACCTCGCGCGGGCGACCCGGCGGGACGGCCATGCCGAGATCGGCGTCTCGCCGCGGGGCGTCCAGCGAGTCTTTGAGGCGGCCCGCGCAGCGGCGGTCATCGACGGCCGATCCTACGTCACGCCTGACGACGTGAAGCGCCTCGCCGAGCCGACGATGGCCCACCGGATCGTACTCACGACCGAAGCCAGCGTCGAGGGCGTCGCGGGCGGCGATATCGTGCGGCGCGCCCTGCGGTCGGTCGACGTGCCGGCGGTGTCGCCGGACGCGAGCGAGCCCGACGGCGACGACCCCGGTAGCGAACCGCTCGCAGACAGCGACGTAGCGGACTCGTCGGCAGACCCAGAGGACGGCGCGTCCCCTGCCGACCCGTCGTCCGATGACTCGAGCGACGACCCGGACGCTACCTGGACCGAATCGGACCAGAGCCGCGATTCCGACGACGTGATCGACGAACGCTCG
This sequence comes from Haloterrigena salifodinae, assembly GCF_003977755.1. Lineage (NCBI taxonomy): Archaea > Methanobacteriati > Methanobacteriota > Halobacteria > Halobacteriales > Natrialbaceae > Haloterrigena > Haloterrigena salifodinae. Next base: position 1,712,792 of record NZ_RQWN01000001.1, read on the forward strand.
CCAACCGATGAGGCCACTCGAGCGGACGACGATTCACCGTGGCCGTAAGGGAGGTCGGGCCGAACAATCGCCGCCGCTGTCCGTCAAATTCGTCCGCCATGTGAATGGTTCATGGACGTACTACAGGATTCGCCCTTGCAAACGCCCGTCGTAGCTTGATGGCCATCCCCAGCGTTGATTCGCGTGATGGCGCTCCAACAGATCGATCACGCGGACGACCACATGCAGGAGTGTATCGACAACTGTCTCGAGGCCGCCCAGGTCTGCGAGTGGTGTGCCGATGCCTGTGCAGACGAGGACGGGATGGCCCGCTGTATCCGGCTCTGTCGGGACGTGGCAGACATCGCGTCGCTGCACGCGCGCTTTATGGCCCGCAACTCGGGCTACCACGAGGAACTGGGCGAGATCTGCGCCGACCTCTGTGAGGAGTGCGCCGAAGAGTGCGAACAGCACGATCACGACCACTGTCAGGCCTGCGCGGAGATCCTGCCGGAGTGTGCCGAAAGCTGTCGGGAGATGGCGTCGGCCTGATTCGGAACCGGGAGGCGGCAACCGCCGCTCTCGTAATAGGCTCGAACCAGTACCACTGCGCTTACGTTTCAGTGGGTTGTCGATACTGAGCCGCGTTCTTTTGTACGTCGAGGATCTTTCTCTGATACGATTTCGGTGAGACCGATTGCCCTCCACTCTCGATTGACGGTCCGACCACGCGACAGTACTCGGACCGGTCCAGATTCCAACCCGATCTGCCAGATTCTATGAGTGAAACAACGCAGAACCCCGGCGACGAAGAAGAGCCGGCGCTCGAGGGCGAGCTCGAGCCGCCGAGCGACCGAACTGACTTCCCCGACTTCCGCGGTCCGGTCGCGCCCCTCGAGGACCACGAGACGGTCGACCATTTCGGACTGATCTACGAGACGCACGCCGAACGGTTCGCGGCGGTCGGTCCCTACGTCGTACAGGGACTCGAGCGCGGCGAACGCTGCATGTACATCCGCGCGGACAGTTCGCGCGAGGAGGTACTCGACGCGCTGCAAAGCGGCGGAATCGACGTCGACGCCGCACTCGATTCGGGACAGCTCTCCGTCCACACCGTCGAGGAGACGTATCTCGACGGCGGTTCGTTCGACGTCGACGAGGGGTACGACCTTCTCGAGCGCGCCATGGAAGAGGCGCACGCGGAGTACGAAGGGTTCCGCGTGACCGCCGAGGAGACGTGGCTCGCCGACGACGAGCACGCTCAGGAAGCGTTCATGAGCTGTGAGGCGCACGTAAACGACCTCGTCGACGGCGAGGAGAGCACGGCCCTGTGTCAGTACGACCGCACCGAGTTGCCCCCGGAAGTCATCGAGGACGTCATCCAGACGCACCCCTATCTCATCTACGACGGAACGGTCTGCCAGAACGTCTTCTACACCCCACCCGAGGAGTACTTCGGTCCCGCCCGTCCCGCTCGGGAGAACGAACGCAAACTGCAGACGCTGGTCGATCGCACCGACGCGGAGGCGACGCTCGAAACCGAGGAGTGGGCCCAGCGGCAGCTGTACGCGATCGCCGCGGATCCCCATCGCTCGTTCGAGGAGAAGATCGATGACCTCCTCGCGTTCGGCCGCGAGATGTTCGACCTCGAGGTCGGCGGCATGGCCCGCGTCGATCCGGCGACAGATTACTACCGGATCGAAGCGGTCAGCGGCGACCACGACGGGCTGGAGGTCGATACGGAGATCCCGCTGTCGGAAACCTACTGCCACGAGGTCGTCGAGAACGGGCCGGCCGACACCGTCCCGATGCCGACCGAACTGTCGACGGTCACCGGCGAACTATCGGAACCGAAGTCCCGCGCGTCCGACGACGTACGGGCGTATCTCGGCACCTGCATCCCGATCGAGGGCGATCTCGATCGGACGTTCTTCTTCACCTCCTCGGACCCGTCGGACGGCGCGTTCTCCGAACGGGAGCGGACCTTCCTGCGGTTGATGGGCCAGTGGGTCAAGTACGAACTCGAGCAGCGACGCCACGAGCGACTCCTGCGGGATCTCTACGAAACAATCGCGGATCCGCAGGCGTCCGTTTCCGAGAAAATCGAGGGGCTGCTCGAACTCGGAAGCGAGCGGTTTGGCCTCGAGATCGGGTACTTCACGCAGACCGACGACGACGAGACGTTCGAGATCATCGCCACGATCGGCGATCACGACGAGATCCGAGCAGGCGCCAGGGACACGCTGTGTAACACGTACTGCGAGAAGCTCCTCGCGTCGCCGGGCCCGATCTCCGTGACCGACGCCGCCGAGGTCGGCTGGACCGACGACCCCGCCTACGAGCGGTTCGGCCTCGACGCGTACTTCGCGACGACCGTCCACGCTGGCGGCGAGGAGTACGGCACGCTGTGTTTCGGCTCCGAATCACCGCGCGACCGATCCTACAGCGACAGCGAGCGCACCTTTCTCGATCTGATGGGACAGTGGTTGAGTTACGAACTGGAACAGCAGCGACGCGTCCGCTACCTGCAGGAGAGCTACGAGATCACGTCCGATCCCGCGCGCTCCTTCGAGGAGAAGTTACAGGCGTTGTTCGACCTCGGGAGCGAGCAGTTCGGCCTCGACGTCGGCGGCATGGCCAAGGTCTTCCCCGACGCCGACCGACTCGAAGTCGAATACACGAGCGAGGAGTGCGGTCCGTTCCGGTCCGGGCTCGAACCGCCGCTGTCGGGAACGTATTGCGGGGCGGCGTACGGCGCGGACGACCCCATGACCATCACCGATCCCGTCGCGGAAGGCTACGACGGATATGCCTACGAGGTGCTCGGGTTCGAGGCGTATCTCGGCACGCACATTGAGGTCGATAGCGGACACGACCGCTTGTTCTTCTTCACGACCACCGAGCCGCGAGCCCGTCCGTTCACGGACGCCGAGCGCACCTTCCTCGATCTGATGGGACAGTGGGTGAGCTACGAGCTCGAGCGACGGAAACACAGGCAATCGCAGGAGAAGCTGTACGAAATCACCGCCGACAGCGATCTCTCGTTCGACGAGAAGACCGAGCACCTGCTCGATCTGGCTCGCGAGCGGTTCGACCTCGAGATGGGATTCCTCCTCGAGAAACAAGGCGACGAGTTCCGCGTCGTCAAGACTCGAGGGACGGATCTCGAGGAGGGCGTCGCGCGGCTCTCGGCGAACCCCGGCAACTACTGTAAGCGAACCATTACGATGGAGACGCCGCTGGGCGTCGAGGACGTCACGGCGGTCGGCTGGGACGACGATCCGCTCTATCGTGAGTACGATCTGGGCTGTTATCTCGGCACGAAGGTGACCGACGGCGACGGCGTCTACGGATCGGTGTGCTTCGCCGATACCGGCGGTCGGGACCGGGAATTCACCGACGCCGACTACGCCTTTCTCGACCTGATCGGCCAGTGGCTCAGCTACGAACTCGAGCGCGACGAACGCGAACGCCGGCTCGAGCGCTCCAACGAGCGTCTCGAGGAGTCGAACGAACGCCTCGAACAGTTCGCCTACGCGGCCAGTCACGACCTGCAGGAACCGCTCCGGATGGTCTCGAGTTACCTCCAGTTGCTCGAGAGCCGATACGAGGACACCCTCGACGCGGAAGGCAAAGAGTTCCTCGAGTTCGCCGTCGACGGCGCCGATCGGATGCGCGAGATGATCGACGCCCTGCTGGCGTACTCCCGGGTCGAGACTAGGGGCGACCCGCTGGAACCGGTCGCCCTCGAGGACGTCTTCGAGAGCGTCCGCGAGGACCTCCGCATGCAGATCGAGGAGTCCGACACGACGATCACCGCCGACTCGCTCCCGCGGGTCCGGGGCGACGCCAGTCAGTTACGACAGGTGTTTCAGAACCTCCTCAGCAACGCAATCACGTATAGCGGCGATGAACCGCCGCGCGTTCACGTCACCGCCGAACGACGGGGTCGAGACGTGGTCGTCTCGGTCCGCGACGAGGGAATCGGCATCGATCCGGACGAGCAGGACCGCATCTTCGACATCTTCGACCGCCTCCACAGTCGCGAGGAGTACGACGGGACGGGGATCGGCCTCGCGCTGTGCGAGCGAATCGTCGAGCGCCACGGCGGGGAGATCTGGGTCGACTCCGAACCCGGCGACGGCTCGACGTTCTCGTTTCTGCTGCAGCCCGCGGCCGCCGGCAGCTCGTGATCCGTCGCCTCGCTATCCGCGGGCGAAAATCGGAAGCTATCGAATCGATTGCGGACGGAAGGAATAGCAGAGATCGTATTACAGGACGTACTACGACCGTCAACCGCGTCGAGCGATCGGTCCGACGATCACGGATTGAGCACGCCGCCGACGGCTCCCGCGAGCGCGCTCTCAATGGCCATCACCAGCGAAATCACGACGGCGAGCGCGAAGATGCCGAGGCCGGCGGCGCCGGAGATTGCACCCCCGATTGGGCCGAGCGCGAGCCCGGCGATGCCGACGGCGACGCCGATCAGGAGACCGCCGATGATTCCCCCGAGCGATCCCGCGAGCAGCCCGTGCCAGAGTCCGCTGCCGAGGCCGCCGCCGGCCATATAGCCGGCGACGAACCCGCCGATCAGCCCCGCAGCGAGTTGGCCGATGCCGGGGAGGACGAGGCCGACGATTCCGAGGACGGTCGCGAGCAGGAAGCCGATAAATACGGCGCGCCAGTTGGTCATACCTAGAGGGAGGGACCGAGCGACGATAAGGAGACGGCGCGTATACTGCGACCGTTCATCAGTGGGCGGACTCGCAGGACGACTGCGGCGAATCAGCCGACCCGGATCGCTCGAGGGATAACGAACGACCTTTTAAGAGCGCGCGTCGTACGTATCGCTATGATTTTCGAAGACCTTCCGACGACGCCCACGTCGGAAGAGCTGATCGACAAGGCGTTTTCGCGGGCGGCGCGGGCCGGCAAGGCCAAACGCGGCCTCGAAGCCCAACAGTCGATGCTCCAGACGGCGGCCAACATCATCTCGGACAACCTAGAGAACGTCGTGACGGCGTGGCCGGACTTCGAGTACGACGCGCACCCGTTCTACTACGAGCTCGCGGACGCGATCGTCGACGTCGACAAACTCCGCCAGAGCCTCTCCGAAGTGATGTGGGCCAGCCGGAAGGCCCGCGAGATCCACGAGGAGTACCAACCCCGCCTGCGCAAGACCGACGTGGACACCGCGCGCAAGCACCGCAAGCAGGCCTTCGCCCGGCTCGCGGACATCGTCGAACAGATCGACGACCACCTACTGTACATCAACGAATCGCGCAACGATCTGCGGGACCTGCCCGAAATCAACCCCGACGAGCCGACGATCGTCGTCGCCGGCTACCCCAACGTTGGCAAGTCCTCGTTCGTCAACGACGTCACCAGTGCCCGCGGCGAGACCGCCTCCTACCCCTTCACCACGAAGGGGATCGGCCTCGGACACTTCGAGCACGAGCACCTCCGATACCAGCTCGTCGACACGCCGGGACTGCTCGACCGCCCGCCGGCCGAGCGCAACGAGATCGAGACCCAGGCGGTCAGCGCCATCGAGCACCTCGCGGACTGCATGCTCGTGATGATCGATCCCAGCGGCGAGTGCGGCTACCCCCTCGAGTCCCAACTCGAGCTTCGGGACTCGATCGTCGACCAGTTCGAGTCCGTTCCGGTCCTCACCGTCGCGAACAAGATCGACCGCCGGGAGGTCTGGAACGAGGACCTGCTCGATAAACTGGACGCCGACTACACCATGAGTATCGAGACCGGAGAGGACGTCGAGACGGTGCTCGAGGCGGCCATCGAAGCGGTCGACTACGAGCCCGAACTCCCCTTCGAGGAGTGACCCGACGGCTACCGCATCGATGAGAGGCCCCGGACTCCTCTGGATGCTCCAGACCGCCGCCGGTTTCTCGATGGCCGGCCCGATGTTCTTCCTGGGACTCGAGTCGGTCCGAACGGGGCGGTACGAGTGGGCCGCATTCTACCTGACGCTGGGTGCGCTGGTCTGCTACTTCCCGACGTACCTCGTGAACCGGATCGGCGGACCGCGAACCTGGATTCGACGCCGACTCGGGCGGCGCGGACGGAAAACGGAGACGAACGCGAAAACGGACGACGGCGACGACCGGTCGGACTCGAACGCGGACGACGCCGTGGACGGCTCGCGGTTGAGCCGTCTCGAGCGCCTCCGCGATCGGTGAACGGCGTCTCCGATAGCATCCCGTCGCCGCGATTCGATTCGGCTACTCCTCGACGCGGATCAGGATCTCGTCGGCGTCCCACCCGACGTCGAGCGTGACGGTGGTCTCACCCGTTTCGTGCAAGTAGAGCGTCGTCGAGTCGGTTCCAGCCGCGTCGGTCGTCCCGTTCTCGGGGTCGACCGTCGCGACGGTCTCGTTGGAACTCGCGTACGCGACCGACTCGTTCGGCTGGTCGAGCTCCGTCGCCATCTCGAGCGTCAGTTCGCCGCCGCTCTCGCTCAGGGAGACGGTACAGTTCTCCGCGGTACAATCGTTGGCGGTCCCGTTCTGTCCGTCCGGGCTGGTCCAGTAAGCGATTCGGTGCTCGAACTCGAGTCGGTCCTGGGCTCCGTCGGCGTCGACGACCGCGCGGTGGACTCCCGGCTCGAGCGACGCAGAGGCGGTTAGCTCGAGGACCGCCCCCTCGCGCCAGAGGGAATCTGCTCGCTCGAGAACGCGGGTCTCGACGGACCGCACGTACTCGCCGTCGATCAGGAGGTCGGCGGCGTCGGCCTCGATCGAGCCGCCGCCGACGTTCTTGGCGTATATCGTCACGTTGTCGGCGGTCTCGTTGTACGTCGTCCCGGCCTCGGGGTGGTTGATGAGCGAAATTTCGCCGTCGATCGTCGCGACGTCCCGTGCACCCTCGCCCTCGACGGACTGGGCGTACAGCCCGGCCTCCGTGGCGATGCTGCCCGCGAACAGCGTCGCGGCGCTGATCGCGGCGGTGAACAACAGTAACTGGACGACGGAGGCTCGGACCATCGGCGGAGGGTTCGACGAAACGACGGGCCGGGAACGGGATAACCCTACCGGCCGTCGGCGTCCGGGTCGCCGGCGACCGGAGTCGAAGCGAGCGCGAGAGCGAACCGAGCGGGCGGACGGCTCAGCGTTCGACGAGCCCGACGTACCTGACCTGGACGTCGACCTCCTCGTCCGTGTGTTGGTTGATTCGCTCATGTAACCGATCGGCCAACTCGGGCGGCGCTTCGCCTGGCGGGCCGCCGACGGTGACGACGACGCGTTGCGGCCCGATGAAGGGATAACTCTCGTCCATGACCACGTTGAACTCGAGGACCTGGTACTCAGCGAACTCCTCCTGGGAGAGAACGGTTTCGGCCTCGTCGTGGGCGTTTTCCTCGAACGTCGAGACGGTGTACGACGAGTAGGTGATGGCCCCAAGGAAGACGGCGAAGACGAGGACGATCACGGCCAGTCCGGCCACCCGCCGCCGAACCCGCTGTTCCGTCTCGCCGAGCGAGAACAGGTTCTCCGGACGGTAGCCGGCCCACCACAGCGTCAGCAGCCCGGCGAGATTCACCGAGAGCACGTTGACCAGCACGAGCACGGTCGCGCCGATGGCGGCGGAGGGTTCGCCCCACGCGATCGCGATGCCGGCTGCCGCGGCCGGCGGGATCAACGCCGCCGCGATCATGACGCCGACCAGGGCGACGGCGGTCCCCGTCGCGATGCTGATGATCCCCGCGATGCCGGCGCCCAGCGCGATCACCAGCGAGAGCAGGTCCGGCGCGAGCCGCTCGGAAATCTCGCCGACGGTACTGATGTTGAGCGTCGGCGGCACGATGTTGGTCACCCTGACCAGCAGCGCGAAGATCGCTGCCGCGCCGATCGCGAGGAGGATGCCGATGATCTGGTAGCGGAAGCTCTCCCTGAACAGTTCCTCGTCGTCGATCACCGAGCCGACGCTCAGCCCGAGCGCCGGCCCGATCAGCGGCGCGATTACCATTGACCCGACGACGACGGCCGGCGAGTCGAGGAAGAGCCCCGCGGTCGCGACGACGGCGCTGATAACCGTCATGATCACGTAGACCGAAAACGTCGGCGTCAGCGAATCGGCCTCCGACTGTAGCTCCTGCCTCGAGATGCGGTCGGTCTCGACGTCGCCGTTCTCGTACTCCTCGCGGAGGGCCTCGAAGCGCCGCGAGACGACCGTCTCCGCGTCGACGACGACCGTATAGGCATCCTCATCGACGCCCACGTCCTGGAGCTCGTCGAGCACCGGTTCGACGGCCGGATCCGGCAGCGGAAAATAGACGACCGCAGTGTACCCCCGATTGCTCTCCTCGTCGGTCAGGACGTAGTCGATCCCCCGGTCGTCGAGCTCCTCGAGGATCGTCTCCCGCTTCCCCGTCGGTACCGTCAACTGAACGAGCCGCACGTAGGTGGGTGAGTACCCCCGGGCTCATAACTTGGGGCGCTTTCGCCGCGCAGGCATCGGATTTCACGACGATGGATCGATCGCGATCCGGCGCCGACCGACTGAACCGATAGCTACTTCCGCCGATCAATTCAACCCACAGACATGATTCGGCGCTTCGCTCCGTGGTTTGGCATTGTGCTGCTGGTCGCGGTCGGCGGATATCTGGCCGCGTTCGGACGCGACGCGGTCGCGGACCCGATGACGACCATGCTGCTGGCCGGATTCGTCGTCGCCGCAGTCCTGTCGATCGTCGGCGGCGTCCGCGAGGCGGTCGCGCTCGGTCCGGTAACACTCCCGTGGAACGTCCTCGTCGGCAGCGCGGGCGTCCTCGTAGCGCTCGTCGTCGCCGTCTCGACCGTTCAAAGCCTTTGGGACGGCGGCGCGACCACAACCCAATTCGCGGACGCAGCGCTGCTCGTCGGCTGTAGTTCGATCGCGTGGTTCGGCGTCCAGACCGTCCGCGACAGCCGTCACGTCGACCTCGAGGCGTCGCCATCGCGGACCCGACTCGTCGCGATCGCTGCGCTCGCGGTCGCGTCGATGGTCGGCGGCGGCCTCGTCGTGACGGTCGTCTAACTCGCAGCGCCGATCACGACGTATAAACCTGCGACGCTCCTACGATGGTCCATGTTCGATACGCGTCCCGACCGCGAGGCCGAAGTCGTCCTCGTCGGTCGCTCGAATGTGGGCAAGTCCACGCTCATGCGCGAGATTACGGGGCACAAGTTCGACACCGGCGGCAAACCCGGCGTCACGCGCCAACCAAACCACTACGACTGGGCGGCCGAGGACTTCGTCGTCACCGATCTCCCCGGCTTCGGCTTCATGAGCGGGGTCGACGAGGAGTATCGCGAAGAGATCAAGACCAATATCGTTCAGTACGTCGAGGAGTACGCCGACAACATCCTCGCCGGCATTCTGGTCGTCGACGGCAAGAGCGCCGTCGATATCATCGACCGCCACTCCGGCCCCGACGAGATCCCCTACGACGTCGAGATGTTCCACTTCCTTCGAGATGTCGACATCCCGACCGTCGTCGCCGTCAACAAGATGGACAAGGTCGACGACAAAGACGAGCGCCTGAACGACCTCTGTGACCGGCTCGGGCTCTACCCGCCGTGGAAACAGTGGCAAGAGACCATCGCGCCGATCACCGCCAAGAACGGGCAGATCAACTCCCTCAACGAGGCCGTCCGTGAGCATCTGCACGAGCAGAACCGGGACGACCTCTTCAAGTTCTTCTGAACCGACCTTTTACGCTGCGCTCACGTTCGTTCGCTCGGTAAACGGTCGATCAAAAGCGCTCCTCCCTCCGTTCCGAGCGCGCCGCGCTCTCCACGTCGGTCGTCGGCCCGCTCGCTCGGCCTTCGGCTTCGCTCGCGGTAGGTATCGTGGACAGCCTGCTCTCCCCCGGGTGCACGACTCTCGTACTTCTCGAGTCGCGCCTGGCCAGAGAAGTCTCTGTTAGCCAGCCGGTCTGAGTAGTCGATTCACTCGGGTACCAACTGCCTTCTCATCTCCAGACACGCCAGCGCCACGCCGTCTTCCATCTCGAGGCGAACCGTCTCGACGCCCGCGTAACCCTGTCGCTCGTAGAACCCGACGGCGTTTCTCGAGGCAGTCAGCACGAGCGCCTCGAGACCCGCGTCGCGGGCAGCCGACTCGAGCGTCTCGAGGATCGCCCGACCGATGCCTTGGCGCGCGTAATCGGGGTGGACGTAGACGGCCCCGATTTCGCCGGTCGACGGGTCGTCACGGCCAGCGGGCTCGCAGTCGAGCAGGCCGAAGCCGACGACGCCGTCGGCCTCGTGGTCGGCGACGACGACGCGGAAGCCGTCCTGCTCGAGCGGGTACCGCTCGGGATGAACGTTCGAGAGCCATGCCTGGACCTGTTCGTCGTCGTATCCGTCGCTGCCGAGGACGCAAATCGACGCCTCGTGGACGGCGGCGATCGACGCGGCGTCTGCGGACGTCGCCTCGCGGAGCGAGAGCCGGGGGAAAGTCATCGTCGGACGTAGAACGCGGTCGACGAACAAATCGGGGTCGGGTCGAACCCCGAATTCGTCCGTTGTACTGTACTTAACCGGATAGTAATAATGGCCCGACATCTCGAAGACGAAATCATGGACAGTAGCATACGGACTGATCGATCTACTCCACTGCATCGGCGGAACGAACGCACTACGGGCGACGATCGAGGTCACCGACGATGACCGGTTTCGGACGACGCGACGTCTGCCGGGTCGGCGCGGCGGGCGCGTTGGCGGTAGCCGGACTCGGGACCACCGGGACCGGAGCGGTCGTCGGTTCCGCCGAACAGAACACGAACGGTCGCGTCGTGTTCGTCTACGACGATAGCTGGCGCGAGGACTGGACCGACACGTTCCCCGTCCATCAGGACGAGGGCGTTCCCGCCTGTAGTGCGGCCGTCGTCGACCACGTCGACACCTCCTGGGGGCTGCTCCCGGAACACCTACGGGAGATGGAGGACGCGGGCTGGGAGATCATGGCCCACACGACGAGTCACGTCGCGGTCGGCAACCTCTATCTAACCGCGCCGGCCGCGGCCGGCGACGAACGGCTATATCTCGACGGGAGCTTCCTCGCCGAATACGAGGGCGAGGAGATCGTGATCAGCGATGGCGATCGAACCGTCGAGAACGCCGTCGCCGGCGGCGACCGGGACGACACCGGAATCTACCTCGACCTCGCGGAGCCGATCGGCGAGTCGTTCGACGCGGAGACCGCGTACGTCCGCTTCACCGAGGACCGGATCCGAGACGAGGTCGTCAGCTCGAAGGAGGCGCTCGAGGAGCTGGGCGTCGAGGTCGACGGGTTCGTCTCGCCGTACGGTCGCAGCGACGGGCTGGTCGAGGACCTCGTTCGGGACCACTACGCCGCGTTCGCGAACCGCGGCGGCAACGGAGTGAACGCGCTCGAGGGACTCGACCCGCACGCGCTCGGTCGCTCGAGCATCGACGGACACGCGGTGACCGAAGCCGAGATCGAGGCCTTCTTCGACGACGTCGCCGCGAACGACGCCCTCGGCATCGCGGTCGGTCACAGCCAGTTCGATGAGACGACCCCCGAACGGATCCGGTTCGCAATTCGGGCGGCGAAAGAGCGCGACCTCGAGATCGTGACGCTACGAACGGCGCTGGCCGATCTCGGGTTCCGAGCGGGGAACGGCGGCGGAACCGATGGAACCGGTGAGGAATCCAACGAGAGCAACGGGACTGATGGGACCGGTGAAGAATCCGACGAGAGCGACGACGATTCGCTGCCGGGATTCGGGATCGCCGGCACGCTCGCCGGCCTCGGTACCGCGGGGTATCTCCTCTCGAATCGTCGACGCGACGACGAGCGGTCCTGACGAGGCCGGGTACGGTCGCGACAGTCGGTCTCGTGGGCGCCGCCGTCTCCCGTCGGTCCACCGAGCACCGGGTCGGACGACGATCGGCCGTCACCCGAGCGCTGATCAGACGACGCGGTTGTAGAATTCTTCGCCGGACTCGAGCCGCGAGACGTTCTCGCGGACGATGTCACCGATCGCCCGGAAGTAGTCTTCGGTGAAGGCGGCGCAGTGGGGCGTGACGATCACCTCGTCCAGGTCCCACAGCGGCGACTCCTCGGGGAGCGGTTCGGTCTCGAAGACGTCCAGCGCCGCACCCTCGATGGTCCCCGATTCCAGGGCGTCGATCAGCGCCGCCTCGTCGACGACCGGGCCGCGGCCGACGTTGACGAAGTAGGCGTCCCCGCGCATGGCCTCGAAGACGTCGGCGTCGACGAGGTGGCGAGTCTCGTCGGTCAGCGGCAGCGTCACGATCACGAAGTCGGCGTCGGCGACGGCCTCGAGCAGGTCCTCGGTCGCGTAGACCTCCTCGAAGCCAGGGACGGGCGCCGCGGAGCGACGAACGCCGGTGACGCGGACGCCGAGCGAGCCGAGCACCTCGGCGACGCCGCTCCCGAGGGTGCCGGTACCGAGCACGCAGGCCGTGGTCCCGGACAGCGTGAAGCCCTCGTCCCACTCGGGCTGGTCCCAGCGCCGTTCCTGTTGGTTTGCGACGTGGTCGTGGAGCCGGCGGGCGAACGAGAGCAGGTAGCCCGCGACCGTCTCGCCGACCCACCGGTCGTGGATGCCCGTGCTGTTGGTGAGGACGACATCGTCGGCTTCGAACTCGTCGAACGGGAACCGGTCGACGCCCGCCTGAATGGAGTGTACCCAGTCGACCTCGAGGAACGCCTCGCGGTACTCCAAGGTGACGACGGCGTCGCAGGCCGCAATCTCGTTGTCGCCGATCACGCCGACCTCGAGCGGGAGATCGGCCAGGAAACCCGCGAGTTCCGACGGCGGAAACACCGCCTCGACCGAGTCGTGAACGCCGAGTCGTTCGAGTTCGAACTGCATAGTGGGCGATACGCTCGAGTCCGGGTTCAAGGTTTGGGCGAACGACAAGATGCGCCAACGGTGTGCGGAGATCGACTACGGCGAGATTCGAGCGGTCGCTCTCGAAGCGAATCGACACCTATCGCGACACTGCACGCTCGTCGTCGAAACGAAGTGGCGGCTCGGGGAAAATCCTCGTCACAAGGGGCTCAGAGGGGGTAACACTTCGTCATGGCCGCCGATAGTCGCTACTCCCTCGAAAGGTTTCGGTCTGTCGTTTCTCGAGCCGTCAACTCGCTATCGGTTCGCCACGTCTCGAGTCTCCGCAACTCCTCGACGACTTCCCCGATGGCGTCCGTCTCGAGCGCGCCGCGCTCGGTTACGATCTCGTCGACGCAGTCGGCGGGCGTCACGTCGAAGGTCGGATTCACCACGTCGACCGCCGCCTCGCCGTCGTAGACCGCGGAGCGATCACCAGACTCGAGGTTCACGCCCTCGCGCGTCGAGACCTTGTCGGTGGCGGCGACGACCGCCACCGGCACGTCCTCGCGGGCGGCGGCGATCGCCAGCCCGCGGGTGCCGGTCTTGTTTACCACGGCGCCGTCGGGGAGCACCGTGTCGGCGCCGACGACGACGCGGTCGACGCCCTCGCTCGAGAGGACGTGCGCCGCGGCCGCGTCGGTGTGGACCGCCACGGGACAGTCGATGTCGTCGCTCGCGGCCAGTTCTTCGGCCACGTCGATCCCCTCTCGTGCCGGCCGAGACTCGGCGACGAACACGCGTGACGGGTCGCCGCCGCGGAGCGCCTCGAGGACGGTGCCGGACCGCGAGAGCGTCGTGACGGCGCCGTCGATCCGCGCGCCGGCGTTCGCCGCGGCGTCTTCGTCCGCCGTCAGCGCGCGGTCGACGTTCGACAGCGCCGACTCGAGGACGTGGGGCGCGCCGACAGCGGTCTCGTCGCCGTCTGCGACATCGGCGGCGTCGGCCATCGTTCGATTGATCCGATTCCGAAGAACGGCCATCGAGGGTCGGGCCTCGAGCAACCGACCGGCGAGTTCGGCGAGCTCGTCCCACTCTTCCTCCGGATCGGTGCCGAACGCACGGGTTTCCCGTTCGTCGTCTCGAGGCGACGACGTCGCCTCGCGCTCGGCGACGAGCAATCCGGCCCGATCGCGCAGCACCTCGAGCGCGCGGATCGACAGCGACGCGGCGCCGTGCTCGTCGTCGGCCGCGATCGAGCGGACCGTCGGGGCGACGCGCTCGTAGGCGGTCCAGAGTTCGGGAACCGTCTCGCTGATTTCGTCTCCAGCGGTGGCCTCGAGTCCGTCCTCGTCGTCCGGCCAGGACTCGAGGTCGAGCATCGCCGTCGGGGCGGCCCACTCGAAGGCGTCGTGTTCCTCGCTCAGTTCGATCTCGCGAGTCTCGCAGTCGAACAGGTACGGGTGGACGACCCACTCGCGCCCGAGGTCGGCGTCTTCGAACTCGACGGGGCGTCCGGATCGGACGAGCGAGATGGCGTCGGACTCGAGGCCGGTCTCCTCGCGGATCTCGACGGAAACCTGCTCGTCCGGCTGGCCCTCCGCGAACCCCGACACGCCGCCCCATTGCCCCTGGTACGTCCCGACGGCGTCGCTGCGTCGCAGTAGCAAGACGTCGCTGCGGTTGCGAAGGAAGGCGGTAACGACGTGGGTCGCGTCCGACTCGTCCCCGACCGGCGCGTTGCGGTCGCGATCGCGTCCGGGGCCCGATGAATCGCTCATGGTTGGGGCAACGGCCGCCCGGAGGGAATCGCTTTCGGGACTGGACGCCCGATACTCGCCCATGCCGCACATCGCAATCGTCTCCGACACGCACGTTCCCTCTCGAGAGCGATCGATCCCCGACTGGGTGGTCGACGAGATCGAGCGCGCCGATCACGCGATCCACGCGGGGGATTTCGACTCGAACGAGGCCTACGAGCGAGTCGTCGACCTCGCGGGCGGCCCCGCGAGCCTGACGGCCGTCCGCGGCAACACGGATCCCGCGACGATCGACGTCCCGACGACGGCGACCCTCGAGGTTGGCGGCGTAACGTTCGTCGTCACCCACGGTACCGGGGCGCCTCGTGGCTGGCACGACCGGGTCGTCGAGACCGCCCGCGGCGAGACCGACCGAGAGAGCAACGACGACTTACTCGCTGTGGCCGGCCACACCCACGAGATCGTCGATACGACGGTCGATGGGGTCCGCGTGCTCAACCCCGGCAGCGCGACCGGCGCCAGCCCCGCCGACCGCGCGACGATGCTCGTCGCGACCGTCGAGGACGGATCGCTCGCGGTCGAGGAGCGGACCGACTGAACGCCGCGACGGAGACGACGCGGCGGCGTGGCCGGTGACTGTCTTCGCGCCGGCAAATCCCGTGAACTATACCCGTTTCGCGTTCTACCTCGTGGCATGACCGAACGTGTCACGGTATCTCTCGACGAAGATTCGCACGCGGCCCTCGAGACGCTGCTGTCCGAGACCAACCACGGACAGAGTGAACTCGTTCGCCGGGCGCTGACGTTCTACGCGGCGAACTTCGAGGCCGCGAGCGGCCGGCCGAGCGACAGTTTAGAGCAGTACTACCGGATGCTGACCTCCGGCGAACACGTGTTGTTAGACGTCGACTTCCTCCATGCCTTCCTCGAGCACTGCTACGACGGCGGTGACCCCGACCCGGAGTTCGTGGCGGCGGCCGACCGCGTCTCCGACTACCACGCCCGCGAGTACGCCCAGCGATTCGAGAGCGTCGGCGAAGTACTCGAGTGGCTCTCCTTCTGTGGCTTCCTCGAGGTGCGCCGCGAGGAGGGCGACGTCTACCACATCGTTTTCCCGTCGGAAGCGATCCGCTGGTTCATGACCCGGTTCCTCGAGCGCAGCACCGTCGACATGCCCACTGAAATCGAGATCGACCGGGGCGTCTCGAAGGTAATCGTCACCGAACGCGGGGGCGACTGACTGCCCGTCGATTTCGGATCACGGTTGCTCCCGATTCATCGCCTCGAGCACCGATCGAATGATTTCATACGAGTTCATACGGCGGGCGAACCGACTCGAGCGAGTCGTCGATCCGTATGTGCGGTTCTTAACAACCATTTTGGTCCTCTCGACGAGGGCCATATGTGGACACGTATCATGGGCATTGTAGACCGACTCAAGGCGATCGGGCCGGGTGCGCTGGTGGCAGCGGCGTTCGTTGGACCGGGAACCGTCACGACCGCGAGCGTCATCGGCGCGGAGTACGCGTATCTGCTCGTGTGGACGATCGCGTTCTCGATTCTGGCGACGATGGTGCTCCAGGAGATGAGCGCGCGACTCGGCCTGATCACGAAGGAGGGACTGGGGGAAGCGTTTCGAAACGAGTTCTCGAACCCGCTCGCGAGGGGCGTGACGATCGCGCTCGTGGTGAGCGCGATCGGGATCGGGACGGCGGCGTTCCAGACCGGCAACATCGTCGGCGGCGCCGCCGGCCTGGCGACGATCACGGGCATCAGCGAGAACGTCTGGGGCCCGGTCATGGGGCTGGTCGCCGCCGGCCTGCTGTGGACGGGCAGCTACAAACTGATCGAGCGGGTCTTCATCGGCCTCGTCACCGTCATGGGGCTGGCGTTCGTGCTCAACATGATTATCGTCCGTCCGGACCCGACGGCGCTCGCGGGCGGCCTCGTGCCGGCGGTCCCCGAGGGCTCGGCGTACCTGATCGCCGGCCTCGTCGGGACCACTGTCGTCGGCTACAACCTGTTCCTGCACGCGAGCACCGTCCAGGAGCGGTGGGACGGCGCCGAGGATCTCGCGGAGTGTCGGACGGACACGATCGCGATGGTCGCCGTCGGCGGCGTCATTACGACGGCGATCGTCGTCACCGCGGCTGCGGTGTTCCCCGAGGGGACCCAGATCACCGGCGTCGGCGAGATGGCCGACCAGCTCGAGCCCGTCTTCGGCGGCTACGCGCTGACGTTCTTCGCGATCGGCCTCTTCGCGGCCGGCTTCACGAGTTCGATGAGCGCGCCGCTGGCCGGCGCCTACGCCACCGCCGGCGCGCTCGGCTGGGAGCGCGACCTCAAATCGACCCGCTTTCGCGCGATCTGGTTGACGATCATCGGCATCGGGATTCTCTTCTCGGCGCTGGACTACAACCCGGTCGAGGTCATCGTCTTCGCGCAGGTCGCTAACGGGCTCTTGTTGCCCATCCTCGCGGTCTTCCTCATCTACGCGATGAACAACGACGAGCTACTCGGCGAGTACACGAACAGCACCCTCCAGAACGTGCTGGGCGGACTCGTCACGGTCGTCGTGATCGGTATCGGCCTCCGAACGCTCTACGACGTCTTGCTCCTTTGACCGAATGACGGATTCAAACCCTTCCGACCCGACGCGGAACGCATCGATCACCGACCACACCCCCCGTACCGACGGCGGTGCGTCGCCCTCGAGGGACGGGACCGACACCCGAATCGGCGTCGACGTCGGCGGGACGTTCACCGACGTAGCCCTCTCGGTCGACGACGACCTCGTCACCGCGAAGGTGCCCTCGACCGATCCCCAGCACATCGGGGTCCTCGAGGGTCTGCGTAAGGCCTGCGACGACGCGGGGATCGACCCCGCCGAGATCGACGAGTTCGCCCACGCGATGACCGTCTCGGTCAACGCCCTGCTCGAGCGCGGCGGTGCGAAGACTGCCCTCGTGACCACCGAGGGCTTTCGCGATGTCCTCGAGATCGGCCGGCAGGACCGGCCTGATCTGTACGACCTCGAAGCCGAGAAGCCCGAGCCGCTGGTGCCCCGAGAGCGGCGCTTTGAGGTGAGCGAGCGGACGACGACCGACGGCGTCGAGGAACCCGTCGATCCCGACGAGGTCCGGGATCTCGCGGCGACGCTGCGCGACCGGGACGTCGAAGCCGTCGCGATCTCGCTGCTGCACGCCTACGCCGACCCCGAAAACGAGGAGCGCGTCGCCGAGACGCTGCGCGAGGAACTCGACGTTCCCGTCTCCGCCTCCCACGAGGTGCTCGCGGAGTTCCGCGAGTTCGAGCGCACGTCGACGACGGCCGTCGACGCCTACGTGCGGCCCGCGATCGACCGCTACGTGGGTCGACTGGTCGAGGAGTCCGAGGACGCCGGCGTGCCGGCGCCGCGGATCATGCAGGCCAACGGCGGCATCGCCGACCCCGAGACGGTTCGGGACCACGCCGTGACGACGACGTTGTCGGGTCCGGCCGCTGGCGTCGTCGGCGCCGCGGCGACCGTCGACGACGAGGACGTCGAGGGGCTCGTCACCTTCGATATGGGCGGCACCTCGAGCGACGTGAGCCTCGTCCGGGACGGCCGCGCGGAGCGGACGACCGACGCCGAGATCGACGGCCTCCCGATCCGGACACCGATGGTCGACGTCAATACCGTCGGCGCGGGCGGGGGGTCGATCGCCTGGGTCGACGCCGGCGGCGCGCTCAGAGTGGGTCCCCGCTCCTCGGGCGCCGACCCCGGTCCCGCCTGTTACGGCAAGGGCGGCACCGAACCCACCGTGACCGACGCCAACGTCGTGCTGGGCTACATCGGTCCCGAAACCGCGCTGGGCGGCGAGATGACCCTCGACGTCGAGGCGGCCCGCGAGGCCCTCGAGCGACTGGCCGACGAGGCCGGCCTCGAGAGCGCGCTCGAGGCGGCCCGCGGCGTCTACCGCGTGGCGAACGCGACGATGACCCGGACGATCCGCTCGGTGACCGTCGAGCGCGGTCACGATCCTCGCGAGTTCGCGCTGGTCGCGTTCGGCGGCGCTGGCCCGATGCACGCCGCGGCGCTGGCCGACTCGCTCGAGGTCGACCGCGTCGTCGTCCCGCGACCGGGCGGGGTCCTCTCGGCGTTCGGCCTGCTGGCGGCCGACGAGAGCTACGACGCCGTGCGGACGGTCGGCGTAGACTTGAACGCGGCCGACCCCACGGACCTCGAGGCCGTCTACGACGACCTCGTTGCGGACGTCCTCGCCGACGCCTCCGACCCCGACGCGGCGCAGGTCGAACGCGCGGCCGACTGCCGCTACGCGGGCCAAAGCTTCGAGCTGACCGTCTCCGCCGACGAGGAGTTCGATGTGGAAGCCGTCGCCGAACGGTTCCACGAGGCCCACGAGCGCGCGTACGGCTACGCCTTAGACGAGGCTGTCGAGGTCGTCAACCTCCGCGCGACGGCGACCGTTCCGGGCTCGGAGCCGACCGTCCGCCACGAGGGCCCGGGCGACGCGCTCGTCGGGACGCGGGAGGCCCACTTCCCCGGCGCCGGCACCGAGCCGCGACAGGCGACGGTGTACGATCGAGATCGTCTCGTGGCCGGGTCGACGGTCTCCGGCCCGGCGATCCTCGAGCAGGCCGAGAGCACGACCGTCGTCCCGCCGACCTGGACGGGCGAGATCCTCGCGGACGGCACCCTCGTCATGACGCGAGGGGGTGATTCCCAATGACGCCAGATCCGAACGAAACCGCGGACACAACGACCGAAGCGGACGAATCGAATGTAACGGGCACCGACGACATCGATCCGGTGACCCTCGAGGTGCTGCGCAACCAACTCGAGAGCGTCGCCGAGGAGATGGGCCAGACGCTGATCCGCGGCGCCTACTCGCCGAACATCAAGGAGCGCCGGGACTGCTCGACTGCCCTGTTCGACGCCGAGGGCCGGATGATCGCGCAGGCCGAGCACATTCCCGTCCACCTGGGCGCGATGCCCGCGGCCGTCGACGCCGTCCTCGAGTACGATCCCCAACCCGGCGACGTGTTCATCCTGAACGACCCGTTCCGCGGTGGCACGCACCTCCCGGACGTGACGATGGTGTCGCCGATCGCGCCCGGCGCGGACGTCGAGGCCGACGGAGATGACGCGGACGGCGACGAGAGCGATATCGTCGGCTACGCGGTTTCGCGGGCCCACCACGCCGACGTCGGTGGGATGACCCCCGGCAGCATGCCCGCCGGCGCCCAGGAGATATACCAGGAGGGGCTTCGCCTGCCGCCGACGCGGATCGTCGAGGACGGCGAGCCCCGGGAAGAAGTCCGCTCGCTCGTGCTCGCGAACGTCCGCAACCCCGGCGAGCGCCGCGCCGACCTCCGGGCTCAGCAGGCGGCCAACGAACGCGCCGAGGAACGCCTCGCCGCGCTGTTCGACGAACACGGCCGCGAGACGGTCCTCGAGGGCTTCGACGCCGTCATCGATTACTCTCGCGAGCGGATCGAAGACGAGATTCGGAAGCTTCCCGACGGCACCTACGAGGCGACCGACGTCCTCGAGGGCGACGGCGTCACCGACGAGGACGTCGAGATCACGGTCGCGGTGACGATCGACGGCGAGACGATCGACGTCGACTTCGCGGGCACCGACGGCCAACTCGACGGGAACCTGAACGCGCCGCTGGCCGTCGCGAAGAGCGCGGTCTACTTCGTCGTGCGCTGTATCACCGATCCCGAGATCCCGCCGAACCACGGCTGTTACAAGCCCGTCGACGTCCGCGCGCCCGCGGGAACGCTACTGAACCCCGAGTCGCCCGCCGCCGTCGTCGGCGGCAACGTCGAGACCAGCCAGCGGGTGACCGACGTGGTCTTCACCGCGTTCGCCGAGGCGGCGCCCGACCGCGTGCCGGCACAGGGACAGGGAACGATGAACAACCTGACTATCGGGGCCCGCGACGGCTCCTTTACCTACTACGAGACAATCGGTGGCGGCTTCGGCGCGCGAGCGGACCGCGACGGGATGGACGGCGTTCAGGTCGGCATGACGAACACGCTAAACACGCCGGTCGAGTCCCTCGAGACCGAGTACCCGCTCCGGGTCGAGCGCTACGCGCTCCGGCCCGACAGCGGCGGCCGCGGCCGCCAGCGCGGCGGTCTGGGCCTCGAGCGCACCGTCACCGTCGAGCAGCCGGCGACGGTGTCGCTGCTGACCGAGCGCCGACGCCACGCGCCCGAGGGCGTCGCCGGCGGCGAGAGCGGCGCGACCGGCGAGAACCTGATCGACGGCGAGGAAGTCGCCGCGAAGACGACTGTCGACGTGGCGGCGGGAACGACCGTGACCGTCCGCACGCCCGGCGGCGGCGGCCACGGCGACCCCGACGAGCGCGACGCGGACGCGCTCGAGGCCGATCGCGCGGCCGGAAAGACGACCGACTCGGACGGCGAGGGGGACGAGGAGTGAGTGGCCGATGGCCGACTCCGACGCTCCCAGCGCTGACGCGGGCACTATAGCTGACGCGTCCGGTACGGACGATACCGCCGACGTGCGCGGCCGACTGGGACTGATCGTCCCCTCCTCGAACACGACGGCCGAACCGGAGTTCCGCCGTACGCTCCCCGCCGACGTCACCGTCCACGGCGCGCGCATGGCACTCGAGTCGGTAACCGTCAGCGAACTCGACGCGATGAGCGACGACGCGGCGCGGGCGGCCGAACTGCTCGGCCACGCCGACGTCGACGCCGTCGCCTACGCCTGTACGACCGGCAGCCTGCTCCACGGACCGGGGTTCGACGCCGAACTCGAGGATCGCCTCTCGGAAGCGGCCGGCATCCCCGCGGTCGCGACCGCTCGGTCGGTCGTCCGCGCCCTCGAGGCCCTCGACGCCGAGCGGATCGCGGTCGTCACGCCCTACACCGCCGACCTCGACGCGAAGGAGCGGGAGTTCCTCGCGGCCGCGGGGTTCGAAGTCGCCTCGATCGACGGCCGCGGCCTCGAGGCGAACACGGAGATCGGTACGTTGACCCCCGACGACGCAGTCCGGCAGGTCCTCGAGTGCGTCGACGGCGATGGTGACGACGACGCGCTCGACGCCGTCTTCGTCTCTTGTACGAACTACCGCTCGCTCGCGGCCGTCGGCTCCCTCGAGTCGAAACTGGGGGTGCCGGTAGTCACGAGCAACGGCGCGACCCTGTGGGACGTCTGCGGCGTCGCGGGGCTCGAGGTCGATCTCGACGGACTGGGGACGCTACTCGAGTGCGAGCGGCCGTAATCGTCGGCACCGACGTTTCCGTTCCCCGATGACGATGTGTTTTTGACACCGCTGTTCCACCCATCAGTATGGAACTCGAACCAGTGACGGGCCTGCCAGAGGTCCGTCCCGGCGACGACATCGCCGAACTCGTCGCGGAGCGGGTCGACTTAGAGCCCGGTGACGTGCTCACCGTTGCGAGCACGATCGTCTCGAAGGCCGAGGGGCGGACGGCGGACTTCGAGGATTACCCCGTCAGCGGCCGCGCACAGGAGATCGCCGACCGGATCGAGGAGATCGCCGGCGAGGAGAAGGACCCGCGGTTCGCGCAGGCCGTCTTGGACGAGAGCGCGGAGCTGTTGATCGACGTCCCGTTCCTGCTGGCCGAGACGCGATTCGGCCACATCTGTCCGAACGCGGGGATCGATCGGTCGAACGTTCCGGACCACGACATCCTTCTGCTACCCAGAAAGCCGAGCGAGAGCGCCGAGCGCATCCGTTCGGGACTCGAGGAACGGGGCTACGAGGACGTCCCTGTGATCGTCACCGACACCTGCGGACGCCCGTTCCGACACGGCCAGACCGGCGTCGCGATCGGCTGGGCCGGCATGCCAGCCAGCCGGGACTGGCGCGGCGAAGAGGACCGCGACGGCCACGAACTCGGCGTCACCGTCCAGTCGGTGGTCGACGAACTCGCGGCCGCCGCGAACCTCGTCACCGGCGAGGGCGCGGGCGGCGTCCCCGCGGTGGCCGTCCACGACTGGGAGTTCGGCGACCACGGCGGCAGCGACGAGCTGTTCAGAGGGGTCGAAGGCGACCTCGTCCGCGAGGCGCTTCGAGACTGGGAGTTCGACGGCTGAGGGGCGAGATCCGAGCGAAGCGAAGGTCTCAGTACGGCGAGCGGGGAACGGGCGTGACCCGCGAGCGCTGAGCGGAGTGGCGGTCTCGAGACGGTGAGCAGGGGAATCAAGGCCGACGCGGCCGTAGATCGCGGCGATGGCTGCGACCGAACCGGGATACGTCTGCCGACGCTGCGAACGGGGGTTGTCACGGTGGGACGGCCAACTGAACTGTCCGAACTGCAGCGTAACTGTTCCGATCGTGGACGGAATCCCGCGCTTTCCGGTCCCCGACGCCGTGGACGACTCAGCACACGAGACGTTCTTCGACCGGCTGGCGCCCGTCTACGAGACACCGGTCTGGTTCCAGCCGCTGTACCGCTTCGTCGGCGGTGCAACCGCGCCGCGGGACGACCGCTCGATGATCGCATCGATGCTCGACCTCGAGGCCGAATCCGGAACCGAATCCGCGGCTGAAGGAGACACGGAAGCACCGAGCGTGCTCGACGTCGCCTGCGGCACGGGCCGGATCACCCGCCGCGTCGCCCGCGACGCCGCGTCAGTTCTGGGGGTCGACATCTCCGGAGGCATGCTCGAGCGGGCGCGGCGGTACGCCGCCCGCGAGGGGCTCAAGAACGTCGCGTTCGTGCGGATGAGCGCCGACGAACTGTGGGTCGACGACGGCGCGTTCGATCGGGTCGCCTGCTGCTGGGCGCTGCACCTCTTCCCCGACGTCGACGCGGCGCTGGCCGAACTGCACCGCGTCCTCCGGCCCGGCGGCCGGCTCGTCGGGACGACGATCGTCGACGAGTACGTGCTCGGCGCGGCGCCCGTGCGGGCGGTCGCGCGACTGACGGTCGGCGCCGAACCGTTCGACGTCGACTCGTTTCGCACCCGCCTCCGCGAGGCGGGGTTCTCGAGCCTCGAGTTCGACCGCCGCGGGGCAGCGCTGTTCTTCCGGACGCAAGCCGGGTAGCCGGTGGTCGACGCCCGCCGTAACCCTATCTCCGCGACGGCGGCCACCGTCTCCGGTGACGGTGGGCTTTTCACCGCGCTGGCCGACCCTGCGGACATGAACCGACACGCGGTTCCGAATCGGTCCTCGATTCGGACGGACGGCCGACGGGGCGAGCGCGGAGGGTCGGCGAATGAGTGATCCCGACAGTCCGACCTGGGCGATCGAGCTCACGCCCGAGCACCCGCCCGAGCGCATCGCCGACCTGGCGGCTCGCGCGGAGGCCAACGGGTTCGATATCGCCTTCACGAGCAGCCACTACTTCAATCGCGACCCGTTCGTCGTGCTCTCGAGAATAGCCGACGCGACCGACGACCTGCGCCTCGGGCCGGGAGTCGTCAACCCCTACGAGACTCACCCGGTCAAACTCGCGGCCCAGACGGCGACGATCGACGAGGTCAGCGACGGGCGAGCCGTCTTCGGCGTCGGCGCCGGCGACCGCTCCTCGCTGTCCAATCTCGGCGTCGAGCGCGACCGGCCGCTCCGGCGCGTCCTCGAGACGTTCGATCTCGCGCGGGATCTCTGGGACGGCGAAACGGTTACCCACGAGGGAACGTTCACGGCGCGCGACGCGTCGCTGAACCTCGAGCCCGCGAGCGAGATTCCGGTCTACGTCGGCGCGCAGGGCCCCCACATGCTCCGGATGAGCGCGAAACACGCCGACGGCGTGCTGATCAACGCGGCCCACCCCCGGGACCTCGAGTGGGCCGCCGGCGAACTCGAAAACGGACTCCAAGAGCGACCCGACGACGCCGGCGACTTCGAGTCGCTGGCCTTCGCCAGCGTCAGCGTCGCGGGCGACGAGGAGGCGGCTCGAGAGGCGGCCCGACCGCCCGTGGCCTTCATCGCCGGCGGCGCGGCCGATCCCGTCCTCGAGCGCCACGACATCGACCGCGATGCGGCCGAAGACGTGGGCGCAGCCTTGGAGCGCGGTGACCTGAACGAGGCCTTCGGCCGCGTGACGCCCGAGATGATCGACGCCTTCTGTATCGCCGGGACGACCGAGACGGTCGCCGAGCGCTTCGAAGCGGCCTTAGAGCACGTCGACGGCATCGTCGTCGGCTCGCCGCTGGGCCCCGACCTCGAGGACGCGATCGAGCGCGCGAGCGAGGCGCTGGCGGCGGCGACGGACAGCGAAAACGACTGACTTCGGCGTAGATCGCCGGCGCCGGGATTAGTTCGCGGAGAAGAGGCTCCCGACGGCGCCGAGGGTGAGGGCACCGAAGACGCCCATCGAGAAGACGATCAGGAGGCCGCCGACGAGAACGAGCAGCGGCGCGAGCCCCTGGCCCATCGCGACGTCGCCGAAGAGGTCGATCATCTCGGTGAGGTTGTCCACGATAACGTTCATCGGAGTGACGGTGTCCATGTCCGGGGGTTGTCACCGATGCTACTTGGCCGTGCCGGTACGCCGTCGCACGGTGGCGGTCCGCACGACCGGTTCCGGTCCCATCGGGCGGCGAGCGGAGCCACTAAGCCGGCGCCGGCCGTACGGCCACCCGTGACCGACGACGCGACACTTACGGATTTTTTCGAGTCCGAAGGCGCCGAGGACGACGCTCGAGAGGGAGACACGGATGCGAACGTGGCGGCGGACCCGGACTCGAGCGAGGCCGACGCATCGCAGTCGGAACTCGAAGGCGGCGGCCCGGAGCAGCGGCGGCCAGCGGACGGCGATCGGGAGGAGCGGGCCGCTGACAGCGATCGGGAACAGCGAGAACGAACCGAGTCCACTGACAGCGTAGTCGACGTCGAGATGGCCGCGACCGACGACAAAGCGATCGACGACGACCCAATCGACGAGGAACCAGTCGGCGATACCGGCCGCTTGACGTACGGCTGGGGCGAGTACACTTGTCACCGCTGTGCGAGTGACACCGATCGCGTGTGGCGCGAGGACGGCGTCCTCGTCTGCCCGGACTGTAAAAACTGGTAACCGCCGCGAATCGCTCTCTGAACCCGGTACAGGTCCGATATCTCGGAGGTGCCTGCGAGTGTGCTCCCGAAGCTTTATATTTCCGTCGTGGTTCTCTAGAGGTGCAATGGCGCAAGGTACGGTCGCATTCTTCAACGACACTGGCGGCTACGGATTCATCGAAACTGACGACGCGGACGAGGACGTGTTCTTCCACATGGAGGACGTCGGCGGCCCCGACCTCGAGGAGGGTCAGGAGGTCGAGTTCGAGATCGAGGAGGCCGAAAAGGGCCCCCGAGCGACGAATCTCGAACGCTTGTAAGCCGGTTCGGTGTAGTGGTATCGTTCTCTGATCGTTAGCCGGGTAGCGACGGGAGTAACGTCCGCTGTCCGGCCCGATCTTCGGTTCTTTGTGCCGGTATCGACGCGGCGACGGCGACGCAACCGGTTAGCGACCACCCCATGACTGGGGCGACGGGGACGAACGGCACCGAACCGCGAGAGCGCGTTCGGAGCGGAACGGGTGCGATGTCGACGCAAAGCATATGTTTCAGAGCCACTACTGACGTACTGATGAGCGGTTTAACTGGGTCCTCGCCGTATCCGTGCTCGAGCCATGACTGACGCGAACCCGCCGTCCCGAACCGGGACCGATCGCCTCGCCGTCTCGACGGTCGCCGACCTCTGTGCCGAACTCGAGGCGAACGTCGCCGAGGTGATCGTCGGCCACGAGGACGTGGTCGAACACGTCGTGACGGCGATGCTCGGCCGCGGCCACGTCCTGCTCGACGACGTTCCCGGCGTCGGCAAGACGATGCTGGCCCGCTCGATCGCCACCTCGATCGACTGCGAGTTTCGCCGGATCCAGTTCACGCCCGATCTCCTCCCGACGGACGTCACCGGCGTGAACGTCTTCAACCAGCAGAGCCGAGAGTTCGAGTTCCAGCCCGGCCCCGTCTTCGGCAACGTCGTCTTGGGCGACGAGATCAACCGCGCGCCGCCGAAGACCCAGTCAGCGCTGCTCGAGGCCATGGAGGAAGAACAGGTGACCGTCGACGGCGACACCCGCGAGCTGCCGGATCCGTTCACGGTCATCGCGACCCAGAACGCGATCGAACCGAACCGGACCTACGACCTGCCCTTCGCGGAACTCGACCGCTTCATGAAGAAACTTCGGCTGGGTTACCCCGATCCCGAGGAGGAGACCGAACTGCTCGGCCGGACCGTCGGACACCATCCGATCGAGTCGCTCGAGCCAGTGACCGACCGCGCGACGATCGTCGCGGCCCGCGAGACCGTCGCGGAAACGCGCGTCGAGCGGCCGGTCCGGGAGTACGCGACGCGGCTGGCGGGCTACACCCGCGAACACGCCCGCGTCGGCGTCAGTCCCCGCGGGACGATCGCCCTCCTGCGGGCGGCCCAGGCGCGCGCGGTGACCAACGGCCGCGACTACGTCATCCCCGACGACGTCCAGACGGAGGCGCCCGTCGTCCTCCCCCACCGGATCAAGGCGGGCGATCGCGAGCGCGACGGCGCGACGGTCGTCGAAAACGCCCTCGAGCGCGTGCCGGTCGAGTGACGATGCGGTTGACGATCCGGGGCTGGACGGCGCTGTTCGTCGCGGTCGTCTCGCTGGCGATGGGCTGGGAGTTCGGCCCGCGGGCGCTCAACGCCGTCGTGGTCCCGCTCGCTGTCGTGTTGCTCGCCGGACTGGTCGCGGTCGGCCGAGCCGACCGCCCCGAGATCAGACGTGCGTCCGTTCCGGAGGGATTCGTCGGCGACCGACGGACGGTCGAACTCGAGATCGAGTCGTCGTCGGCGGTTTCGGCGACCGTCCGTGATGACGTCGGCGAGGGCGTCACGGTCCTCGAGGGCGACGACGAGACGACCGCGATCGAGGACGGCGCGCCCGTCGTCGAGACGACCCTCGCGGGCGAGGGCCGCGTCGGGTACGAGATACGACTCGAGGAGCGGGGCGAACACCGACTGGGGCCGGCGACAATCACCGTCAGCGACCTCTTCGGACTCGTCCGGCGCCGGTTCGCCGACGAGGGGACGACGACCGCCCTCGTCTACCCGCGCGTCCACGAGGTTCGGTCCGGTCCCGGCAGCGACATCCGAGCGGTCACCGACGCGCTCGCTGGGCAGGATCGCGAGGCGTTCGACCACCTCCGGGAGTACCAGCGCGGCGACTCGCTGCGGGACGTCCACTGGAAGTCCGCCGCTAAGCGGCCCGACGCCGACCTCGTCGTCACGGAGTACGCGGACACCGAGGAGACCGGGTCGGCGACGATCGCCGCCGAGTGCGCGCCCGACCGGGACGACGACCTGGCGACGGCCGTCGCGAGCGTCGCGGTCCACCTCCTCGAGGCCGACGTCGACGTCGGTCTCGCGCTCCCGAACGCCGATTACGAGCCGGGATCGGGCCACAAGCACTCCCGGCGGCTGCTGGCGGCGGCGGCCCGTCTCGAGGCCGGCGAACTCGAGGCGGGTCGGCGAGAGGAGGCGGACGTGATGATCCGGAGTGACGCCGACGGGACGCGGGTCGTGGTTGACGATCGATCGATCCCGTTCGAGCGGCTCGTTGGGGATCCCGACCGAACGACGACCCCGTACGACGGGCCCGGCGCACCCGATCGGCGGGGGCGAGACGGGACCGACGGCGGTCCCGACGAACCGGAGGTGACGTCGTGAGTACGAAATCCGATTCCCGAACGATCGAAATCGCGCCGGACGCGGACGGATCGGTCGGTCCCGGAACGTTCCGGCTGCTCGCGTGCTGTTGCGTGCTGGTGTTGACGGCGTCGTACGTGAGCGTCCTGCGCGACGTGACGCGGGTCGTCGGCGGGACCGAGACGCTGTTGACCCTCGTCGGGGCGATGCTGGTCGCGGCGACGGTCCTCGCGTGGGCGATCCGCCCGCGGACCGCGACGGTCGCCGCGGTCGTCGCGGGCGCGCTCGGCTTCGCCTACTACCTCGAGTACACCGGCCTCGGCGTCGAGGTGCTGCTCTCGGCGGGCGACGTGTTGCTCTCGGACGCCGCCGCGCTTGCGACCGGCCTCCCCCTGCTCCGGATGGTCGAAGCGGGCGTCTGGACGCTCGCGTTCGTCCCCGCGCCCGTCTTCCTCTCATGGTATCTCGCCGTCCGGGGTCGGTACGCGCTCGGCGTCGTTCCCGGCGGTATCGCGCTGCTCTTTCTCGTCCTGACCGGCGACGCCGGGACGGTACCCACACTGGTGGGAACGCTGGCCGGGATCGGCGCCGTCGGCTGCGGCGAACTCGAGCGCCGCGGCGGCTCGGTCGCTCAGGCGGACCTGCTCGCGGCCCTGTTCGCACTGATCGTCGTGCTCTCGCTGACCGTCACGGTCATCCCCGGCGGCTCGGGGACGCCGGGCCACTTCGCCGGGACCGAGGCCGGGACACTCGAGGGAACCATCGATCACGCCTCGGATCGCTCGCGCATCGGCGGCTCGGTCGACCTCTCGCCGGAGGTCCGGTTTACGGTCGAAGCCGATCAGGCCTCCTACTGGCGAACGGGTGTCTACGATCGCTTCGCCGGCGGCGAGTGGGTTCGGACCGGCGACCGCAGCGACTACTCTGGGCCCATCGGGGAACCGCCGGGCGAGACCGAACGGGTGCGCCAGCTCGTCACGGCCGAAACCACGCTCGGCGTCATGCCCGCCGCCCCGCAGCCGGTTACCGTCGACGGGGATTTCACCCAGCACACCCGAGTCTCGAGCCACGGGCAGATCCATCCGAACACCCCCCTCGTGGAGGGCGACACGTACGCCGTCGAGAGCGCGGTGATCGACCCCGACGCCGCTGCCCTCCAGCGGGCGGGAACGGACTACCCCGACCCGATCGCCGAGCGGTACCTCCAGACGCCCGAGGACACCGCCGACGAGTTCGAGGCCCGAACGGCCGAGATCACCGCCGACGCCGACACGCCCTACGAGAAGGCCGTCGCGATCGAGGACTACCTCCGGTCGACGAAGGGCTATTCCCTCGAGGTCGACCGGCCGAACGGCAACGTCGCCGAGGCGTTCTTGCTCGAGATGGACGAGGGCTACTGCGTCTACTTCGCAACGACGATGGCCCAGATGCTGCGGGCCGAGGACGTGCCGACGCGCTACGTCACCGGCTACACGAGCGGCCAGCAGGTCGACGACGACGAGTACGTCGTCCGCGGGACCGACGCCCACGCCTGGGTCGAGGTCTACTTTCCCGACCACGGCTGGGTCGCCTTCGAGCCGACGCCGTCCGGGCCCCGCGATTCGGCCCACAACGAGCAGGTCGAGCAGGCCCGCGAGGACGGCGCCGAGGACGTCGACACCGACTCGAGCGAGGACGTGCCGCTTTCCGAGGAGGAAGCGGAGGACGAACCCGGCGAGCCCCCGTCGGAGATCGTCGGCAACAACGAGAGCGAGAACTGGAACGACTCCGACACCAGGTACAGACCGGACAACGAGACCGACGGAAACGACTCGTCTCCGGAGCCCGATCCGGTCGAACCGGCGGCGAACGACAGTTCGGTCGCCGACGAGGAGGACGACGACGGCTGGCTCGCGGCGCTCGTCGAGCGGCTTTCGATCTCCCGCGAGGCGGCCACCGTCGCCCTCGTTGCCCTCACTGGACTGGTCGCGAGCGTCCACCGCACCGGCGCGGTCGCGCGGCTCCGCCGGACCATCGGCCTCTACTGGCAACGGCGCAGCGACGATCCCGGCCGCGACGCCGAACGCGCCTACCGGCGTCTCGAGCGCCTGCTGGCCGTCTCCCATCGCCCCCGCGAGCGCTCGGAGTCCGCGCGCGGCTACCTCGAGGCGCTGGCCGAGGAATCCGACGCGGGGGTCGATCCGCGGGCGGAGACCGTCCTCGAGCGGTACGAACGGACAGTGTACGGCGGCGGCGTCGATCGCGAGGGGGCCGACGAGGCGATGGCGATCGTCGACGAACTCGCGCGGGAGCGACTCCCTGGCCGCGGTCAACGGGGGAATTGAGCACCCGCTCACTCAAAAAGAACCGCGAGACGGCATACGGGTCCCGATAGTGTTTAATATGGCCGATTCGTACCAGTGAACGTAATGTCGGAAGTCTGCTCGACGTGCGGGCTGCCCGAGGAACTCTGCGTCTGCGAGGACGTGGCCAAGGGACAACAGCAACTCAACATCCGCATTGACGAGCGCAGATACGGTAAAGAGGTAACGATCGTCGAAGGATTCGATCCGAAGGACGTCGATCTGGACAGTCTCTCGTCGGATCTCAAATCAAAATTCGCCTGTGGTGGGACCGTCGAAGACGACCAGATCGAGCTACAAGGCAACCACACCGGCCGCATCGAAGAGTTCCTTCGGGACCGCGGCTTCAACGTCGCATAATGCCCGCGATGCTCTGAGACGACTTCCGAACTCCGCGACTGCCTCCCGTATCGCTTCTTCACTGACTTCGGTTTTCACCTCCACCAGCGATCGGTCTCGCGCTGATTTCCCGTCGGCCTATCCTCGCGGAGAACCGTCTTTGGCATCAATACCGCCGATACGAAAAAGCGAAGCCGCGGGAGAACCGCGGTCGCGAGATCAGAAGGGAGATTCGGCGTTCGCCGATTCGTCCGCCTCGTCCTCGCTTCCGATGAGGCCGAACTTCAGTCCGTACTTCTCGAGGCCGCCCTCCATGCTCTCGACGGTCGCGTCGGCGGTCCCCTCGTAGGAGCCGATGAGCTGGGCCGCCTGCACGCTGGCTTTGCCGTGGGGACAGACCGTCACGATTCGATCCTCGCCCTCGAATTCCTCGACGCGGCTCGTGAGTTCGTGAAACGGGATGTTCTCGCTGTCGGGAATCCGGCTGTGGTTGAAGCTCTGCTCGTCGCGAATGTCGATGACGCGGACGTCCGCGTCGTCCTCGAGGAGTTCCTTGACCTCGTCGGGGGAGATTTCGCCGTCCATTACGCCCGGATTAGGACGCGGACAGAATAAGCCCACGGGTCGAGTCCCGCTCGCGAGCGGCGGGTCGTCCTGACTCGCCGTTCCAGCACTACGCGTTCGAGACCAGACCGCCTGCGTTCGACCACGCGATCGATCGCTCCCGACGAGCGTCAGAGCAGGCCGTCCTCCTTCGCCAGCAACAGCGCCGACAGCGTCGAGTCGTTCGCCGGCAATTCGCGGGCGCGCTCGAGTGCCTCGTCGACGGGAACCGTCGTCACCTCGAGGAACTCATTGTTGTCGAGTTCGCGCTCGCCAGGCTCGAGCCCCTCGGCGAAGACGACGCCCCGATCGTGGCGGAGGACGCCGGTCGCGACCGCGTACTCCTGAAGCAAGGCAGTGCTCGAGGGTTTGAATCCGGTCTCCTCCTCGAGTTCGCGGGCGGCCGCGTGCGTGTAGGATTCGCCGTCCTCGACGATGCCCGCGGGGAGTTCGAGGTGCGTCTCGCGGATCGTCGGCCGGTACTGCTCGACGAACAGGAGGTGCTCGCCCTCGTTCCCGTCGGTCGTCTCGTCGTCGAGAGCCGCCACGGCGGTGCCGTCGATCTTGGCGACGACGATTACCGCGTCCGGCAGGTCCGCCCAGTAGTAGCGCTTCTCGGTGCCGTCGGGCTGCTCGAGCAGATCGTACCCGCCGTCGTACCAGGACGTCTCGTACTCGGTGACCTCCTCGCGGAGCGTCCACTCGTCGGGTGCAGTCATCGACCGGTGTGTCGGCCTCGATCGGGTAATAGGTGCCGTTCGGCGATCAGGAGAGACGAGATCGGTCCCGCGGCGACCGCCGCTCAGTTCGCCTCGACCAGTTCCCGATAGAGCCGTCCGAACGCCTGCCGTCGGAGGGTCGCGACCGCTGCCTCCTCCTCGTTCTGGAAGGTCGCGGCGACGGCGCCGTCCTCGGGACCGGCGTGCCAGACGACGGAGTCGACGTTCTCGCTCCCGACAATCGTAACCTCGCCGTCGTACTCCTCGTGCCAGTCCTCGAACTCCTCGCGCGTGCCGACGCGAACCTCGAGCAGGCTGGCGAACAGCGCGTCGCGGGCGGTCTCGACGACGTCGCCGGTGACGCGGTCGTCGTACTCCTCGCGGTCGAACTCCATGACCTTGGCGACCTCGCGAACGACGGTCTGGGCCGCGGGACCGACCTCCTCGTAGCGGTCCCGGGCCTCCTCGGCCGACGCCGGCGCAAACGTCCCGTCAGTGTGCATACCTCGACGTGCTCGCGGTAGTCAGTTACCAGTTTCGCGTTCCGACGACCCGTCGTCGTCAACGGCTGTGCCGTCGTCGGTCGTTTCGACGGCTCCCGTCTCGTCGTCCGATGCCGCTCCCTCTTCGTCCGCGTCCGCCGGTTCCTGCATCCGCCGGGTCAGCTCCCGCGCTTCCTCGAGGGCGCTCTCGGCTTCAGCACTCATGCCGCCCCGGTCCGACCGGCCGCCGAGCTGGTCCCCTCGACCCGGTTGGCGGCTCTGGCGGGCTAGTCCCTCCTCGAGGCCGCCCGGTCGGCCGTGGTCGTGTCCGTGGCTCGGCGATTCGAACTCCGGCGTGTCGATCTCGGGTGCGTACTGGCTGACGATCTCGCCCAGTTCCTCGGGGCTGCAGTCGCTCCAGTTGGGCGCGTGCTCCTCGAGCCAGGCACGGTGGTCCTCGCGGCCCAGCGAGGCGGTGATCGCGAGGTGGTTCGCGAGGTGCTCCGCGTCGGCCTGTTCGGCGTCGCAGACGGGGCAGGCGTATCCCATGCTCGCGGGTAGGAACGCCGGCGGTAAAACGGCCACGTCCGCGGTCGCGAGCGCGGGACGACCGTCGGACGCCTGTTCTCGCGCGCCTACTCGAGTTTCCGCAGCATGATGATCGCGTCCTCGCCGTTCCCGTAGTAGCCCGGCACGCGCCGGAGCGGCTCGAAACCGAACTGGCGGTAGAGCCGCTTCGCGCCGTCGTTGGTCCGGCGGACCTCGAGTTTGACCGAATCGGCACCGCGGGCGGTGAGCACGGCCATTCCCCGGGTGAGCAAGGCGGTTCCGATCCCCGAGTCGCGGTGGTCCGGATGGACGGCGATGTCCTTGATGTGGCCGAGTTCCCGTCCGAACTGCGTGCTCACGTCGGCGACGATATAGCCGGCGATCGTGCCTCCCTCGACGGCGACGAGAAACCCGTCGTCGCCGAGAAACCGCTCGAAGGCGTCGTAGGGCCACGGCTGGGAAAACGACTCGTTCTCGATACGGACGATTGCGAGCAGATCCGCCCGCGCCGCTGGACGGATCGAGAGCCCGTCGTCACCGTCGGCCGCTCCGGACGCCGGCGTTGTCACGGTCGGGGGTAGACGCTCAGCGGTAAAAGAAGTAGTGCCCTCGACCGCGCGGCGACTCGAGCGGTCGGGCGTCCGGTTACTTGTCGACGCCCTCGTTGTCCGTCTCGGCGCGCTCGTCTTCGATATTGGTCGTCGGCACCTGGTCTTCGGTCCCGCCGTACTGGGTCTATTCCTCGTCGGTGTCGTCGTCGTTCTCGTAAGCCGTCGGAATCACTCCGCCGGAATGGCGTCCATCTCGAACTCTTCGGTGAGTTCCGTCAGTTCGTCCAGCGCGTCCTGTTCCTCCCGAAGGTTCTCCTCGAGCAGGTCGGCGGCCTCGTCCATTCCGAGCTGGTCGGCCAGCGGAATTAGATTGCCGTAGGCGGCGATTTCGTAGTGCTCGGTCTTCTCGGCGGCCGCCATGTTGTGGTAGTCCATGACTTCTTGAGAGGGGTCCATGGATTCGAACTCCTCGTACTCCTCGATCAGACCCTCGATCCCTTCGCACTCCTCTTTCTCTGGGGGCTCGCCAAACATGTCGAAGACCTCCTCGAGCCGATCGATGTGACCCTGGGTCTCCTCGCGGTGCTCCGAAAACGCCTGTGCGATCTCGTCGCGCTCGGTGTTGCTCTCCAGATCCTCGAGCGCGTCGAGCAGCTGGTGCTCGGCGTGGTAGATGTCTTCGAGGCCGTGCTCGAACAGGTCCTGAATCGTGTCCATGCTCATGATCCAGCCGGCGATTCGCCGGCGCCGTGAAAAAATCGCCAGCCTGCGACGGCAGGCGCCCGCGAGCGGCCGATTTTCCCGATTCGC
Source organism: Haloterrigena salifodinae (assembly GCF_003977755.1). NCBI lineage: Archaea > Methanobacteriati > Methanobacteriota > Halobacteria > Halobacteriales > Natrialbaceae > Haloterrigena > Haloterrigena salifodinae. The sequence continues at coordinate 1,747,438 of NZ_RQWN01000001.1, forward strand.
GAGGGCGTCCTCTCACTCGTCGGCCTGCGCGTCGTCGATCCGATCGGCGTGTTTCTCGAGGTCGGCCGCCAGCGCCCGCGCCTGATCTGGCGTCAACTCGAGGTCTTCCATGTGTTTGGGCAGGTACTCCTCGGCGAGATTGTCCAACTCGAGTTGGAGGTGGACGCAGTCGGGATCCTCCGTGTCGGCGGTCGCGTTCACGACGGCGACCGATTCCCACTCGAACGCCGCCCCCTTCGCGACGGCCTCGACGTAGTCTAAGGTCGTGTACGCGTTAACCGTCATCAGTCGATCTGACATACGAGAACGCTCACGACGAACCCACTTAGGGGCCGCGAGGGCGCGCTCGCGAACCGATCGGGAGGAACTCTTGTACAGCGACGACTGCCGACCGAAACGCGTCGACATCGATTACAGCCATCGATCGGGACTCGAGACAGCAGACTGTGTTCCAACAGATCCGAACCGCGCGTCGGATCGACGGATCCGATCGATATCGTCCCGCACTCGACTAATCCCTGCTGCCCGTTCACACTGCACAATAATCCCCGATTCGGTGCCTCGTCTACCGGATTATTTTGCCTCCGATGTGCGACTCGGCAGCCGGTAGCCGTCACTCCCTCCAGAGAGGGGCTTCGCCTTCCCATACGGCCTGCGACATCCACCGTCAGTCTCTGCAGACCGTCATCACCCGTGGATTCTCGATGCGGCGCGGCCGTTTCTCATCGGTCGACTCTCGACAACCGGCGGGAAAACGAGTCTTCACGAGACCCACTCCATCGCCCGTACCGACCCCAAACCGTCTCGATACCCGCTTTCAGCCCGCTCTCGCTCGAGTCGTCGACAGCCGGATCGGACTCGTTCTCTCGAACTGGACGCTCGGCCGCTCTAACTGGTTTCTTTCTCGAGCGTTCGCTCTCACGGCGCCGATCCGTGACGCGCGTTTCGAACGAAATCACCCGCCAGCATCACGAATCGAAGCGGTGGGGCGTCGGAGATAGCGGCATAACTGACCTGTAAGACCGAGCACGGGTATCGCTTGCAGCCGAGGTGGTACTTATGCCCGCTGCGTTCGAAAAGGGATCCATGACTGACGCGGCCGAATGCAAACCGGAGACAATTGAACCCGAGCAGGACGACGAAGAGCGCGACGATGCCCACCTCGACGACATCGAGGAAGGGGCCGGCTGCACGGAAATCTGGGAGCATCTCGCCGAAAAACGCGACGAGTGAGAGATTCGCCACGGCAGCGGCTTTTTTAGCGTTCAAGTCCTTATCGGGAGCCATGACCGACAATCGGCCCGGTGACCGCTCACATCGCCGTCGTGCGGATGGTCGTTCGATCCCGACGGACCGCGAATCGCCCGTCGGTGCACCAGTTATCCGGGGCGACGAATCGGTCGCCGGCACGCGCGCCCGCGAGGCCGTTCAGTTCGATCCCGACGATCCCGAGAGCCTTGCCGACGCCGCCGAAACCGTCCGCGAGTTCGCCAGCGGCTCGACGAACGACGACCACCTCTACATGCTGCGTGGCGCCGCCGCCTGCGCCGCGCTCGTCCGCGGCGAAGGCTCCTACAAGGCCGCAGCCGAACGCGCCGGCGGCGACGCGACGGTCTCGTTTATTCGCAAGTGGGCTCGCGTCCACGACCTCCCGCGGTCGGTCCGCAAACAGGTCGCGCTCGGCCGCATCGCACCTACCGCCGCCAAACACATCGCTCGCGTCGGCGGCGAAGCGCGACTCCTTCTCGCCTGGGCGACCCTCGACGGCGACCTCACTGTCCGCGAGGTCCGAAGCGTCGCCAGTACCATCAACGACGGCACCCCGATCGAGCAGGCGCTGGCCGATCACGGCGTCACACTGGGCCAACTCGAACTCACGCTCTCACCGTCGACGTACCGGGATCTCCGCCGCCGCGCCTCCGTTGACGGCGTTCTCCCCGGTGAAATCGTTACCGAGGCACTCGAAGAGTACTTCGACTGAGCAAAGGTTGCTCGAGTGCACCCAGCGTCACCATCTGGTTATCGGGTAGGCAGAGAAAGAAACGTTTAACCATCACTCCCCGAAAGTAGCATCCACAGGGCCGGTAGCTCAGTTTGGCAGAGCGTCTGGCTTTTAACCAGACGGTCGCGTGTTCAAATCGCGCCCGGCCCGCTTTTGCGACGACCAATTTCGTGAGGAGCAAAGCGGCCAAGGCAATTTTAATCGCAGGGAGAGCCCAGTCTGCGAACGACGTGAGCGAGGAAGCGATCGACCGTGTGTTCAGATTTCGATGGATGTGCAATCTGAAACAGACCGCGGTTCTGCGAGTGACGCGAACAGGATGTCTCGGCAGAGTTCATCACTGGCTCGTCCTTCTTTTTCGATAGCTGACTCCTCAAGAACAACGCGGTGATCGAGAAAACCGTGATCAACCGACGAATGGTGGATCGCCGTTGCTGAGCCACCAACTGATCACGGATACCTCGCGTGGTACGCACGAAGCCATTACAGTATGAAACTGATATCCGGATCTACTCTGCGAAACAGTGCCTAGAGACCACCCTTAGAGCGATCGCTCCTCGAGTCGATCACGACAGAAAGCCAAGGGCCGGATTTGAACCGGCGGTGGGCGGCTCTGCAGGCCGCTGCGTTCGGCCGGACTCTGCCACCTTGGCGCGTTTGTCCCTTATCACTGTGGTCGTTTAAGCATAGCGGTACGGCACAGTCGTTACTGTGCGACAGTACCTGCTATAAATACGAGTAGCCCCACACAGCCGGTGCTGTGCGGGGCGTGATGATGTAGTATGAGTGGATGGCGGCGAATCGGGTCTCCCAGAGGCTCGCGCACTCCAGTACTCACCGAAACGCAGGCGGGCTTAACTACCGTGTTCGGGATGGGTACGGGTGGAACCCCGCCGCTGTGGCCGCCTCAACGCCGATCGACGGAATCGAACCGCCGCAATACCAATATCGGTGGTATGTGACCGTGTGATTGTACGTGTAGTCCAGTTAGCGCCTGGACCCGTTTCCGGGTCTGATCCAGATGCGATATGAGTGTGTGGCTCGATCGG